>DASYFD010000285.1:0-5685 GCA_036498625.1 Xanthobacteraceae bacterium | reverse complement strand
CCGCCCTGGTGGGCTTAAGGCCATTGGCAGTCCGTCACCTCAATATAGGCGATTATGGGAGCGAATGCCGCAACTGAGCGAATGCCGCAGCACAACGGGCTGGAGTTCGGCTGCTGGCGCGCGGCCCGGCAGTTCTTGCCGGCACTTCAGCAGGTTTGTGCCGCCCGAGGCTCGTAGCACGCCCCAGGGCCTCCCGCCAAGTCTCTGGAGAATAACGCTTTCCCTGCGAACGCCGGGTGGCCCGCCGATTGCACCAAGGACGGGAGCAAGAACCGCGACAGCAACATCGCACCAAGACCAGCCGCAAGAATTGCGGCCGGTCATGCAAGGCGATCGTGGGATCGTTCCGTTTCGAGAGGTGGTTCGTGTCGAATGTCACGCCAGAGGCCGTCGCCCTGCGCCATGTCCATGCGGGTCAGGCTGCACGAAACAACTTCTCGTCCGCGCAGTCGGCCGACCAGGCGAGCCCCTTTGCCTCCCTGCTTGACGGGAACGACCCGTCGCCTTCCCCGGTGTCGCCTGCGCTGACGCCGCCCTCATTCCCGGGCCAGAAGCCCGCGGTACGCCCGGCGGATGATCACCTGATCCGATCGTCATCGCCGGTGACATCGGCGAGCCCGCAGATATCGCCGTCCGATCGCCCCGCCCCGGGCATTCAAGCCGGTAACGCATCGTCGCCGGATGGGCTACAAGGCAGCGACGGCGCGGAAACCGCGCCGGCGTCCGGTGCCCTGTCCAAGAACTCTGCCAAGGACGCCAAGGACACCGACCCAACGGTCGATCCCAGTGTCTTCGCCACCATCGCGACCGTCGTGACCGGCGCCACCGGCGCCCCCGCGGCCGCCGGAAGCAGTACCGCCGCGGCGAGCATCGATATCCAGGGCGACAAGACGGCTCAACCGGATGCCGCCCAGTCGGACACCGCAACCCCGCCCGCCGCTCCATCGGCCGATACGTCAGGCGCCGTCGCATCGCAGCCCGTCGCAGTCCCCATCAGCGTGCCGGTGAGCCTAACTGCGATCCCGACGGCGCCGACCGGGAGCGGAGACGACAGCGCAATTGGTCAGGATGCGACTCAACTCGCCGCCGCGGCCGATGCAGTCAAAGCGGGCGCGCCGGGCACCGATCGTGCCAATACAAAGCCTGCCGCGGGCAACGGGACCACCCCCGGCACCCGCGCCGACGGCAGCAAGCCGGGCGCCAGGGCCCCCGATGCGGCCACGATCCCCTCGCTCACACCTCAACCGGCCCAGAAGGACCTGATTTCACCGAGCGGCGCAGGGGAGCGCAATGCCGCAGACGCTCTGCCCGGCAATGCGGCCGGGAGCCCGGGGGCGGCTGCCAACCGGGCCCGCCAGCGAGCCACGGACAGCCAAACGACCGACGCCACCGCGCCGCCACAAGACAATTCGAATCTGGACCCCAACATCGACCCGAATGGCGATTCGAAGAGCGATCTTGCCGGATCCACGAGCCGGATCGAGGACATTACCCGGCAGGCCCTCGACACCCCGGCTCGGCACATCGAGGCAGCGGCGGCCGAAACCCCCGGTGGTGGCGCTGCACATCCGGGTGGCATTCAAGCCGACAGCACCCCGCAATCGCCGGACGGCTCGAGCGGTCTGATCGCACCGGCCGCGCTGGCGACCTCGGCGGCCCCGACCGCCCCCGCCACGACCGCCCCCGCCACCGCCATTCCGATCGCCGGGCTCGCGGTCGAGATCGCGTTCCATGCCCAGGCCGGCAAGAACCGCTTCGAGATTCGTCTCGATCCGCCGGAGCTCGGCCGCATCGACGTGCGGCTCGATGTCGACCGGGAGGGTAAAGTGACATCCCGGCTGATCGTCGACCGCCCCGAGACGCTCGATCTTCTGCGGCGTGACGCACCCGCGCTCGAGCGTTCCCTGCAGCTGGCCGGGCTCAAGACCGCGGACGATGCATTGCAATTCAGCCTGCGCGACCAAAGCCAAGGCGGCTTCGGCAGCCAGAATCCTTATTCCAACAATGGCGCGCCGGCGAGCGCTGCGCGCGTCATCATCCCGGATCGGGAGCTGTCCCCCGTCGACGCGCCTGCCGTCGGCTATAGCCGAGTGCGCCCCAGCAGCACGGGCATCGATATCCGGGTGTAAGTGGCGGTAACCCGGCACTGCAGCTGCCCCCGGGCTCGCACCAAGCTTCGCCCGAATCGTCTGACCAAGTGGCATTTCGGGCCTCGGCCGCCCGACCAGGCTGCATTTTCTGCCGGCGTCGGCTTGCCGGATCCGGCGGGGCAACAATTTCCCAATTTGCAAGATAGGCTTAGGCAAATTTTAAGCCGGGACGTGTAATTTTTGCATCGAGTTGGTCAGTCGAGTGCGTGAGTTCATCCAAATGTCTGAGCCCCTTCGACCAAGGGCGAAATACGTGATCGGACCGGACGGCAGCCCGTTGACGATTGCCGATCTGCCGGCACCGGGCACCAAGCGCTGGGTCATTCGGCGGAAGGCCGAGGTGGTTGCCGCCGTGCGGGGTGGACTTCTTTCGCTTGAAGAAGCCTGCAGCCGCTACACGCTGACCGTCGAGGAATTCCTCTCCTGGCAATATTCCATCGACCAGCATGGCTTGGCCGGCCTGCGCACCACGCGCATCCAGCAATACCGGCAATAAGCGCATATTGAGCCGTCGGTTGCCGCCCCGCCGCCTTGGCGGGGCTGTTGCGTTTTTGCGACGCGACGGAGCCTTTGCGTGTCAGCGGCCCGGAAATTAACCAGACAGTAACCTTGTACCAGGCAAATCTTGCCGGGTCGGATGTTGTCAGGTCGGATTCCCCGTGCAAGCATTGCTCGACTTCCTCAAATCGCTCGGTGCGGCGCGAATTGCCGCCATGTGCGCCGTCACGATTGCGCTCGTGGGCTTTTTCGGATTCCTCATCCTGCGCGTCACCGCCCAGCAGATGAGCCCGCTGTTCACCGATCTCAGCCTGGAGGACTCCACCGCGATCGTGAAGGAGCTGGAGCGCCAGGGCATCGTCTACGAGCTGCGCAACGACGGAGCGATCGTGCTGGCGCCGAAGGACCGGGTGCCGCGCCTGCGCATGAGCCTGGCGGAAAGCGGCCTGCCCAAGGGCGGCGGGATCGGCTACGAAATCTTCGACAAGTCGGACGCGCTCGGCGCCACTAGTTTCGTGCAGAACATCAACCACCTGCGCGCCCTCGAGGGCGAGCTCTCGCGCACCATCCGGGCGCTCGACCGGGTGCAGGCGGCGCGCGTCCATCTGGTGCTGCCCGAGCGCCCGCTGTTCTCCCGCGAGACCCCGGAGGCGACGGCCTCGATCGTGCTGAAGGTGCGCGGCAAGCTGGACCCCCAGCAGGTCAATGCCATCCGCCATCTCGCGGCGTCCGCGGTCAACGGCCTCAAGCCCGAGCGGGTTTCGATCGTGGACGAATCCGGCCGCCTGCTCGCCGACGGCGCTCGCGGCGCCGAAAATATCGGAGGCAGCGCCGACGAGCGGAAGATCGCCTACGAGCAGCGGCTGCGCGAGCAGGTCGAGGGTATCGTTTCGTCGGTGGTTGGGCCGGGCCATGCCAGGGTGCAGCTCACGGCCGATTTCGACTTCAACAAGGTGACCCAGACCTCGGAGAAATTCGATCCCGAAGGGCGGGTCTTGCGCTCGAGCCAGACGCGGGAGGAATCGGCGATCTCGGCCGACAACAAGCAGGGCCAGGTGACCGTCGCCAACGCGATCCCGGGCGGGCCCCCACCGGATGCCGCCGGCGCCAGCCGCGATCAGAGCAAGAAGACCGAGGAAATCGTCAACTACGAGATTTCCCGCTCGACCAAGACCGAGGTGACGGAGGGCGGGCGTCTCAACCGCGTCTCGGTGGCGGTGCTGGTCGACGGCATCTATGCCCGAGACGACAAGGGCGAGCCGGTCTACCAGCCGCGCGACAAGGAGGAGATTGATCGCATCGCGGCCCTGGTGCGCTCCTCGATCGGGTTCGACCAGAAGCGCGGCGACCAGGTCGAGGTGGTGAATCTGCGTTTTGCCGAGGTCGGCGGCGCCGCCACGCAGGAACCCACAGGCTTCATGGCCTTCCTGCAATTCACCAAGGACGACATCATGCATTGGGCGGAGCAGCTCGTGATGGTGCTGCTCGGCATCGTGGTGCTTCTGCTGGTGGTGCGCCCGCTGGTCACTCGCATCATCACGCCCGAACATCCAGGCGACATCGCGGCTGCGCTCGGCACCGGCGACCCGCGCGCCGCCATCGCGGCCGGCGGCGGCGCCGACATCAAGGCGGTGCCCAGCGCCACCGCCAAGATGATCGATGTCGCCCAGGTGCAGGGCCAGGTCCACGCCCAGTCGGTGCAGAAGGTCGGCGAGCTCGCCGACAAGAACCCGGCCGAAGCCATCTCCATCATCCGCAGCTGGCTGCACGAAAACGCCTGATCGGAAGCCATGGCCAACGAACCCGCCATCAACAAGCCGCAAACCGACATCGCGAGCGTCATTGCCGCGCTGGCCAGCCGGCAGGGCGGCGATCATGCCCACCGCCGCAAATTGACCGGCCCCGAGCGCGCGGCCGTGCTGATGCTGGCGCTCGGCCAGCAGTACGGGGCCAATATCTGGAGCCAGCTCGACGACGACGAGCTGCGAGAAATCTCCATCATCATGTCGACACTGGGCACGATCGAGGCGGAGGCGGTAGAGAACCTGCTGCTCGAGTTCGTCTCGCGGATGTCGGCGTCCGGCGCGCTGATGGGCAACTACGACGCCACCGAACGCCTGCTGCAGCAATACCTGCCGCCGGAGCGCGTCGGCGGCATCATGGACGAGATCCGCGGACCGGCCGGCCGCAACATGTGGGAGAAGCTGTCCAACGTCCAGGAAGGGGTGCTGGCCAACTACCTCAAGAACGAATATCCGCAGACCATCGCGGTCGTGCTGTCGAAGCTGCGACCCGAGCATGCCGCGCGCGTGCTCGGCATATTGCCCGAGGAGCTCGCGCTCGACGTCGTCAACCGCATGCTCAAGATGGAGGCGGTGCAGAAAGAGGTGATCGAGCGCGTCGAGCAGACGCTGCGCACCGAGTTCATGTCCAACCTCTCGCAGACTCGGCGGCGCGACGCCCACGAGGTGATGGCCGAGATCTTCAACAATTTCGACCGCCAGACCGAGACCCGCTTCATGACCTCGCTTGAAGACGACAATCGCGAGAGCGCGGAACGCATCAAGGCGCTGATGTTCACCTTCGACGACCTGGTCCGGCTCGATACCGGCTCGGCGCAGACGCTGATGCGCCACATCGACAAGGACAAGCTGGCCGTGGCGCTCAAAGGCGCGGGCGAGCCGGTGCGCGAGTTCTTCATGAGCAACATGTCGACACGCGCCGCCAAGATGCTGATCGACGACATGCAGGCCTTGGGTCCGGTGCGGCTGCGGCAGGTCGATGATGCGCAGTCGCAGCTCGTCAACCTGGCCAAGGATCTGGCCGCCAAGGGCGAGATCATGATCTCGAAGAGCCGCAGCGACGAGGAGCTGATCTATTGAGGCCCGCCAAATTCCTGTTCGATCACGATTTCGCGGCCAAGGCCGAGGTCAAGCCCTCGGTGGCGCTGGCCGCGCACGAGGCCGCGCTACGCGAGGCGGATGCGTCCGGCTTCCGGCGCGGCTTCGCGGCGGCGAAGGCCGAGATTCTGACCGAA
>DASYFD010000284.1:0-9048 GCA_036498625.1 Xanthobacteraceae bacterium | reverse complement strand
TGCGGACACCAACCGGATGTTCGTCCCGCCGGAGCGGATCGACCTGCGGGTGTCGGATGAGGGCACGCCGGAATACTGGACCGAGGAGGTGATGCGGCTGTTGCGGCCGATCTTCGATCCCAAGAAGCCGACCGCGCTCTTTCTCGGCCGCTATCAGCCCTTCCATGACGGGCACAAGGCGCTCATCGTCGAGGGCATCCGCCGGGTCGGGCAGGCCTGCATCGCGGTGCGCAACACGCAAGGGATCGACGAGAAGAATCCGTTCGACTTCGAATATGTCCGCGCCCGCATCGAGCACGGATTGCGGGACTACCAGGGCCGCTTCGTGGTCGTCCCGGTGCCCAACATCAGCAACGTCTTCTACGGCCGCGACGTCGGCTACGCCATCGAGCGCATCGAGCTCGACTCCGCGATCGAGGGCGTCTCGGCGACCGAAGCCCGCAAGAAGCAAACCACCCGTTGAAGCTTGGTTCGCTGCGCTCCCCGGACACGGGCGCGCTCCCTCGCCCCGCGCGCGGGCAGAGGGATGCTTGCGCTCGCTTGACCCGACTTCGCAAATCAGTGCACTCGTGAAATTGACACTCACGAACCATGTTTCGATTTCGGCTTGCGCGAGATCGACATGTCGGCAAATGCGCAAGTCGGTTGGCGCTTGCGTCACAACGCGAGCCCGCGCGGCCGCGGGCTATAACCACGGTCATTTGTAATCGGATTGTATTTTCAATGGATCTGGCGCCCGCCGGTCCCGCCCTATAGCTTGCCGCGCTTTGGCGCCGAGGTGATCCGAATGGGAGCGATGTCCGACTGGCGGTCCTTCTGGGACAGCTCCCATTCGATCTATGTCAACGCCCGCCACAAGGACGTGCATTATCGCGAGATCGCCGATCAGATCGCCGCATTCGTGCCGGGCCCGGCCACGCGCGTGCTCGACCACGGCTGCGGCGAGGCGATCCATGCCGACCGGGTGGCGGCCGTGGCCGCGCAGGTGCTGCTGTGCGATTCCGCGCCGAGCGTGCGCGCCGCCATCGCGGCGCGCTTCGCCGCCGATCCGCGCATCCGGGCGCTGTCGCCCGAGGAGGTGGAGCGGCTGCCGGACGGCAGTGTCGATCTCATCGTCTCGAACTCTATGACGCAATATCTCTCGCCGCCCGAGCTCGACCGCGTGCTCGGCCTGTGGCATCGCTTGCTGGCTGCGGGCGGAGCCCTCATCGTCGCCGACGTGATCCCGCCCGACGCCGGCGCCCTCACCGATGTGACGACGCTGCTGCGCTACGCAGCCGCCAACGGATTTTTCCTGGCCGCGCTTGGGGGCCTCGTCCGCACCGCGGTGTCGCCCTACAGCCGGTTGCGCCGCCGGCTCGGGGTGACGCGCTACACCGAGGCCGCCTTCCTGCAGAAGCTCGAGGCGGCCGGCTTTCGCGCCGAGCGCCTGCCCCGCAACCTGGAGCACAATTCGGCCCGCATGACCTTCCGGGCCCACCCGCTTTGAATGGGGGTGGGAAACGCACCAATTGTGGCAGCCGCTCTCGCTCCGGGCTAACCCGATCTCAACCCTTGAGGGCTAGAAGCCATCTTGGCCCGGTGGCGGAGTGGCGACGCGGAAGCCATGCATGGCTTCCATACCCTGGTTCGATTCCAGGCCGGGCCTCCTCCACATTATCAATGGCTTGAAGAAGTTGATCGCGGTCGCTCAGGGTGGCCCGGGCCGCGAAGAGTCTTCGCTCGCATCGAGGCTAGGAGGCCCCAGCATCGCTGCTGGGGCCTGAAGCAGGCGCTGTTTGAAACTAACGCCAGTCCCAATAATCCTGCCGTTGGTAGCGATCTCGCGGGTACGGCACATAATCGTAGTCGCGCAAACCCTCGCGCGGAAAACCGTACGTATGACGTTTTCCGCCCAGCGAACGGTGATACACCGGGTTCACGGCACTTCCGCCCATCCTCTGTCCCATGGGGCCCCACACGAAGCCGCCAGTGGCCTCCGGGTCATCGTCCTTCCCCGCCTGTGCGGCCGAGACGGCGCCCAAAAAAAGCACCGCCGCAACGGCAAGCTTGCTCTTCGTCAACATGGGTCATCTCCTTTTTTTACACTCCCTGGAAGACAACCCGGCGCGATCCGACTGGTTCCTATTTTGCGGTTTTTGGCGGGTGCAGACATCCGCGACGGAACTTAAGGACACTCTCGGGTAGCCATGCAGACAAAGACCCCGCGTCAAACGCGGGGTCTTTCCTTTGGACACGAGAGACAGCGGGGGCAAGCCTCGCTGGTATGCATGGCTCCAAGCACTACTTCCTGACCTGGTGGTGATGCGGCACCTGCTGCTGCGCGAATGCTGAGTAGCCATGAGAAGCAGGCGTGCTGAACTCCGGCATGAAGGGATTGGGACCGGTCGCATTCGTATAGCTTTGCTGGCTTTCACTGTCGCCGCCGGCCATGGCCGCACCGGTGAGACTGAGAAGGATTGCGGTGACTATGCTGAGCTTTTTCATTGTGAATCTCCAAGCTTGAGGTTGATTGGGTGATGTCGAACTTCACGAGCAACACATATGCGGACCGGCGGCGGGCACCATTAAATTTCCGTTCAGAGAATTAAATTCGAATTTATGCGAGCTTCGCCACACCCCGCGAAAGCAGCCCGTGCCCAATGATTGTGCTTCCAGCCCGTTGAAATGACTTATTGCGGTCGCGTGGTATCCGGCCGGCTGCTAATCTTCGCCCAAGAACGCATCTGCCGAGGCCGCATGAAGACTGTATCGCGCCGTCGATTTCTGCACCTGGCCGCAAGCGCCGCCGCGCTCCCGGGCACCGCGCGCCTGGCGCTGGCGCAAAGCTATCCGACGCGGCCGGTGCGCCTCATCTCCAGCTTCGCGGCCGGTGGCCCCAACGATCTGCTGGCGCGCCTGATCGGCCAATGGCTGTCGGAGCGGCTCGGCCAGCCTTTCATCATCGACAACCGGCCGGGTGCCGGCGGCACGATCGGCACCGAGGTGGCCGCCAAGGCGCCCCCCGACGGCTATACGCTGCTGCTGGTCGCGCCCGCCAACGTGGTCAACGTCACCCTCTACGACAAGCTCAGCTTCAATTTCATGCGCGACATCGCGCCGGTCGGCGGCCTCACCCGGGTGCCCAATGTGATGGAGGTGAACCCGGCGTTTCCGGCCCGGACGGTCGCCGAGTTCATCGCCTATGCCAAGGCCAATCCGGGCACCATCAACATGGCCTCGGGCGGCAACGGCAGCGCCGCCCATGTGTGCGGCGAGTTGTTCAAGATCATGACCGGCATCGAGATGGTGCACGTGGCCTATCGGGGTCTGGGGCCCGCGCTCACCGATCTGCTCGCCGGCCAGGTGCAGGTCATTTTCGACAGCGTGCCCAATTCCATCGGCCATATCCGGGCCGGCCGGCTGCGCGCGCTCGGCACCACCACCGCGACGCGCCTGGAGGCGCTGCCGGATATCCCGACCGTGGGCGAGACAGTGGCAGGCTACGAGGCAAGCGCATTGGCCGGCCTCGGCGCGCCCCGCAACACGCCCGCGGAAATCGTCGCCACCATCAATCGCGAGCTCAACGCCGGCCTCGCCGATCCCAAGATGAGGGCGCGCCTCGCCGATCTCGGCGGCACGCCCATTCCGGGCTCGCCCGGGGACTACGGAACGCTGCTGGCGGCCGAGATCGAGAAATGGGGCAACGTGATCCGCTCCGCCAACATCCGGCTGGAGTAGCCCGATCGGCGCCGCCTGGATCGGCCGGACTTTCTGACTTCACGCTTTCGCGGTCAGGGACTTGAGGGGAACGTTGAGCACATAGACAAATCCGCTCGGCTGATAGGCGAGCTGGACCCGGCCCTGCAATTGCTGTCCGAGCGACCCCATCATACGGGTGCCGAAGCTTCGCCGGGTAGGCGCCGCCACCGTCGGACCGCCGGTCTCGGTCCATGTCAGCCGCAGCACCTGGGCGGCGTCGTCGATCGTCCAGGCGATCTCTATACGCCCGGTCGGAACCGAGAGCGCGCCGAATTTCGTCGTGTTGGTGCACAGCTCGTTGAATGTCATCGCCAATGCGATCACCGCCCCGGACGTGATCCCGATATCGGGGCCTACGATCGAGAAACGTCCGGCGCCCTCGCTGTCATAGGGCTCAGTCGCGCCGCGAACGGTGTTCAAGAGACTGGAGCTCGCCCAGCTGACCTGGATCAAGAGATCGTGGGCACGCCCCAGCGCGATGAACCGGCCTTCGATGGCCTGCTGGGCGTGCTCGATGCTGGTCGCGGTTCGCAGGCTCTGCGCCGCGATGGCGCTCACGGTGGCGAGCGTATTCTTGATGCGATGATGCAATTCGTCGAGGATGAGCTTCTGCAGCTTGTCGGCGGCTTCGCGCTCCTTGGCATCGATGCCGGCCTGCGCGAGCAGAGCTTTGGCGTCGATGCCGGCTTGCTCCAGCAACAGCCGCAGACTGTCATTCTCGGCGGTAAGGACATTGTGGGCCGCGAAGCGACCCGGCTGGTCCGCAGCATTCGCGGCAGCGAGTGCCGCAACCGCGGTCGGCGGCGGCGCCTCCGCGACGATCTCCAGTGCACCTTCGCCCACCATCTCCTGCAGCTCGGCGATCATCTGCTTGACCTCGAGCGGCTTGCCGAAGAAACGGCTGTCGGCCGGCCGGTCGGCATCCGACAGCTTGATCTTGCCGGAAACCAGAATGATCTTGATGGAAGGCCAGCGGTCGTGCACCGCGTGAGCGAGCTTCAATCCGTCCATGCTGCCGGGCATCTGGATGTCGGAAAACAGGAGTGAGATGTCCGAGCGCGCTTCGAGGATCGAAAGCGCCTGATCGGCGTTCACGGCTTCGACCGCCGTGAATCCGGCGTCCTCGACGATGTCCACCGCGCGCATGCGCAGCACCATCTCGTCTTCCACAACCAGGACGTTGGTTACGGGCTCGCCAGGGGCAATTGCTGACATCGGTGCACATCCTTCATCGTCGACTCGCGCCGCTCGCCACGATCGAGGGCGGCGCGCGGCAATTCACCATCAGCCCTGACGATTCAGGGTCACCAAGGTGCCTTAGAGAAGGGCGATGATCCGAACCGATCGGGCTTGGTGCGCCGGACTGCGGAGATCGAACTGGCATCTCGGCTCGTAAAAAGGCCAAGCGCGCGACGAGCACTCGGACGACACCACCAGCGGCTGAAGGCGGTCGCCCTTGGCAAGAGGCTGTACCGGCACGCTGTCAACCCGGCTCTCCGCCCTCGCCTGCGGTACGACCAAGTTGGCCGTGGCGCAGGCGACCAGGACGGCCGGGACCACGCTGGCGACGAATTTGGCGGTAGTGAATCTGAACATTGTGCCCCCCGGGGCGCCCATACCGGCGCATCAGACCAATGCCGTGCCCCACGGAAGGTTCCCCTCTGCCTCGTCATTCCCAAATAAAAATAATTGAAAACCAGTCCTTTTGCTGAATTCAGCCAATATATTTAAATAATTCCGATGGGCTTCTAAAGTATTATTTTCCCTGCCAGGAACCTTATCCTTCAGGAGAACTTATATTCCCACAAGGGGGACGTCATGAAATTCCAGGTACTCGCAATCGGCTCCGTCGGCATCCTGACCGGGGCTCTATGGATCGGCTCGGCGGCGGCAGCCCCAGTGTCCTCGATCGCGGCGGGCATTTCCCGGGCGTCGTTGGCGGCCATGCAGAGCCACGAGCCTGACGCTGTCGAGATCAGTCCCAATCTCGCCCCCGACCTGCTCCGCCAAGTGGTCGGCTATCAGACCAATTACACCGCCGGCACCGTCATCATCGATACCGTACGAACCCAGCTCTATTACGTTCTGGGTGACGGCAAGGCGATCCGCTACGGCATCGGCGTCGGCCGTGAGGGCTTTACCTGGTCGGGCACGCAGGCGGTGACCCGCAAGGCGGAGTGGCCGGATTGGACCCCGCCACAAGAGATGATCGCGCGTCAGCCATATCTGCCGCGGTGGATGGCCGGCGGCGAGAGCAATCCGCTCGGAGCGCGCGCCATCTACCTCGGCAACACGATCTACCGCATCCACGGGACCAACAGCCCGGAGACGATCGGGCACAAGGTGTCGAGCGGCTGCATCCGGATGCTGAATGCGGACGTCATCGATCTGTACAGCCGCGTCGATGTCGGATCAAAAATCGTCGTACTTCCCAACAATGAGCACGTTGCCGCGGCGGGGTTCATCGCACCGCGGTCAAAGGAACTGCCCGTATCCACCGACTGACGCGCAGGATAGTGCGTCGAATCCTTCCCGCTACGACCCGCCGCAGTAATGTCTGCCGCCTTGCGCCGCCCGCTCAGCGCAGCGTCTTGGCGACGTCGGCGTCGATCGGATACGGCTCGTTCCACCAATCGGGCGCCGCGGTGCCACCGTGACGGGCGAGCGAGCGCACCCACAGGCGCGAGCTCGACTTGCTCGGACCCGGGATGAAGATGATGCCGCGCCGGATCGCTTCGACATAGCGGATCTCGTCGAGCGAGGAGCCGCCAGCGAAATTGACCTCGGGGCCGAAGGTGCGCACCGCCCAGAACCGATGGCAGTTGCGCGATTCGAACGAGGCCTGGTTGGTGATCTCGATGCCGATATTCTCCAGCCCGACCGCCGCCACGATCTCGCGGATCTGCTGGTCGCCGCTCGCCTTCTCGCCGTAGTCGCCGATCGCTTCGCGCACCACCCGGTTCTCCAGGAACACCTGCTCGCAGCCCGACGCCAGGAGCTCCTTCATGTCCGCGATGATGGTATCGACATTGAGCCTGCCGCCGCCGGCGCGCGCCCGGTCGCCCTCCTGGTGCTTCTGGCCGACCTCGCCCCAGAGCTTGAAGCCGAGCTCGCGCGCCAGCGCCGAGTATTTGATCTGGTCATCGTCCGCCTTGCGCTCGCGCGCCGGATCATCGAGGCGCACCGCCTTGGTGTCGATCTGGCAATGGGTGAACCCCATGGCGCGGGCCTTGCGCAGCAGCTCCTCGGCCTTGCCCTGGTAATAGGCGATCGCGAAGATCGGATCGTCCAGCCCCACATTGAGATTGAAATCGCGGTAGAGCTTGACCCGCTCCTCGACCACCCGGTTCGGCATCATCAGGAGCGCCGGCACGAATTTGACGCTGTCGGCATAGTCGCCCCAGATCTCCAGCATGCTGCGCAGCCAGGAAACCGACTCGCCCTCGTCTCCAATGGTCGTCATGCCCTGCCGGCGCGGCTTGCCGCCGCGCGGCGCGAGCTCGAGAAAATCGAAGAAGCGTGCGTCGTTTTTCATCGGTTGTGAATCCCTTGCTGCGATGCTTTTTTGGGTGGAAACAGTTGACCGGCGGTGCCGGTGGCCGGTGATTTCTAGGCCGGAAACGGACGTTGATAACGCGGACATCGTCCGGCGCGCAGTGGCTCGGCGTGCGGCGGGCTGCATCTTGTCGAAGAAATACCCGCCGATCGGGCGCGCCCGCCGCCCTTCCTCCAGGCTGTTCTTTGTGGTTGTCGGGCCGGAATGCTAGCCAAATCCCCCCTATGGTCAATGAGGTTGCGTGGCCCGCATAGGCACAGCCCGGGACGCCCCTTCCCTCCCCGGCGATTCTGCGTTAATGAGCGCGCGCCGCGGCGGGCTTGCGCCCGGGTCCGCGTTGGGCTCGAGGACGCGCGACCGCGCGCCCTTTTTTTGTGCCCGCAGCATAGTCAGATGACATGGCGGCCGGATCGCCCGGCCACCATGCGGCCGCCCCCGCGGCCGGCTTGAAAGGCCTCAATGCCCAAACGGACCGACATCTCCTCGATCCTGATCATCGGCGCCGGCCCGATCGTGATCGGCCAGGCTTGCGAGTTCGACTATTCGGGCACCCAGGCCTGCAAGGCGCTCAAGGCCGAGGGCTACCGGATCGTGCTGGTCAACTCGAATCCGGCCACGATCATGACCGATCCGGATCTTGCCCACGCCACCTATATCGAGCCGATCACGCCGGAGATCGTCGCCAAGATCATCGAGAAGGAACGCCCGGACGCGCTGCTCCCCACCATGGGGGGGCAGACCGCGCTCAACTGCGCGCTGTCGCTGCGCAAGATGGGGGTGCTCGAGAAGTTCAACGTCCAGATGATCGGCGCCACCGCCGACGCCATCGACATGGCGGAGGACCGCGAGCTGTTTCGCGAGGCGATGGCGCGCATCGGCCTCGAGACGCCGCGCTCGCACCACATCAAGACGCTGCCGGCGGCGCTCACCGCGCTCGAGGATATCGGGCTCCCCGCCATCATCCGGCCGTCCTTCACGCTCGGCGGCACCGGCGGCGGCATCGCCTACAACAAGGCCGAGTTCATCGAGATCGTGGAGCGCGGGATCGATGCCTCGCCCACCAACGAGGTGCTGGTCGAGGAAGCGGTGCTCGGCTGGAAGGAATACGAGATGGAGGTCGTTCGCGACAAGAACGACAACTGCATCATCATCTGCTCGATCGAGAACCTGGACCCGATGGGGGTGCATACCGGCGATTCCATCACCATCGCGCCGGCCTTGACCTTGACCGACAAGGAATACCAGATCATGCGCGACGCCTCGATCGCGGTGCTGCGCGAGATCGGGGTGGAGACCGGCGGCTCCAACGTGCAATTCGCCGTCAATCCGGCCGACGGCCGGCTGGTCATCATCGAGATGAATCCGCGGGTGTCGCGCTCCTCGGCGCTCGCCTCCAAGGCGACTGGCTTTCCGATCGCCAAGGTCGCCGCCAAGCTCGCGGTCGGCTACACCCTCGACGAGATCGCCAACGACATCACTGGCGGCGCCACGCCGGCGTCGTTCGAGCCCACCATCGATTATGTAGTCACCAAGATTCCGCGTTTTGCCTTCGAGAAGTTTCCGGGCGCCGAGCACACCTTGACCACCTCGATGAAGTCGGTCGGCGAGGTGATGGCGATCGGCCGCACATTCCAGGAAAGCCTGCAGAAGGCGCTGCGCGGGCTCGAAACCGGGCTCACCGGGCTCGACGACCTGGCGCTGGACGGGATCGGGCAGGGCGACGACAAGAACGTAATCCGTGCGGCGCTGGG
>DASYFD010000283.1:0-2617 GCA_036498625.1 Xanthobacteraceae bacterium | reverse complement strand
CAGCCGTCGCTCATTATAATGAAAACTCCCTGCACTGACTTCGCGCCTCTGCTCGGCTGGGAGCGTACATCTTAGCCCATCCTGCCTCAGCAACCCAGGCTCATCGGATTGGAGCTGCAGTGCAGGGCAGGCCTTGTAAGGTGGCCGATTGCAGTGGGCAGTGCGCGATCAGTTGAAACATTGTTGGCGCGACGCAGCGGATGGCCACTATCGGCGCACAGGGGTCATCGACACAGAGCAGCGATACGCGGGCGAGCGCCCTCGGCAAGCCCATCATCTCTCGTTTCGCGCTGTATCACCCGCACGTTGAGCCAAAGCGCCGAGATTGAGAAGTTCGTAAATGGGATGGCGGGTCGGAGCCGCTATCGGCGCGACGTTCACTGACGTGGGCTTGATCGATGAAGAAACCGGGACCATCGGCATCGCCAAGGACGCAGGACTTTACCGCGGCTCGCCCTGCGGCGGCTCGATCTTGATCACATCGGGCCCTGCCTTGGCCATCACTAGGGTCGCGTGGCCGAAATCAACACGACCCTGCCGGCGAGCTGCCGGTTGGCGCCGGTCGACATCAGCTCACGTTCTGCATGTTCCATTTGGCCAGCTTGCGCGCGCCGCGGTCGCGGATGTCAACGCCGCTCGGACCCCGCAGCTATGCCCTGATCTCTTCCCGGTATAGACTTAATGCCTTCATAACCGGCACGTCGCTGAAACCGAACAAGAAGGCGGGGCGGTCGCCGCCATTAACGTGTTCGCAGAACGTCCATGTCGGGACCGTGAACACGTCCTTGTCTTCCCAGTCGAGCCGTTGGCCTCCGACGACCGAGTAGCCGGCACCCTCCACCACGTGATAATTCGTGCAGCAGACACCGCGACGCGCCCGCGTCTTATCACCGGGCCGCAGCAGCTGCATATGGCACGCTATCGTCTGCATCACCGGCCCGCCGGTCCGGCGGTTAATGTATTCGAGGATGACGCCCTCGCGGGCATCGCCGCGATCGGCGGCGAGCCGCTCCAGGGCGGCCCGCATTTCGGTCATCGGATAGTGCCACTGCGAAGCGTTGACTGGAGCGCCAAAGGCCTGCCGTTCCTGCGGGTGCTCCTCGTAGAACCCGGCCTCGAGCATCCGCACCAGTGGGGTGTCGAGCCCGTCCAGCCAGATCATCGGTGCATCGGTGTCGTTGGCGTGGTCGTGCCACGACCAGTTCGGAGTGAGGACGAGATCGCCCGGGAACATCGGAACCCGCTCGCCATTCACGACCGTGTAACCGCCACCTCCCTCGATGATGAAGCGAAGCGCTGCGCCGGAATGGCGATGCGCCCGGGCGATCTCGCCGGGCATCACGATCTGGATGTTGGCGACCAACGTGTTGCTGGCGATGCCGGGCAGCCCAGGATTGCTTAGGCGCAGTACCCGGCGCTCCGCCTGCGCAGTGCCCACCAGCTCGGCCGCTCGCATCGCTTGCGGCCGCAGATCGCGCCACTGCCAGAGATACGGTGCCGCCTTGCTTTGCGGCTCCACGCTGACGCCGCCGCCGATCCAGGCCGGCGTGACGTGCTGCGCACGCAGTTGCGCGTAGTACTCCTCCAGCTCTTCCGGCGAGGATTGAATGTCAGAAAGCTCCAGCATTTGAAGACCCTCCCCCTGGTGCGAGCTAAGCGAGGGCGGCGCGCACTGCCGCAAACCGCGCCAGCGAGCCCAGGACTTTCGGCTGATCGTTGGTCAGATGGCGCATGAGGATCTCCGTGTAGCCGATTTTTCCGAAGCCCCGAAACTGTTCCGTGACCTCGTCGACCGATCCCGCAATCAGGGCCTCTGCCGGAATGCCGCGATAGCCTTGGCCCAGCGCGTGCTGAAGCACCGCTTGCGCCTCGGCCGCCGATTCGCCGACGTAAATGTCGCGCCGTAGCACGATGGCTCCTGTTTGCTTGCCGTATGCGGCACAGCGATCACGGTACATATCGGCCTGCGCACGCGCGTCCTCGGGCGTGAGGCTGGGGCTCGCGATCCACCCCTCTGCCAATCGTGCTGCGCGATCAATCGCGGGCGGCGCGCTGGCGCCGATCCAGACCTCGACGGGCTCGGCCGGACGCAACGCCAGGCTCGCTTCGGCGATCCGAAACCGCCGGGCGGAACTGACCGTCTCGCCCGCCAGCAGGCGCCGGACAATGTCGAGCGCTTCCTCAAACGCCGAAGGGCGCGTCTTGATGTTGACGCTCATCGCGGCGAACCGGGCCTCGCCCCAGCCGAGCCCGCATTGCATGATAAAGGGGCCTTGCGCGATGGCCGCGAGCGTTCCGATCTGCTCAGCCACAAGCACCGGGTGCCATAAGGGGAGCAGGAACAGGCAACCGGCCGGAGCCTTACCCCATTCGGCGAGAAGCCGCCCGAGCATCGGCGTGTTCTGGCAATAGGGCGTAGGCGAGACGTGCTGGTCGCCGACGAACAAGAAATCGAGCCCGGCGCGACGCGCCTCCGCGGCTCGCTCGACCATCGAGCGGGCCCCTTGGCGCGGATCTCCCATGTTCGGGTGATTGCTCGTGAGCGAGATCCCGACTCTCATCGCGTAATCCTTTTCCGTATCGGGCCTAGTCAGAACCCGAGCTGGCCGTCCAAGCA
>DASYFD010000282.1:0-12584 GCA_036498625.1 Xanthobacteraceae bacterium | reverse complement strand
GGCATCGCGTTCCGGCGGCACTTCGACACCTTCATCGCGCTGATCGCCGAGGTGCGGGTGCATCGCGCAAGCGGCAACATCGAGGTGGCGCGCTATGTCTGCGCCCACGATGTCGGCCTGATCGTCAATCCGGAAACGTTGCGCCATGTCATCGACCGGCAGCTGGTCTACGGCACCAGCCGGGCGATGTTCGAGGAGGTGCGCTTCGGCCGGAACATGGTGACCAGCGTCGACTGGCTGACCTATCCGGTGCTGCATATGGACGCGGTGCCGGAGAAGATCGAGATCGTGCTGATCGACCGGCCGCAGGCGGCGCCATCGGGCGCCGCCGAGATGGCGCTCGGCCTGGTCCCGGCCGCCATCGGCAACGCGGTGTTCGACGCGACCGGCGTGCGGCTGCGCCGTGTGCCGTTCACCCCCGAGCGCGTCAAGGCGGCGCTGGAGCGGGTGTAGAGTTAGTGAGTAGTGAGTAGTGAATAGCGAGTAGTGCTGCCACGGCTTCTCTGTTCCCACTCACCACTCACCAATCACTACTCACCACTCGCTATTCGCCTCTGGGTGCTCCATGTCCCGCGGTCTTGATCATATCGTGCATGCGGTTCGCGACCTCGACGCCGCGGCGGCGCTTTATCGCCGGCTCGGCTTCACGGTCGGGGCGCGCAACCGGCATGCCTGGGGCACCCACAACCACATCGTCCAGCTGCCCGGATTCTTCGTCGAGCTGCTGACGGTCGCGGAGCCGGAGAAGCTCGGCGGCGAGGGCTTTGCGACGCTGTTCGGCAACTTCAATCAGGCCTTTCTCGAGAGCCAGGAAGGACTCTCCTTCCTGATGCTGGAAAGCCATGATGCGGAGGCCGACGCCCGCGATTTCGCCGCCGCCGGGATCGCGGCCTCGGCGGCGCTGCAGTTCGAGCGCGAGGGCAGGGCGCCCGACGGCAGCAAGCTCAGGGTCGGATTCTCGCTCGCCTTCGCGCGCGATGCCGGCGCTCCCGCCATCGGCTTTGCGACCTGCCGGCAGCACCAGCCGGAGAATTTCTGGAATCCGTCATTTCAGCAGCACGCCAATGGGACAAGCGCGATCGCCGGCGCCGTGATCGTGGCGGAGAACCCGAGCGACCATCATATTTTCCTCTCCGCCTTCACGGGCGAGCGCGCGCTCAACGCCACCTCGAGCGGGGTTACGGCGCACACCCCGCGCGGCGAGCTGCAGATCATGGATGCGGCCGCCTTCCGCAGCCATTTCGGCGTCGAGCCGCCCGACATTGCGGCCGGCGCCCGGCTGGCGGCGCTGCGCTTCGCGGTCCGCGACCGCGACGTGCTCCTGGCGGCCCTCGATGCCGGCGCGGTCCCGCATATTGCGCATATGGGCCATGTGGTGGTCGCCCCGCAGACCGCCATGGGGGCTACTTTGGTGTTCGGGGCCGCGTAGCGCCCCGCTCGCCGGTTGACCGCCTTGCCCATGGCCGTCATGGTCCCGGCATGGATGCGACCACCTCGACCACCCCCAATCCGATTGTCGCCGTAGGCAAGGCGCGCTTCGGCAATGATTTGCCGTTCGCGCTGATCGCCGGCCCCTGCGCGCTGGAAAGCCGCGCCCATGCGCTCGAGATGGCGGCGGCCCTCAAGGAGATCACCACGCGGCTCGGCATCGGCTTCGTCTACAAGACCTCGTTCGACAAGGCCAACCGCACCAGCGCTTCGAGCGCGCGCGGTCTAGGCCTCAAGGCGGCACTGCCGATCTTCGCGGAAATCCGGCTGTCGCTTGGCGTACCGGTGCTCACCGACGTGCACGAGAGCGAACAATGCGCACAGATCGCCGAGGTGGTCGACGTGCTGCAAATCCCCGCCTTCCTGTGCCGGCAGACCGATCTCCTGATCGCGGCGGCCGCGACCGGACGCGCCATCAACGTCAAGAAGGGCCAGTTCCTGGCGCCCTGGGACATGGCGCACGTGGTGGCCAAGATCACTGCAGGCGGTAATCCCAATGTGCTGGTCACCGAGCGCGGCGCCTCCTTCGGCTACAACACCCTGGTGTCCGACATGCGCGCGCTGCCGATCCTCAAGCGCATGCAGGCGCCGGTGATCTTCGATGCCACGCATTCGGTGCAGCAGCCGGGCGGGCAGGGAACCACGTCGGGCGGCGAGCGGGAGTTCGTGCCGGTGCTGGCGCGCGCCGCGGTGGCGATCGGCGTCGCCGGGGTCTTCATCGAGACCCACCAGGACCCCGACAGTGCACCCTCCGACGGCCCCAACATGATCCCGCTCAAGGAGATGGAAGGGTTGCTTCGTAGCTTGATGGAGTTCGATGGACTGGCCAAGACTCGTATCCCGGATGGAGCGTAGCGTAATCCGGGACCACCGCTCCCGCATTGCGCTTCGCTTCATGCGGGCTACTAGAAAATCATCTCGAGAGACCCGCCATTCCCGCCACCCTCAAGATCGTCAGCCTGGTGGTGTTCGCATCCACCATCTTCACCCGCGCGGTCGATCCGCTCATCCCCAAGATCGCCGCCGATCTCGCCATCGACGTGAAGACCGCTGCGCTCCTGTCCACCGCCTTCACGTTTCCCTATGCGCTGGTGCAGCCGGTACTGGGCGCGTTCGGCGATCATTTCGGCAAGACCAGGCTGATGAACCTGTGCCTCCTGGTGGTGGCGCTGGCGGCGCTGGTGTGCGCGGTGGCGCTGAGCTTTCCGCTGCTGGTCGCCATGCGGGTGCTGGCCGGATGCGTTGCCGGCGGCCTGTTCCCGATCGCGCTCGCGCTGATCGGCGATCTGGTGCCGGTGCAGCAACGGCAGGTGGCGATCGGGCGGCTGCTGGCGGTCGGGCTGAGCGGCAATCTCGTGGGCGCCTCCATAGCGGGCGTGATCGCCGACCTGGTCGGCTGGCGGGGCGTGTTCGGAGCGTTCGGGCTGTTCGCCCTGATCGTCGGCGTCACCGCCTACGTGGCGCTGCGCGGCGGCGAGCCCGCCAAGCGCGCGCCCTTCCGCCTCGCCTCGGTGGTGGCCGGCTTCCGCAGCGTGTTCGCCGATCCGCGCGCCAAGGTGTGCTTCGGCTCGGTGTTCCTGGAAGGCCTGTTCATCCACGGGGTGTTTCCCTATGTGGCGCTGCTGCTGCTGGCCAACGGCGAGGCGAGCGCGTCGATCGCCGGCCTGGTGATCGCCGCGTTCGGGCTCGGCGGGGTGGCCTATTCGATGCTGGTGCCGGTGCTGGTTGCCCGCATCGCGCAGCCGCGGCTGATGATCATCGGCGGCTGCATCGCCGCCGCCATGCTGGTGCTGATCGCCGTGAACCTGCCTTGGTACGAGCAGATCGGGGTCTACGCCATGCTGGGCTTCGGCTTCTACCTGCTGCACGGCTCGATCCATGTGCATGTGACCGAGCTTTCCCACACGGCGCGCGGCGCCGCGACCTCGCTGCATTCGAGCACGTTCTATCTCGGCCAAGCGCTCGGCCCGATCTATTACGGCTTCACCTTCTCCCATGGCGAAGAGGGCTTGAGCCTGGTGGCGGGCGCTCTGGTGATCGTCGCGGTCGGCGTGGTCTGCGCGCGGCTGCTGCGCCACCCGGTGGACGCGCATTGAAAGAGACACCAGGTCCGACGGACGACTCCAGGGGACTTGTGCAAGCCCTTGAGAATCCCCATCATGAGGGCATTCGGCCTGGGGTGCCGCGGCGACGCGGCTGAGATCAAACCCATCGAACCTGTCTGGGTCATGCCAGCGAAGGGAGCCGTTGTTGACCGCTAGCGTTTCACCCGTCGCCAAGCCGAAATCGGTCGCCATCATCGGGGCCGGCGTGGTCGGGCTCGGCATCGCCTGGCGGCTCGCCGCCCGCGGCGTTGCGGTTTCGGTGTTCGACAAGGGCGCTGCCGGCGCGGGCGCCACCCATGCGGCTTCCGGGATGCTGGCGGCCTGCGCCGAGGCCGAGCCCGGGGAGGAAGCCCTGGTGGCGCTCGGGCGCGACAGCCAGGCGCGCTGGCCGGCTTTTGCGGACGAGCTCAAGCAAGCCTCCGGCATCGACGTGGAGCTGCGCCGGGAGGGAACGCTGGTCGTCGCGCTCACCGCCGACGATCAGGCCCGGCTGTTTCATCATCTCGAGTTCCAGAAGAAGCTCGATCTGCCGCTGCACTGGATTTCCGCCGCCGAGACCAGGCGGCGCGAGCCCCATCTTGCCGGCAAGCTGGCGGGCGCCGTGTTCAGTCCGGAAGATCATCAGGTCGACAACCGCAAGCTCGCGACCGCGCTGCGGATCGCCGCGCAAGCGGCGGGCGCCAGCATTAACGAGCATCAGGAGGTTGTGGCGATCTCGAGCCGGGGCCGGCGCGTCGACGGCATCGTGCTGGCCGATGGCTGCAAGCATGCGGCCGACACCGTCGTGCTCGCGGCCGGCGCCTGGTCGCGAGGCATTGCCGCCACCATCGCGGATCTGGCACCGCGCGCACTGCCGCCGGTGCGCCCGATCAAGGGCCAGATGCTGGCGTTGCGCATGGACAAGGCGGCGCCGCTCATCACCCATGTGATCTGGGGGCCGGGCATTTATATGGTGCCGCGCCTCGACGGCCGGCTCATCGTCGGCGCGACCGTGGAGGAGAAGGGATTTGATTCCACCCTCACGGCCGGCGGCCTGCTGACGCTGCTGGAAGCGGCTTGGCGGGCGGTGCCCGCCATCGAGGAATTGCCGATCGATGAAATGTGGGTCGGCCACCGGCCGGGCAGCCGCGACGATGCTCCGATCCTCGGGCCAGCGCCCCTCGATGGACTCATCTATGCCACCGGTCACCACCGCAACGGCATCCTCTTGGCACCGGTGACGGCGGATACCATCGCGCGCCTGGTGCTCGACGGAACCCTCGATCCCGCGATACGACCATTCGGCATCGAGCGGTTCACGCCGGCCAAGGCGGCGGAGTAGCATGGCAGATGACCAAGACGCACATGACGGAAGCTGACGCCCATATCCGGATCAACGGCGCGGACGAGCCGCTGGTCGCAGCAACGCTCGCCGCACTGCTGGAAGAGAAGGCGGTCGATGTCGCCCAACGTGGGATCGCGGTGGCGCTCAACGGCGCCGTGGTGCCGCGCGCCGCCTGGCCGCAAACGCCGCTCAAGCCCGGCGACAATGTCGAGATCGTGCGCGCGCGCCAAGGTGGTTGATCGCAATC
Organism: Xanthobacteraceae bacterium; assembly: GCA_036498625.1. Taxonomy (GTDB): domain Bacteria; phylum Pseudomonadota; class Alphaproteobacteria; order Rhizobiales; family Xanthobacteraceae; genus VAZQ01. Next base: position 7,420 of record DASYFD010000282.1, on the reverse strand, counting down.
GGAGCTTCCCAATGTCTGCCCCCATCATGTCCGCCCCCAAGGTGTCCGACCCACTCATCATCGCCGGCCGCGAATTCGGCTCGCGCCTGTTCCTCGGCACCGCCGGCTATCCCAACCGCAAGGTGATGCTCGATGCGATCGCGGCGAGCGCAACCCAGATGGTGACGGCATCGATCCGGCGCATCAGCCTCGCCGGCGATGACGAAAGCCTGGTCGATCTCATCCCCAAGCACATCCATTTCCTGCCCAACACGGCCGGCTGCCAGACCGCGAAGGACGCCGTGCTCACCGCCGAGCTGGCGCGCGAAGCCCTCGACTCGAGCTGGATCAAGCTCGAGGTGATCGGCGACCGCGAGCTGCTCTATCCCGACACCGAGGAGCTCCTGCGCGCGACCGAGCTACTGGTGGGGAAGGGCTTCACGGTGCTGCCCTATTGTACCGACGATCCCGTGGTCTGCCGCAAGCTCGCCGATGCGGGCGCCGCCGCCGTGATGCCGCTCGGATCTCCGATCGGCTCCGGGTTGGGCGTCGCCAATCCGCACCTCATCGAATTGATCTGCGCGCGCTCGCCGGTGCCGGTGGTGCTCGATGCCGGCATCGGCACCGCCTCCGATGCGGCGCACGCCATGGAGCTCGGCTGCGCCGCGGTGCTGCTCAATACGGCGGTATCGAAGGCGCGCGATCCGGTCATGATGGCGGCCAGCATGCGCGACGCCGTTGCGGCCGGACGGCTGGCCCGGCTGGCCGGACGGATTCCGAAGCTCAGCCATGCCGAGCCGTCGAGCCCGCAATTCGGGCTGGTGGGGACGTGAGGCTGCCCGCTCCGCCGCTCCTCCTGGTCACCGACCGCCAGCAGGCCCGGCTGCCGCTTGCCGAGGTGGTGGCGGCCGCGCTCGCGGCCGGAGGTCGCTGGATGAGCGTGCGCGAGAAGGACCTTTCCGCCGACGATCAGATTGCGCTGGTGCGCACCTTGCTGCCGATCGTGCGGCGCCATGGCGCCCGTCTCACGCTGCACGGCGATGCCGCGCTGGCGAAAGCCTGCGGGGCCGACGGGGTGCATTTGCCCGCCGGCAGCGATCCAGCCCGCGGCCGCGCCTTGCTGGGGCAGGACAAGCTCATCGGGGTCTCGATCCACACTGTCACGCAGGCCGAGGCGATCGATCCCGCCGCGGTCGATTATGCGGTCGCGGGCCCGGCCTATGAGACCGCGAGCAAGCCCGGCTACGGCCCCGAGATCGGCCGCAAGGGTCTCGCCGAGATCGCCCAGGCGGCGCGCGTGCCGGTCCTTGCCATCGGCGGCATCAACGTCGCCCGCGTGGCCGAGGTGCTGGCGGCGGGTGCGGCCGGCATCGCGATCATGGGCGGGGTCATGCGGGCCGCCGATCCCAGACAGGCGATGAAGGCGCTGCTGGCGACCGTTGCCGGCGCTCGGAGGTGAGGCATTACTTGTCCCGGGCTTGACCCGGGACCGTTCCAATCTCTGCGTCTGGAACGGTCCCGGCTCAAGGCCGGGACAAGAGCCAGTCGAGCTATCCACGCCCCCGATAGGGCGCCACGCCCTGATCCGGCACCCAGACGCCCGCCGGCAGCTTGCCGGATTGCCAGAACACATCGATCGGTATGCCGCCGCGCGGATACCAATAGCCGCCGATGCGCAGCCATTTCGGCCGCAGCAGAGCGACCAGCCGCTTGCCGATGGCGACCGTGCAGCCTTCGTGGAGGGCGTCATGATTGCGAAAGCTGGCGAGATAGAGCTTCAGGGATTTCGATTCCAGCAGCCACTTCGCCGGCACATAATCGATGACCAGATGAGCGAAGTCCGGCTGTCCGGTGACGGCGCAGAGCGTGGTGAACTCCGGCGCCGTGAAGCGGGCGAGATAATTGGTGTCCGGATGGGGATTGGGCACCCGATCGAGCTGGGCGACCTCCGGCGAGGCGGGAATGCGGCTCGGGCGGCCGAGCAGCTGCGGCGGGCGGGACATTTCTCTCACGATCGTTGAGCTGATGGCGAGGGGCAGCTTATCGGCCGGCGCCGCAGGCGCCGCAATCCTTTTGTGACCAAGCCCTTGCGATCGGCTCCTGATCCCTTACAAGCGCGGCTGACACAACACTTCGGGGCAAGGGGCGCCATGACCGCCATTGTGGATATTATCGGCCGCCAGATTCTCGACAGTCGCGGCAATCCGACCGTCGAGGTCGATGTGGAGCTCGAGGACGGCTCCAAGGGCCGCGCCGCGGTACCCTCGGGCGCCTCCACCGGCAAGCATGAGGCGGTGGAGCTGCGCGACGGCGACAAGAGCCGCTATCTCGGCAAGAGCGTCGGGAAGGCGCTCGAGGCCGTGAACGGCGAAATTTTCGACGCCATCGGCGGGATGGACGCCCAGGCGCAGAGCAAGATCGACGAGATCATGATCGCGCTCGACGGCACCCCCAACAAGAGCCGGCTCGGCGCCAATGCGATGCTCGGGGTCTCGCTCGCGGTGGCAAAGGCGGCGGCAGCCGCCCATGCGCTGCCGCTCTATCGCTATGTGGGCGGGGTCGCGGCACGGCTGCTGCCGGTTCCCATGATGAACATCGTCAATGGCGGCGTGCATGCCGACAATCCGATCGACTTCCAGGAATTCATGATCATGCCGGTGGGCGCGGCGTCGTTTGCCGAGGGCCTGCGCGCCGGATCGGAGATTTTTCACACCCTCAAGGCGGCCCTCAAGGCTGCCGGACACAACACCAATGTGGGCGACGAGGGCGGCTTTGCGCCTGACCTGCAATCCGCCGATGCCGCCCTCGACCTCGTCATGCAGGCGATCGAGAGCGCCGGCTATCGGGCCGGCAAGGATGTGGTCCTGGCGCTCGATCCGGCCTCCACCGAGTTCTTCAAGGACGGAGCCTATCACTATGAAGGCGAAGGAAAAACGCGCTCGCCGGAACAACAGGCCAAATACCTGGCCGAGCTGGTCTCCCGTTATCCGATCGTGTCCATCGAGGACGGCATGGCGGAGGACGATTTCGTCGGCTGGAAGCTGCTCACCGACCTGATCGGGGACAAGTGCCAGCTGGTAGGCGACGACCTGTTCGTGACCAACGTCACGCGGCTTGAGCAGGGAATCAAAGACGGGCTCGCCAACTCGATCCTCATCAAGGTCAACCAGATCGGAACCCTTACCGAGACGCTGGCGGCGGTCGAGATGGCGCATCGGGCCGGCTACAGCGCCGTGATGTCCCACCGTTCGGGCGAAACCGAGGATTCTACCATCGCCGATCTCGCGGTCGCCACCAATTGCGGGCAGATCAAGACCGGCTCGCTCGCCCGCTCCGACCGCACCGCCAAGTACAATCAGCTGCTGCGCATCGAGGAAGAGCTGGGCCCGCAGGCACAATATGCCGGCCGGCGGACGTTGAAGGGGACCGCCCGGTAGGCCCCGCTGCGTTAATGCGGCCTTAACGTCGTGCCCTCATTTTCGCCCGATGGTCACGCGCCGCCGGCTTCGCAGCGTTCTCAATGCACTCGCGCTCTACACGATCGCGGCGCTGGTCATCGGCTATTTCGGAGTCAATGCCTATACGGGCGAGCACGGCCTGATCGCTAAGCGCGATCTCGACCAGGATATCGCGCAATTGAACCGCGAGCTCGACGCCGTCAAGGCCGAGCGTGCGGTTTGGCAGCGGCGGGTCTCGCTGCTGAAATCCGACAATATCGACCCCGACCTGCTCGATGAGCGCGCCCGCCTCCTGCTCAACGACGCGGATCCGCGCGACCTCACGATGATGCTCAAGCGGCGGTAAGGCAGCGGCATTGCGTTGCGTCCCCGGGCGGCTATAAAGCTTGACCGCCCGCTTCGCGCGGTACGGCTTTCCTGACAATGCTGCATTGACTTGGCCGCATTTTCTGACGGAAAACCGGATTCCACTTTTCCTGAAAATGCTTTAAGGGGAAGGGCGGCCATTGGCCCAGTTCGCGGCCGCCGTTGTCGAGGAGACCCATGGCCGTCGCAAGCCCGAAGCAAGCCGCCGAAACTGCCCCGGCGCGGCGCCCTGCCGCCGACGAAGCACCCGTGAAGATGGTGCCTGAATTCAGCAAGGAGCAGGAGCTCACCGCCTTCCGCCACATGCTGCGCATCCGGCGGTTCGAGGAGAAAGCCGGTCAATTGTACGGGATGGGGCTCATTGGCGGCTTCTGCCACCTCTATATCGGCGAGGAGGCGGTGGTGGTGGGCATGCAGATGGTGCTCAAGCCGGGCGATCAGGTCATCACCGGCTACCGCGACCACGGCCATATGCTGGCCTGCGGCATGGACCCCAAAGGCGTCATGGCCGAGCTGACCGGCCGGCGCGGGGGCTATTCCAAGGGCAAGGGCGGCTCGATGCACATGTTTTCGGTGGATAAAGGTTTCTACGGCGGCCACGGCATCGTCGGCGCGATGGTTCCGCTCGGCACCGGTCTCGCCTTCGCCAACAAATACCGCGGCAACGACAATGTTAGCCTCACCTATTTCGGCGACGGCGCCAGCAACCAGGGTCAGGTCTATGAGAGCTTCAACATGGCGAAGCTCTGGCACCTTCCCGTCGTCTATGTGATCGAGAACAACCAGTACGGCATGGGAACTTCCGTCGCCCGCGCCTCGGCAACCACCAATCTCTCCATGCGCGGACTGTCCTTCGATGTGCCAGGCGAGCAGGTCGACGGCATGGACGTGCGCGCCGTCAAGGCGGCGGGCGAAAAGGCGGTGAAATGGTGCCGCGAGGGCAACGGCCCGATCATTCTCGAGATGCTGACCTATCGCTACCGTGGCCATTCCATGTCGGATCCGGCCAAATACCGGCCCAAGGAGGAAGTCGACAAGGTGCGCACCGAGCACGATCCGATCGAGCAGGTGCGCGCGCGGCTCCTGGCCAAATCATGGGCCACCGAGGACGAATTGAAGAAGATCGACGCCGAGGTGCGCGCCATCGTCAACGAGGCATCGGAGTTTGCCACCCACGACGCGGAGCCGGATCCTGCCGAGCTCTATACCGACGTCGTGCAATAAGCCGCGCAGCAGGCACCAGAACCCATGCCCATCCAAGTCTTGATGCCCGCCCTCTCGCCCACGATGGAGAAGGGCAACCTTGCCAAATGGCTGAAGCGGGAAGGCGATCCGGTCAAGCCGGGTGACGTCATCGCCGAGATCGAGACCGACAAGGCCACCATGGAGGTCGAGGCGATCGACGAAGGCGTGCTGGGAAAGATACTGGTGCCGGAAGGTACCAATGACGTAGCGGTCAACACCCCGATCGCCACCATCCTGGGGGACGGCGAGGAGGCGGGTGCGGTCAAGGATGCGGGCCCAACCGCACAGCCGAAAACCGCTCCCGTCGAGCCTGCCGCCGCGCCGGCAAAGCCATCCGCGCCAGTGGCGCCGGCGGCGGCAGCCGCGCCTCCGCGCAGCGAAATTCTTCCGGAGGCCGACGTACCGGCCGGCACCGAGATGGCGACCATCACGGTGCGCGAGGCGTTGCGCGACGCCATGGCGGAGGAGATGCGGCGCGACGGCGACGTGTTCGTGATCGGCGAGGAGGTCGCCGAATACCAGGGCGCCTACAAGGTCACCCAGGGCCTGCTGCAGGAATTCGGCGCCCGCCGCGTCATCGATACACCGATCACCGAGCACGGCTTTGCGGGGCTCGGCGTCGGGGCGGCGCTGGCCGGCCTCAAGCCGATCGTGGAATTCATGACCTTCAATTTCGCCATGCAGGCCATGGATCACCTGATCAATTCCGCCGCCAAGACGCGCTACATGTCGGGCGGGCAGGTTGCGGTATCGATCGTGTTCCGCGGACCAAACGGTCCGGCCTCGCGCGTGGGGGCCCAGCACAGCCAGGATTTCACCTCCTGGTACTCCCACATTCCGGGTCTCAAGGTGGTTGCCCCCTATACGGCAGCCGACGCCAAGGGCCTGCTCAAGTCGGCGATCCGCGATCGCAACCCGATCATGTTTCTGGAAAACGAGATCCTCTACGGCCAGAGCTTTCCGGTGCCCAAGCTCGACGATTATCTGGTGCCGATCGGCAAGGCCAAGGTGGCGCGCGCAGGCAGCGACGTTACGCTCGTGGCCTGGTCGATGGGCATGACCTATGCGCTGAAAGCCGCCGAGCAGCTCGCCAAGGAGGGCATCGAGGCCGAGGTCATCGATCTTCGCACCCTCAAGCCCATGGATATCGGAACCATCATCGCGTCGGTGAAGAAGACCGGCCGTCTGGTCACCGTGGAGGAGGGCTGGCGGCAATCCGGGGTCGGCGCCGAGATCGCCGCCCAGGTCATGGAGCAGGCGTTCGATTGGCTCGATGCGCCGGTCATGCGCGTCACCGGCAAGGACGTGCCGATGCCTTATGCGGCCAACCTCGAGAAGCTCGCATTGCCTTCGGTCGCCGAGGTGCTCGAGGCCGCCAAATCCGTCTGCTACCGCTGAGCTTTGGGTGCACCATGCCGGTCAACATCCTCATGCCCGCGCTGTCGCCCACCATGGAGAAGGGCAATCTCTCCAAATGGCTCAAGCACGAGGGCGACAAGGTCAAGGCCGGCGAGGTGATCGCCGAGATCGAGACCGACAAGGCGACAATGGAATACGAATCGATCGACGACGGCGTGCTGGCCAAGATCGTGGTGCCGGAAGGCACGCAGGACGTGTCGGTCAACCAGCTCATCGCCGTGCTGGCGCTGGAAGGCGAGGATCTTAAAGCTGCGACGGCCGGGGCCAAGACTGCCGAGGCTCCCGCGAAGCCGGCAGACGCCGGAGCCCCCGCGCCGCAACCCGCTCCCGAACGGGGAGAGGGAGTGACGCCTAGTCCGGCGCAACGTCCTGCAGCCGCGCCATCGCCGCAGCCACCGAATGCTCCCTCTCCTCAAGGGGGAGAGGGTCGGGGCGAGGCGGCTCGGGCGGACAATTCCGGCACCCGTGTCTTCGCCTCGCCGCTGGCGCGGCGGCTGGCCAAGAATGCCGGCATCGAGGTTGCGCGCATCCAAGGCAGCGGGCCGCACGGACGCGTCATTGCGCGCGATGTCGAGGCGGCCAGGTCGGGAGGCGGTCTCAAGGCGGCAAGCGCCGCGCCCGCAGCGGCACCCGCCGTCGCGCCATCGCTGTCGGATCAGCAAATCCGCGCGCTTTACGAAGACGGCAGCTACGAGGTCATCCCGCACGACGGCATGCGTCGCACCATCGCGCAGCGGCTCACCGCCTCGGTGCAGACCATTCCGCATTTCTACCTGACCATCGACTGCAACATCGGCCGGCTCATCGACGCACGCGAGGAGATCAATGCGGCCGCGCCCAAGGACAAGGACGGCAAGCCGGCCTACAAGCTTTCGGTCAACGATTTCGTCATCAAGGCGCTGGCGCTCGCCCTGCAGCGGGTGCCCGACGCCAATGTGAGCTGGACCGACGGC
>DASYFD010000281.1:0-2787 GCA_036498625.1 Xanthobacteraceae bacterium | reverse complement strand
ATCGCGGCGAGCTTGCTCTTGTCGAGCTTCGCGGTGATCTCCGCACTCGGGAACTTGAAGGTTTCGAACAGCAGGAAGCGCATGCGCACGTTGCGCAGATCGATCCCCGTCTCCAGCGTCGCGAGATCGATCTTCAGCATGGCGTCGCCGCTGCGGCTGACGTTGCCCGTGATCGCGGTGAACTCGTGCTTCTCGACGATGCCCTCACCCTTCTCGGTCTGCAGGTAGAGGTGCGATTGGCGCGGATCGAGCACCCAATCCCGATCGGTCACGGCCTGGGCGCCGGCCGTGCGCAGGCCGGCGATCGCGACCAGCGCCACGATCGTCGGAATGGCGGCAAGGGCCTTCTCGAGCATACGACTCTCCCGGCCGCGGGCAGCCCGCGCAGTGATACCGATTGCGGAGGCGTTCACCGGCGGCCGCTCACTGGCAACCGCTTTTGGCCCAGCGCATCAGCGCGATCTTGAGCGCGCCGCCGAACGGATGCGGCACGCGCAGCACGTTCTTCGGGACCTGCACGTAGGTCGCGCCCTGCTGGCACATGCGGTCCTTGTTCCACTGGTGGCAGTTCTTGCATTCCTTCTTCCACACCGATTCATCGACGCCATCGATCGGCGAGAACAGCGGCATGCTCTGGATCATCTCGGCGATCGAATGGCCATTGACCGGGTAAGGTCCGAACGGGATCGGCTGATCGAATCGCAATGCGTCTTCTGGACGGATCGGCGGACCGGGCATCGCCATGGTCGGCGCCGGCGCCGCCTGGCCGGGGGCGGCCGGTTGCGCAGGCGGAGCGGGCGGCGGCGCAGCCGGTGCCGCGGGCGGTGCTGCAGCAGCCTGCCCCGCCCCGATCTTCTGCAGGTACTGCATCGGGGCCCAGCCATCGACCAGGGTGCGGTTGGCGTTCGCCTCGACCTTCTGCGAGATGTAGCCCCAGGCGGCGCCGTTGACGCTCTGCTGCTGCGCGACGCAGACGGTGTCGCCGTCGAACAGCGCGTCCTTGTAGGTGACGCCGCCCGCCTCGCGGCTGATGTTGAGGAGGCTCGTGTCGACCTTGTAGGTGTCGCAGCTCGCCGGCTGCGCCGCCGCCGGCGCGGCGCCGAGCCCCAGCGCGAGGCACAAGGCCACAAGTCCGGTCGCAAGCCCATTCAAGCGTGTCATCGTCACCATTGCGGCTCTCCCAAGGGCCTTCTTCATCATGCGGCGCGCCGCTTTTGTCAGATCGGCTTCCATTGCGCGATCGGAGCAGTGAGCTCGTCGATCAGCTTGCCGTAGGCCGACCGCACCGCCGCCGTGCGGCGCTCCAGCTCGGACTGCGCCGAACCCTGGTCGTCCTTGTGCTCGGGGCCCTGCCAATCGCAGAAATCGTCTTTCGCGCTGTAGTAGTCGTTGTTGACCAGGACGTCGGGAGCCTCGACGCTAAAGAACACCGAGTGCACCTCGCCGCGGTCGTTCACTCTGAGCTTGCCCAGCCGATCCGCGATGATGTCGCCCTTCAGCGCCTGGATGTGGTCCTTGTATTGCTTGATGGCGTCGTTGAGCTTGCTCTTCACCCCGCTGCGATCGGCCTGATGGTCGCTCGCCGCCTTCGGGTCGAAGGGATAGTACTGGTCGTAGTGGTCGTACAGCTCCTGCAATGCCGCCAGGTGCAACGTGCCGAATGCAACGAATTCCGCCAGCGTGCTCTTGGGCGATTGCGGGTTGAGGAAGCGCGGCTGCATGTCATCGAGCCTCTCGGCCAGCCTGCTGAGAACCTGGCCCTTCGTGCTCAATGTCCGGGTATGGTCGTATTCGGCCATCCTTTTGTGGATCGTGGTGAGATCGTTGTTGAGCTGCGTCGTGTCGTACTTGGCGATCGCAGCGGGCACGACCTGGTCGACATAGCTCTTCATGGCGTCGAAGACCTTCTCGGAGCTGTCATCCTTCCAGAACGCCTTCGTCACGGCACTCAGGATCCCGCCCACCGGAATGCCCTCGACGGCCGGGATACCCGAAATGACGGTCGTCACCACCTCGCGCGGTGAGAAAGCCGACGCGTGGAACTTGGCGAGCGGCTCGGAGATCGCCGCGGTCAGCGGCCGCGCACCCGCGGCCGTGCAGCCTTTGCTGTCGGGCGGGCCTGTGAGATCGGGCGTCGCCTCATCGAGCTGCCCCTGATCGAGCCTGGCCTGCCGGATCTCCGGCCGGCTGGGTTTTGGATCGGGCTGAGTGAACGGATTCGCCGCGACGGTCAGCACCGCTGGCGTGACCGGCAGACGGTTCGGTGTCGGCTGGATGTAAGGACCTGCGCTGGCAGTCTCCACCGCGGGCGAGAGCGGCGCTCGCTCGCCGTGCTTGGGCTCCGGCCTGGGCTGCGGCTTCGGCTCGGGCTCGACATACGGGTTCGCCTGCACCGTATCCACCGCAGGCGTAAGCCCGCGCTTGGGATCCGGCTCGACGTAGGCGTCGGCCATGACGGTATCGACCGCCGGCGTCAGCGGCTGGCGCGGCTCGGGCTCGACGTAGGGATCCGACGCCACGGTCTCGAACGCCGGCGTCAGCGGCCGACGCGCCTCAGGCTCGACGTAGGGATCCGACGCTGCTGTCTCGAATGCCGGCGTCAGCGGCCGACGCGGCTCGGGCTCGAGGTAGGGATCCGACGCTGCTGTCTCGAACGCCGGCGTCACCGGCCGGCGCGGCGCGGGCTCGACGTAGGAATCCGACGCCGCGGTCTCGAACGCCGGCGTCACCGGCTTCGGCGGGGGGACATACTCGGGTGGTCTCGGCGGATAGGACGGCGGCGGCGTG
>DASYFD010000280.1:0-21581 GCA_036498625.1 Xanthobacteraceae bacterium | reverse complement strand
GCCGGCCGCCTCCCCGAGATCGCCGATCAGCGAGGTTCCGCCGCCGGAGACCGTCATCATCACGACGCGATCGCCTTGCGGGAGCGGGGCGCGATCGAACAACGCGGCGGTCTCCACCAGCGCGTCGATGCTGTCGACCAGAGCCACGCCGTTCTGCCGGAACAGCGCCGCAAAGGCCTCGTGCCGGCCGGCCAGCGTACCGGTATGGGCGAGCGTCGCGCGCTGCCCGAACTCGCTGCGGCCGAGCTTGAGCACCACCAGCGGCTTCCGGCGGGCGGCCGCCTCGATCGCGGCACGGAAGCGGCGCCCGTCCTTGGCGCCCTCCATGATGCAGGCGATGACCCGGGTGGCCGGATCGTCCGCCAGCTCAGAGATGTAATCGGCCATCTCCAGCCCGGCCTCGTTGCCGCTGGAGACCAGATAATTTACGCCGATGCCGCGGTTGCTGGTCAGCTCCGCGAAGGCATTGAGCAGGCCGCCGCTTTGCGACACCAGCGAGATGCCGCCGCTCACCGCCCGCGCCGGAATGTCCGCCATGGTGGCGGCAAAGCCGTAATGCAGGCTGGCGATGCCCATGCAGTTGGGACCGGCGAGCGCCATATTGGCGGAGCGCGCGAGCGCGACCAGTCGCTCCTGCAGGGCGCGGCCCGCGTCGGTGGCGGCATCCGCAAAGCCTTCCGAGATGACGAAGGCGGCGCGAATGCCGGCCGCGGCCGCGTCGGCGATCACGTCGAGCACCGCCTCGGCCGGCACCGAGATCACCACGCAGTCGGGGACTTGCGGCAGCTCCTTGAACGAGCCGTAGCAGCGCTGTCCGGCGATCTCCCGGTAATTGGGATTGACCGGCCAGGCCGGAATCGCCCGGGCGAAGCGCGCATTGGATTCCAGAATGCGGGCGCCGGCGCCGCCTTTGGGCGAGACCCCGACCAGCGCGAGCGCGCGCGGCCGCAGCAATGCCTCGACCGGACGCACCGACTTCGCTGGCGTCGCCGTGTCGTGCATCAGGGGCCTCTGCGTTGGGCCGGCATCGGTCTCGTCATTCCACGATGCGAAAGCGCGGCAGCGAAAATCCCTCCGCCGGATGATCCTCGTAGACGACCTCGACGGTCTGGCCGATATCGTAGACGTCTCCCGGCATGCGATTGCCTACCAGCGTCGAGGACACCAAGGGCCCTTCGTCGAGCTCGATCAGCGCATAGACATACGGAATCTCGTCCTTGAAGGCCGGATGGAACGCCAGGTGGTGGCGGTTGAAGGCGAAGATCTTGCCGCGCCCGCTCGACGGCGCCCATTCCATGTTGGCAGCAAACGGCTCGTTCTCGTGGTTCTGGCAATAGGCCTTCGGCCAATACGAGGCGCCACATTTCTTGCAGCGCCAGACCAGGAACTGATGGCGCTTGAGCCCCTCGTAGAATTCCGCATTGTCCTTGTCGATATTGGGCAGCGGCTTCTTCCACGGCTCGTTGCTGACAATGACCTCGGGATTTTTGCTCATGAGTGCCTCCCCAGCAAGGTACAGGTGTGAATCGAGCACATGCCGGGAGAGATCAGCTCCCCGCCGTGCCCGGTGGTCATGACGACATTGCAATCGGCGATCTGCCGCTCGCCGGCGTCACCGCGAAGCTGGCGGATCGATTCCGCCATGCCGGTGAGATCGCCCAGGTGATAGCAGGAGAGGAGACCGCCGCTGGTATTGACCGGAATGCTGCCGCCCGGCCCGATCGCGCCTGATGCCACGAAAGCACCGCCTTCGCCCTTCTTGCAGAAGCCGTAATCCTCGAGCTGAAACAGCACCTCGGCGGTGAAGCAATCGTAGAACTGCACGCAGTCGACGTCGGCAAGCGCAAGGTCTGCCTGCCCGAAGGCCTGCTGCTTGGCGCGCGGCACCGCCATGTGGGTGAAATTCTTCTTCTCCCACCACAGCTCCGACGACACCTCGCCGAAGCCCTGGCCCAGCACATAGACCGGCGGCTTTGGCCGGTCCTTGGCGCGGTCCGCGGTGGTGAGGATGAAGGCGACGCCGCCATCGGACACCAGGCTGATGTCGAGCAACCGGTAGGGCTCGGCCAGCAACGGCGAGTTCTGATGGTCCTCGATGGTGATCGGGCGGCCGTGCATCTTGGCCTCGGGATTCTTGCAGGCCCAGGCGCGTTGCGCCACCGAGATGGCGCCGAGCTGGCGGCTGGTGGTGCCATAGACCGCCATGTGGCGGGCCGCCATCCAGCTGTGATGGCTGACCGCGCGTAGATCGCCGAGCGCCTTGCCCCAATAGCCGGCCTTCTCCCCATGGGCCATGCCGCGGTGCCCGGCCTTACGGGATTCCTGCGCCTGCGACCAGTCCGTCACCGCCCCCATGATGCAGACATAGTTGGCGATGCCGCGGTCGAGAAACGACAGCGCGGTCGCGATGCCGAGCCCGGCAAGCGCGCCGCCGCGGCCGACCACGAAGTAGAAGCAATTGTTGAGACCGAGCAGCCGCGAATAGGCGTCCACATAGGTGGCGCGGTCGCCGCCGCCGCCGGTGCGGCGCAGATCGATGGCGCCGTCGATATCCTTCGGTGTCAGCCCGGCGTCCGCGATGGCGCGGCGCGCCGCCTCCGCCGCCACCATCCGCTCGGAATGGTCCTGTTGGGGACCCGCCACGACGCCGAGGCCGACGATCGCGTATTGTCCCGAAGATGCATGTTTGGGCACTGTTCTTGTCCTCCCTTTGAGACTTTGGCTTCCCTTAAGCGGTCCGTGCCTCCCTGGCGGTCGCGGCCGCGATCAAATTCACCCCCGAGCCGGCCCCCGCCGGCAGGCTGAGCACGCCATTCTCGACCTCGAGACCGGTGAACGGGTCGTCGAGCAAACGATCGAACTCGCCGAGCTCGCAGGCATAGTCCACGCCCGGCAGCGCGCACGCGAGATGCAGTGCCTGGGCGGACAATAGGCGGCTGCCGACGGCGGCGCCCAGCCGGTGCTTGATATGCGCGGCCTCGCAGATGCGCGCGGCCGCGAGCGTGTTGCGCAGGCCCCCGAGCTTGGGAATCTTGAGGCTGACCGCATCGACGGCACGCTCCGAGACGAGCCGGAATATCTCGCGCACGGAGCCGGCCGCCTCGTCCGCCTCCACGGTGACCGGCACCGAGCGGGTGACGAGCGCAAGGCCGGCGAAATCATCCGCCGACACCGGCTGCTCCACCAGATCGATGCGATGCTCGGCCATGCGGCTGAGCGCCGTGATGGCGTCCTTGGGCGAATAGGATTGGTTGGCGTCGATGGTCAGGTGAACATCGGGGCCGACCTGGGCGCGGATCGCCGCCACCCTGGCCACGTCCTCCTCGACCTCGCCGTGCACCTTGATCTTGAGATAGCGATAGCCGCGATCGACCAGCTTCTGCGCCTGGGCCGCCATCTCGGGCGGCGTCTTGATCGCCAGGATGCGCAGGATCGGGACGCGGTCGCGCACGGCGCCGCCGAACAGGACATGCAGCGGCACCCCGAGCGAGCGCGCATTGAGGTCGTGCAGCGCGCAATCGACCGCCGCCTTGGACTGGGGGGCGCCACGGATGCTGCGGTCGAGCGCGCCCAGCAGGGCCTCGACGCCGCGCGCGTCGCGGCCGACCAGGAGCGGGCGAAACAGCTCGAGCTCGGCCCTCAGGGTGCCGGCGGTCGAGCCCATGTGCGGCGTGGCGGAGGCATAGCCGAAGCCTTCGACCCCATCCTCGGTGGCGATGCGCAGCACGTGCCCCTCGGTCACCGGGCTCGCCGCCAGCGCGAAGCGCCAGGCCGGATCCTCCTTGCGCATCGTGCAGGGCTGCAGGTCGAGCTCCCGGATGATCATCTGGCTTCCTCCCTGTTGCGTGCTCTTGTTCTTGCGATGCGGCGCGATCGTTGTAGCGACATTCAGGCGGGGCCGAAAGTCAAGTCGGCTGCGGCGCTTGCCTCGCTCGGTCGCAACAGCATAGGGTTTGAGGACAGCGCTCAGAGCAGGGGAACCACAAGATGATCCGAGTAGCATTCATCATCGGCGACTATCCGAACGAGGAGCGGGTGCTGCGCGAACAGACCGCCAAGAGCTTCTCGTCGGCCGAGGTGGAGGTCGGCATCGTCTCGGTTCCGCCCGCTCCATTCGGCGGGCTCGGGCCGGCCGAGATCCAGCTGGTCGCGCCCTATTACCATGCCGGCTATCTGCAGGCCGAGCGCGAAGGCTACGACGCGGCGGTGCCGCTCGGCACGCTCGACCTCGGGGTCGACGGCGGCCGCTCGCTCGTGGACATCCCGATCATCGGCCCGTGCGAGGCCATGTTCCACATCGCGGCGCAGCTCGGCGAGCGTTTCGGGATCATCTGCTATCACGAGTCGGTCATCCCGCGGCAGATCACCCAGACCCGCTATTACGGCATGGAGCCGTGGATCGCCGGCCGCCGCGCGTCCGGATTCAAGCTCAAGGATATCGGGGCCAACAAGGACGTGATGATCAGTAATTTCATGGCAGCGGCCCGCTCGCTGATCGACCAGGACGGCGCCGATGTCATATTGGTGCACGGCATCACCCAATGCCCGGTCCACCTCAAGCCCGACTGGTTGAGCAAGGAGCTGGGCGTGCCGGTGGTGGAGGGCATCGGCGCCCCGATCCGCATGGCCGCCCTGATGGCCGGCCTCGGCCTCAAGCACAGCCGCAAGCGTTGGCCCAAATCGAGCGCGCGGCCGAACGTGTGAGCCTTACAAGTTTCGCCGGTTTCGCCTAATCTCCACCCGCCCGAGAACGAAGCCAAAAACGGGAGGATGCCTTGCTCCGCCATTTCAAGCTGGTGACCTGCGCGATCGTTTGCGGCCTGCTGGTTTTGGGCATGCCGGATTTTGCGGCGCCCGCCGCCGCACAATCGCAGCCGTCCTGGATCATCCCCGACCTCGTCGCCCCCGCCAAGGCCGAAGGCGAGCTCATCGTCTATGGCTCGATGAACGAGGAGGAGGCGCTGCCGTTCTGGCAGCTCTTCCAGGACGCCAGCGGCGTCAAGGTGAATTACGTGCGCTCGTCCGACGCCAATATCCTGGCGCGCATCGCGATCGAATACCGGGCGCGCCAGCGCAGCTGGGACCTGGTCGCCACCACGCCGGTCTACCGGCTTCCCGACGATGTCCTGCTGCAATTCGAGCCGCCGGAAGCCAAGAATCTGATCCCGCAGGCGCGCGCTCCCAACCGCCGCTGGTACGGCGTCTACGGCAACTACAACGCGCCTTCCTACAACACCAATTTCATCAAGAAGGCGGACCTGCCGAAGACCTACGAGGAGTTCCTCGATCACAAGGAATGGGCCGGGCGGGTGGCGATCGACACCACCGACTCGGAATGGCTGAGCGGGATATTCGCCTATTACGGCGAGGAGCGCGGGCGCAAGCTGGTCCAGGATCTGGTCGCTACCTTGAAGCCGGTCGTGGTCGACGGCCATCTGGTGGTGGCGCGCTCGGTCGGCTCAGGCGAGTACTGGGTCGCGCTCAACAACTATGTGGGACTGACGATCAACGTGCTGCTGGCGGGCGCGCCGACCGATTTCTGGGCGCTCGATCCGGTCGGGCTGGCGTTTGGCTCGCTCGGCGTGGCGAGCCAAGCGCCGCATCCCAAGGCGGCCCAGCTCGCCGCCAATTTCATGCTGAGCCGCGAGGCCCAGCAGTTCCTGACCAAGCGGGGCCGCTTGCCGACCCGAACCGACGTCGAGACCAACCCACCCGGCGTGATCGCCGCGTTGCAGCAGAAGAAGGTCATCGTCACCATCTCCTCCGCCGAGCAGCAGAAGAAGATGCTAACCACCTTCAATGAATTGTTCCGCGCGCGGTAAGCCGTCACCTGCCGGCGAGCGACTGCGCATGTCCTGCGCCGGCGGGCGTGAAGGCAATCAAGTCGCCTTGGTCGATGCGCGCCGAACCGCATCAGCCGCCATCGACTGAACCAGCACCCCGGCCGCATCTGGCGATCGGCTGCCGGCCGCCAGCTCGGCGAAAAAGTGAAAGCTCGTCAGTGCGAACAAGGTGTCGATGAGGTCGCGGCGCGCTTCAGGGCGTACCGCTTTGCTTTCCGCCATGCGACCGACCAGCGTCGACAGGGCGCGCCGGCGGCGCTCGTTGCGCGCGCGGATACTTTCCTCGAGCTCCGCGTCATTTATGCCGCCGCCGTGAAGACGCGCCAGCGCATCGCGATCGGAGCTCCAAAACTCACAGAATACGTCGATCAGCTTGCGCAATCCGATAGCCGGATCGGCGGCCGCCATGGCCTCGGAGACCCGGTGCAGACCGCCGCGCTCCGCTCGATCGTCGAATACCGCCTCGAGCAGGGCGCGACGCGAGCCGAACTGATTGTAGACCGTCAGCCGCGTCACTTTGGCGGCCTTGCCGACCGCCTCCAGCGAAAAGCCGCGGATCCCTTCCGGCGAGCGCAGCAGCGCGGCCGCCGCAGACACGATTCGCTCGCGCGTCTGCCCGCTGGACGCTGCTCGGGCCGGGCTGCGGTAGCGACGTGGACTCATCGAGGTTGACTTTCCCATATTGACTATACATATTGTATATCTAATTGTCATTGGAGGCGGAGATCGGCATGCAAACCATATTGATGTTTACGGTCGCGGTGCACGTCCTTTCCGGAATCTTCTGGGCGGGATCGACATTCGTTGTCGCACGCATCGGCAGCGCGGGGGCCGGCCAGCTCGCCCGCCCGCAGCTGGGCGCGGCGGTCGTCGCCGTGCTCACCGGCGCGATCCTTTGGAGTCTCATGCATGCCCAGTCCTTTGGGCCGCAGGAGCGGTTGCTCGCTTTGGCGGCCTGCTGCGCCATCGTCGCGGCCGGTATCCAAGGAGCGTCTGCGGCGCGCATGAATTTGGCTCATGCAAATGCCGTGAGCTCGCCGGCGCTCGGACCGGCCACGGTGAATCAGCGCATTGCGGCTGCGCTATTGGCGGTCACAGTCATCTGCATGGCATCGGCGCGTTATGTTTGACACCGGTTTCGCCGGCCGCGTTTCGCTGGTGACGGGCGGATCGCGCGGCATCGGCGCGGGAATTGCCCGGACACTGGCGGCGCAAGGGGCGAAAGTGATCGTGTGCGGACGCGATCACGCAGCACTTGCACGGCTGGTCGAGGAGATCAGATCGAACGGCGGCCAGGCCGAGACCGCGACGGCGGACATCACCGACGAGGAGGCTGTCAGGTCATTGCGGCTGGCCGCCGAAGCGAAATTCGGCGCGGTCGAGCTCCTGGTGGCTTGTGCGGGCGGCGATGGCGCACCGAAGTCCCTTCTGCAGGAAGATGGCGTCTCCTGGCGCCGAACCCTCGATGCCAACCTCACGTCCGCATTTCTCACGCTCAAGACATTCCTGCCATCGATGTGCGAACGCGGCCGGGGTGCGGTCGTTACCATGGCGTCGGCGGCAGGCCGTCAGCTCGCCGGCGCCTCCGCGCCCTATGCCGCCGCCAAGGCCGGCCTGCTTTCGTTGACCCGACAGGCTGCGCTCGAGGTCGCGGGTCAAGGCGTCCGGGTCAATGCGGTCGCACCGTCAGCGATCGTGACCGATCGACTTGCGGCGCAGCCGCTGGAGCTTCGCCAGGCCATCGCACAGGGTTTTCCGTTGAAGCGGCTGGGCACGGTCGACGACGTGACCGCGGCGACGCTTTTCTTGCTGTCGGATGCCGCATCATGGATCACCGGCGCCACCCTCGACGTCGCCGGCGGGCGGGTGATGATGTAGCGGCTTCGTGCCGCCCCATTCGCGCGATGAAGGCGTCGGCGCCCACCCGGAGCGATTCGCCCTGCCGGATTGAAAGTTGCCGGCCGGACGCTCCAGTCGACAACACATGCGTCACCGGCTAGCCGCGCTCGTCGGGTTCATCTCCTCCCTCCAGTTTTTTTCGTAACGCCGTGACCACGCGATGCACCGTTTCTATTTCTTTGACCGGCAGCCCGTCAGAGAGGCCGTTGACCCAAGGCGCCTGCAATTCCATCGCGTCTTCGAAGGTGCGCCTACCTTTCTCGGTCAGCGTGACGAGTTGAGCTCGCCGGTGATGCGGATTGACCTCGAATGCGACGAGACCCTCTTTGTGCAGGTCGTTGACGATCCGCTGCACGTTTTGACGATTGGCACCGAGGTCGCGAGCAAGCCACGCAACCGGTTGCGGACGTTGGGCGTCTGTGATGGCGCCGAGGATCTGCCATCGGGCGCTCGTCAGTCCAAGACCGGCCGCCAACCGATCGCCGACCGTTAAAAGTCGGCTGCTGAGCCTGAACAGGTCGAGCATGAGATTGGTCAGGGCCGCGCCGGCCGGCGTTCGCTTGGTCTTTTTCATCTGTCACCATAAATCACTATTGACATTATGATGTCAATCTGACACGGTGCATCGTACCAGATAGACATCATGAAACCAAGTCGAAAAAGGAAGCTCACATGTCATTGCTGCGCCCTCTTGACCCCTCCTTCCCGATCGAACGCCAGATCGCAATCGAGGCCGGCCCCGTCGTGCTGGTGAATGTGGTCATGCTCGACAAAGCGGACGAGCAGACTTTTCTCAAGACTTGGCAGGACGACGCTGCTTTCATGAAGCGCCAGCCTGGCTTCATCTCCACCCAGCTTCACCGAGCTCTTGGCGAAAGCCCGACGTATCTCAACTGTGCGGTCTGGGAATCGACCGCTCACTTCCGGGCGGCATTCGGGCATCCGGAGTTCAGAGCCAAATTGTCGGCTCATCCCTCCTCGGTCGTCGCTTCTCCACACCTGTTCCAGAAGGTCGCGGTGCCCAACATCTGCGTCGCATAAATGTCTGCTTTGGCCCACAGCGGCGGTGCGTTACCGGCCGAGCGACCGTCCGAAGCTGGCGGCAGGGCGGACTTGGGGCTTGCGCATATCCACCGCTTGGCGGGGGCAAGCCTTGTCGGAAGCTCGGCGTCCACCCTCGCTTCGCAAGGGCAGGCTTTTTTCCTGAACACGCGCTAGAAATCCGGCTTGTCCGCCTGCGGGACCGGCGCGATCCCCTGGTGGAAATAGTCTTCGTGGTTTTCAGCGCACGCGCGCTTAGCGACCTGACCGTCGATCGATTACACCAGCGGGGGCCGAAGGCAGAACACCCACCTCGCCGTGCTTGCCGTAAACAATGATCTCCATCGATTCCCGGTCCTTCTTGATCACATAGTTGTAGCCGTCGAGCAGGCTGAAAACGACCTGTGTCAACGAGCCGGAATAGGCCGTGTTGGCGGCCGCGTCGAGGGGAACCGCTGCGCGATATCTAACGTTGAAAGTCGCGGCGAGTGCCAAGAGAACATCGGAGACCACGTCCTGGCTGGTGGTGATGCGAACCGCCGCGGCGCTGCCTCCGACATGGACCTCGGCGCGAGCAGGCCCAGCAAGGCCGCAAATCAAAGCGGCCCAAAGGCCGAAAGCATATCGATGCTGACGCATGGCTCGCTGTGGATTGTGAGAATGGCTGATCTTTAAAGAGGGTGTAGCCTTCCTGCGCGACGGAATGATGAAATCGGCCAGTTGCCAGTCAGACTCGCGCAGCTCTGGCGGTATTCCGCTGCCGACAAAGCGGTTCTGTCGTCGTCAATCTGTCATGCAACGACAACCGGCAAAGCGGGAATTGCCCGTCAAGCGCATAATTAAAAAGGAAGAATCCAAAAACCGCGCATATTTCCACGATGTATTAAATCTGACACTGCCGCGAACAAAACCCGACACACAAGGTGCGTAGCTTCCGCGCCTCAGAACAGCAATTTCCGAACATTGTCGAAATTTTGGGAGATGCCACCATGCTCATACCGCTTAACAAGCGTTTGCGCGACCGGGCCGTCGTCACGGCGGCAATCTTGTCGTTGGTCGGCTACAGCGCCGCTCGGGCCGAAGAAAACAGCTTCGGTCCGAACCACAATGACCGGAGAACAGAGAGCCCGATCAAGCATCTCATCGTGATCATGGGTGAAAATCGCACGTTCGATCATCTCTTTGCGACCTATCAGCCGCGTCCCGGTGAGCATGTCGAAAATCTTCTGTCAAAGAAGATCATCAATATCGACGGAACCCCGGGCCCGAATTACGGCCTTGCGGTACAGAATTATGCGCCGCCTACCGGCACGTTCTCGATCAGCCCTGGCGGCAAGACGCCTTACGGAACGGGCGGCAATACGCTCAACGTCCCGAGCACGTCTTACGCTCCGAAAGTTCCATACACCAGTATTTATGATCCGGCGACGGGCGCCGCGCTCAACGGTCCGGGCGCGGTGGCGACTCTGGCCCTCGCCCATGAGGCTACGCAGGACTTGCGTCCTCAGGACTACGGCTTGCTGCTGACTGGCGCAACCGGCCTGCCGACCAAGGACGATACGCGCATCAAGAATGCCCTCAGCCTGCCGAACGGTCCGTATCCCCTCGTCAGGTCGACCGGCGCCAGCCTGTACGATACCTATGGTGGCAGCCCGGTTCACCGCTTCTATCAGATGTGGCAGCAGCTCGATTGCGACTTGCTGAAGGCGACCGCGAAAAACCCGAGCGGCTGTCAGGCGGACATGTTTCCGTTTGTCGAGCAGACGGTGTCTTCAGGCAGTAACGGCGGCGCGTTCACCGGGACTTATCCGGCCGAGGGCGACATCGCGATGGGCTTTTACAACACCGCCAACGGCGACGTGCCGTACCTGGCCGAGCTGGCGAACAAATACACCCTCAATGACAATTATCATCAGCCGTTTATGGGTGGTACTTACGGCAACCAAATGATGTTTGGCTACGCCGACGCTCTCTACTACGCGGACGCCAACGGCGATCCGGCCACGCCGCCCTCGAATCAAATCGAAAATCCGAATCCACAGGTCGGCAGCAACAACTTCTACATCCAGGACGGCTATGGAGGCGGCAGCTACACCAAATGTTCCGATCTGAGCCAACCCGGCGTCGCGGCCATCGTCAATTACCTCAATGCCCTCGAGGTGCCGCCCAACTGCGCCCCCCATGCCTACTACCTGCTCAACAACTACGTTCCGGCATTCATCGGCACCGGTGCCACCGATCCGGTCAACAATGGCCAGTTCACCTTGCCGCCCGTAATCAAGCAGCGTCACATCGGCGACGTGCTCAGCAAGGCCAACGTATCCTGGGCATATTTCGGCGAACGGTGGAATGACTTCAAGAAGGCCCCAGGGCTCGGCGCCAACTTCGGCAACATCGATCCGCCGATCGGCCCGGCGGCGTATCTGTATTGCAGCATTTGCAATCCGTTCCTGTATTCCGCGTCGACGATGACGAATGCCGCGGAGCGCAAAGCGCATCTCAAGGACACCGCCGATCTTTACGATGCCATCGAAGACAACAAGCTGCCGGCCGTATCTTGGGTGAAGCCGAGCACTTTCAACGATGGGCATCCGGCTTCCTCGAAGGTCGATCTGCTGGAGTCGTTCACCCGCAGGATCATCGATCAGGTGCGTTCCAAGAAAGACCTCTGGGAATCGACCGCGATCCTGGTCACCGTCGATGAGGGTGGCGGATACTACGACTCCGGTTACGTCCAGCCCGTCGACTATTTCGGCGACGGAACGCGCATACCTCTGATCGTGGTGTCGAAGTATTCGGAAGGTGGACATGTGTCGCATGAGTATTCCGACCACGCTTCGATCATAAAGTTCATCGAGCGCAATTGGGACCTGCCGAAGCTTTCCAACCGTAGCCGCGACAACCTGAAGAATCCGATCACGTCGAAGGCAAATCCTTATGTGCCCCTGAACAGCCCGGCGATCGGCGATTTGTTCGGCAACTTCAACTTTGGAGACGACTAATGGAGGCGCGGGCGGAGCGGCACCATTGAGCGCGAACAGGCCGCTTGTCGTTCGTTGACGGAGCCAAAGGCCGGACCCGGGTCCGGCCTTCTTCGTGGAGCCCACCGTTTTGCAACGAGCTCTCCCCGATCCGGCGAAGGCGATGGAATCCGCGCGCCGCGCGCTCGCTGGCGGCGACCTGACGATGGCAGAACGGATCTGCCAGCAGGTACTGTCCGCGACGCCGGAGCATGGCGGCGCCTGGGCCCTCCTGACCGAGACGGCGTTGCAGCGCGGGCGGCCGGAGGCCGCCATCGTGTGTGCCAATCGGGCTGTCGCGCTGACGCCCGAGGAGCCGATTGCTCGTATCATGCGGGCGAAGTGCCTGCTCGTCTCCGGCGAGGCACCCGCGGCCTTGGTCGAAGCGGAAGCTGCTGCCAAGATCGTCGGCGCCTCGCCGGCGGCTCTCGATGCGCTTGGCGCCATCTTCAGCCTGCTCGGGCTGAACGCACGGGCCATGGGCCTGTCTCGACGCGCGGTCGCGGCGCGTTCCGATATTCCACAATACCTATTCAATCTGGCCGCCGCCGAGAGGATCGCCGGGATGCTGGAGGCCGCCGAGGCTCATTGCGACGCCGCGATCGCTCTCGATCGCACTTATAGTCTGGCCTACTACCTGCGCTCCGATCTGCGCATTCAGACCCGGGATCGTAACCACATCGGGGAGATGGAGCTGTTGATTTCCGGGCGAAAGCTCGAATGGAACGGCGAGGTCGTGCTCCGCTTTGCTCTGGCCAAGGAATACGAGGATCTGGACGAGCACGCGCGCACCTTCGATCACGTCGCGGCGGCCTGCGCGCTACAGCGCCGATCCATCAAATACGATATCGGCGCCGAGATCGCCGAGATCGACAGCATCATTCGCACCCAGACTCGAACCTGGCTGGCGGCCTGTCCGGCCGGGTACTCCGCCGCCGATCCGGTTTTCGTCGTCGGCCTGCCGCGCACCGGGACGACGCTGGTCGAGCGGATCGTCGCCGGCCACAGCGCGATGATCGCCGGCGGAGAGACCGGGACGTTCGCGGTCGAGCTCCGCCGCACCGTGCAGGCGGGACCGAATGGGGTTGGCCGGGCCGGCATGAATGATCTGGGCCGGCGCTATGTTGCGGCCGTCACCGCCGTCAATGTCCCGCCGGACCGTCGTTTCGTCGACAAGACGCTGCAGAATTATCTCTATTGCGGGATCATTCACGCCGCGCTGCCGCGCGCGAAGATCATCCTGGTTCGACGGCATCCGCTGGACGCATGCTGGTCGATCTACAAGGCGCATTTTCAGGGCAAGTTCTTGTTTTCATACGAGCTCAACGAATTGGCGGAATACTATTTGGCGTTTCGTCGTCTGGCCCGGCACTGGCGAGCGACTCTGCCGCCGCACGCGCTGTTGGAAGTGAGCTACGAAGACATTGTCCACGCCCAGGCGGCACAGAGCCGCCGTCTCATCGAATTCATCGGTCTTGCGTGGGAAGCGGAAGTTCTGCGTTTTCACGCGAGCACCGCGCCCTCGGCAACCGCCAGCGCGGTTCAGGTCCGCCGTCCGGTCTACGCTTCCTCGGTCGGGAAATGGCGGCACCACCGGCAGGCGCTCGAAGCGTTGCGCGGGCGGCTCGCACGCGAGATACCGGAAGCCGAATTGGCGTGACGGCGGCGCCGTTTTACCCGCGCCCTGCCTCGAGTGTGTGCCGCACAGCGCGTGCAATGGTTCCGGAGGAAGCGAGGGAGGAAGCAGGAGTAATTGATCAAGCCCTCTTTCAGTTTTGTGCCACTTGGTGTCCCGGCAATGCGGCGCGCTCGATAGCCCGATGCACCAATCCCGAGGCCTTGGCTTGCTCGACAAACTCCCTGATGTAGGAGAGCCGCGCGGTTTCACCCTTCGACACCACCATGCCGAGGAGGTTGGCGCCGTATTGGTCCTGCACAACATGCGAGCCGGGAAGCTTCGAGGAATACTCCAAAAGCACGGGGCGGATCGACGCAAACGCGTCCGCCTGTCCGGTACGCAGGAGGTCGAAAGTGGGATCGGGCGTCGCGGCGTACACGAGTTGGGCGTGTTTGAATATGCGGCTCAAGGTCATGGTCGAGGCGTGATCGCGCACGACCGCGATACGAACGCCCGGCCGGTCCGCGTCAGCCGTGGTCTGGATCGAAGAGCCTGCCGGCACCAGAAAGGTGTAGCCCAGCTGGAGAATAGGGGCCGAGAAGTCTACCCCGCCCCGAGACGGGTCAGGCCCCATGAACCCTACGTCACATGCGCCCGCCGTAACGCACGTCAACATCTCTGGAACAGTCGGATGTCCGACCGGCGACACCTCAACGCCTATCTTTTCTCCAAGCGCGCGAGCAATGTCGAGAAGAATGATCCCGGTCGAGGCCCCCTTCAGCTGACCGGTTTGGGGATCATTTGTGTACATGATAGAGTGCACGCCGACCCGAATCTTGCCGGCGCGCACGAGGTCGGCGACTCGAGGGTCGGCGACCTGCTGTGCCCCGGCGAGGTCTGCCAACATGGCACTGAACGCGATCGCGAGAAGCGGCTTTCTCATACAGCCTCCAAAAATTCCAACGTGCACCCCAAGCGAACCCGGGCGCGCGCAATCGAGGCGAGAAACAACTGGGTCAAGCTACCCCGCAGGAGACCTTCAGACAAGCGACCGAAAACGGTGACGCCCGTGTGGCGATGTCTCCTCCTGGCGCACATCTCGGACCTTCGCGGATGTCCGCTCTTACGCCGCTTCCAGGGTTCAACCGACATCAACCGTCGTGATCCACGCCGCTGGAATTCATGAGTGCACGGGCTAGTAGATCGCCTCCTCGACGAAAGCAACATCGGCGCTGTTCTCTTGCGAAATCCACGCCAGGCGTCGGGCAAGCCGATTCTTGAAATCGACGACCGGCACCTCCGCGATCACGTCGCGCAGCGGGTGGCCCTGCTCGCCCGGCGCCGCGCGCTCGATCGCTTGCGCGCATCCCGCCAGGATGCCTTCGATCGCCTCGAAATCCTGTCGCAATCGGTCGAATTCCTGCAGCGCGACGATGATGTCGACGCCACTGCCGCTCTCGCGCGCCACCACCAGCTGGGTGATCCGGTCGCTCGTTTGCTCGAAGCGGCCGGTCGAATCCCGCAGGATGCTCGCCAGCGCGGCGAGAACCTGGGGTAGCGGCAGGTCGGCGGCCGCTGCACTTTCGTCCTGAGGATCGACCTCGAGATCACCTGACACGATACATTTTCCCCGCACACGGTCGCCCGGGCTGCGCCGGGCCTTAAGACAGCTTTCCCATCACCTGCTCCATCTTCTCCCGGAGCACGGCTTCGGTGAAGGGCTTGACTAGGTAGTTGTTGACCCCGGCCTGGGCGGCGGTGACCACCAGCTCACGATCGCCACGGCCGGTGATGAGGATGAACGGCAGCTTGCGAACTGCCGGATGCCCGCGCACCGCCCGCAGCAAACCGAGCCCATCCATTTCCGGCATGTTGAAATCCGAGATGATGAGATCGAGCGGCTGGCCAACCGCCTTCTGGAGCGCCACCTGCCCATTCTCCGCTTCGTGGATCAGGCGCACCCCGATCTTCTCCAGCGCCATGCGGGTCACGGCGCGCATGCTGGATTGATCGTCGACGACGAGAACCTTCAGGGCGGCGGCGAGAGGCATGTTCGCATTCCTTAAACTTCAACCGCCTGAGATGGGGCGGAGGTATTTTCCAGCTTCGGGTCGATTTAGGCGGCCGTTTTCGTGCTTGAACGCGCGACCGTCGATGCATAATGCAAATTGTTGTCGAGCAGTTCCGGCAGTTTCTCGATATCGACGATGAAGGCGACGCGTCCGTTGCCGAGAATGGTGGCGGCGGCAATTCCCGGAACGCTACCGTAGTTCTCCTCGATGGACTTGATCACGACCTGCTGATGACCGAGGAGCTCGTCCACCACCAGCCCGAGCCGGGTGCGGTCGCTTCCCTCGATCACCATGACGGTGCATTCGGCCGGCTCCTGCACGAAGCCGGGCACGTCGAACACATCGCCCAGATAGACCAGCGGGACGATGCTGCCGCGAATCTGCAGCGCGCCGCAGGTGCCGACCAGCGGCCGTATGTCGGTCGGCGCCGGGCGAATGCATTCCACGATGGCCGAGATCGGCATCACGTAGGTCTCTTGCGCGACCCGAACGATCATTCCGTCCATCACCGCGAGGGTGAGCGGCAAGGCGAGCTCGATCGACATGCCGCGGCCGGGATCGGATTTGAGCGTTATGCGTCCGCCCAGACCCTGGATGTTTCGCCGCACCACGTCCATGCCGACCCCGCGGCCCGAAAGGTCGGAAACCACGTCGGCGGTCGAGAAGCCCGGAAGAAAGATCAGATTGTTGATCTCTTCGGTGTTGAGCACCGAGTCGGCGGCGACCAGGCCCCTCTCGCGCGCCTTCCGCAGCACGCGTTCGGAATTGATTCCTGCCCCGTCGTCGGCGATCTCGATGACGATGCGTCCGCCGCGCTGCTCGGCCGAAAGGCGGATCGTGCCCGCATCCTTCTTGCCGGCCCCCAGCCGCACCGACGGCAACTCGATCCCATGATCGATCGAGTTGCGGATGATGTGGGTGATCGGGTCGCTCAACCGCTCGATGACGGTCTTGTCGACCTCGGTGTTCTCGCCCCGCATCTCGAGCTGGACTTTCTTGCCGGTTTTGGCGGCGAGCTCGCGTACCAGGCGGGTCATGCGCTGGAACACGGTCTTCACCGGCTGGGCCCGCATGGACATCACGCTGTTCTTCAGCTCACGCGTATGATGGAACACGTCCTCGATCCGCTGCGCCACCCGGTTCATGATCTCGGGTGGAAGATCCTGGACGACCTGGCCCAGCATGGCCTGGGCGATGACGATCTCGCCCACCATGTTGACGACGCGGTCGATCTTCTCGAGCTCCACCCGGATGGTGGTGGCGGCGGACGGCGTGACCGCGGCGCGAACCTCCTTGGGGGCTGCCGCCGGCGAGACGACCGTGGGCCGACGCGACGGCGGCAGGGCCGCTGCCGCAACCGGCTCGGGATCGGGGACCAGGGCCGGCGCAAGCGCGGGAGGAAGCGCGATCTCGTCGGCGAGCCCGGATGCCGGCGCAGCCTGCGGGGCGAGCCCCTGGGTCGGAACCTCGGGCATCCCGGCGTCGCCGGCGACATCGCCGTCCTGCGAGCTCAGGTCGGTGATCTGCAATTCGCACTTGTCGGCCACGAAGGCGAACACCCGCGCGATGTCCTCCCGCCCCCATGACGTGCGCAGCGTCCCGGTCCAGCCGATATAGCCGAGCTCGAGCGACAATTCAGCGAGCGGCGGCAAGGCGTCGACCTGCGCCGCGAGCTCCAGCGTGCCGAGCATGCGCAGCTGCTGGAGCAGAAACAGCGGGTCTTGGTCTGCTGGAAAATCCGGATGCGGCCGGAAGCTGATAGAATAGCCGCGCTCGCCCGCGGTCTCGCCCGGAGCGTCGGACTGCTCTGCCATCACAGGGACGAAGGGAATGTCGAAGTCGTCGGCCGCCGCATCGGCGTTGCCATCGTCGCCCTGCCCGAGCAATCCTTCGAGTGCCGCGCGGCATTCGTCGCCGTAACCGGCCGGCGCGGCCTCGTCGGCCCGTGCCATGGCGACGAGGTCGGCCAGCACGTCGCTCGCCGTGAACAGCACGTCGAGAATGTCGGGACCAGGCGACAAGCCGCCGTGCCGCACCGCATCGAGCACGGTCTCGAAAACGTGCGCGAAACTGACCAGCGCCTCGAAGCCGAACACCCCGGCCCCGCCCTTGGCGGAATGGATGGCGCGAAAGACCGCATTCACGGTGTCGTCGGATTCGGCACCGTCACGGATATCCGTGAGGCCGGCATCGATCGCTTCGAGACCCTCTTTGGTTTCCTCGAAGAACGTCTGCTTCAATTCATCCCAGTTCGCCATGACCCCAAATCCCCGATTGGCGCGTGCCGCCTAAGGCGAGACTTGCCGTACAATTTCCACCAATTGGTCGGGGTCGAAGGGCTTCACCAGCCACCCGGTCGCCCCGGCATCGCGCCCGATATCCTTGGTTTTCTGGTCGTTCTCGGTCGACAGCACCAGGATGGGCGTATCGTCGTAGCCCGAATCCGCGCGCAGGCGGCGGATCACGCCGTAACCGTCCAGCTTGGGCATGTTGATGTCGGTGATCACGACGTCGACGCGCTCCTTCTTCAGCACATCGAGGCCGTCCAGGCCATCGACGGCCTGGATCACGACATAGCCGGCGTTGGCCAATGTCATCCTGAGCATGTCGCGCATGGTCCTGGAATCGTCGATGGTGAGGATGCGCTTGGGCGGACGGCGCTCACCTCCCGCAGCCGCGATGCTCTGGCTGGGCTGCGCTTGCTCACGGGCCGGCGCATTCAGGTCGCGTGCCGGATCGGCGCTTGGAACCTGATCCTGCGCCTGATATTCGGCCTGCTCCGAGGGGGATGATTCTTCGCCGCGGAGCCAGGACAGTCCGGCATCCTCGAAGGCGGCACAGAACAATGCCGATGGATTCACCACCTTTAACTTTTCACTCGATTTGATAGCGGCCAGGATGACCTGGATGCCCGGCAGCATCAGCCTCTCCACATTGGATGCGTCGAGACCACAGGATTGATCCGCCGCCAGCTTTTCACGCAGCGTCGCGAGCAGCGCTTGGGCGGCGGGCCGATCCACCACTGCCGGCAGCGTAATGGTCGGTTCCATGGTCTGCGTGTCCTCGGTGGTGCGCATCTGTCATTCTCTCGTGGTCATCGTCGCGGGCGCGCCGCCATCCCATCTGCCCGGACGGCTTCCCAGCCCGGCTCCGACCGAAGCCTTGTCGCCGCATCGATCCACGATGGCCCCGGCCAGCTCGGTGAGCGGAAATTGGCGTTCGACCCCGCCGCGTTCGAAGGCAACGCGCGGCATGCCGTAGATGAGCGAGCTCGCCTGGTCCTGGCCGAGCGTGCTGGCACCCGCCTTGCGCATCTCGAGCAACCCTTCCGCCCCGTCCTTGCCCATGCCGGTGAGGATCACCCCGATCGACTTAGGCCCGGCGACGCGCGCACCGGAGCGAAACAGGACGTCCGCGGAGGGACGGTGCCCCGAGACCGGCGGCCCGTCGTTGAGCCGGCAGACATAGGCCAAGCCGTCGCGACCGAGCTCGAGATGATGGGCTCCCGGCGCAATATAGACGCAGCCGGGCTCCACCCGTTGCCGGTCCGCCGCCTCGCACACCGTCATCGGACATTCGCGGTTGAGCCGACTGGCAAAGGCGGCGGTAAACCGCTCCGGCATATGCTGGGTCACCAGCGTCGGGGGACAATCCGCCGGCAGGTCCATAAGCACGGTCTTCAAGGCTTCGACGCCCCCGGTCGAGGCGCCGATCAACAAAATCTTTCCGGTTCGCCGATTGAGCGCCTGGCGTTGCGGCACAGGGGGCTTGGTCAGCTCCGGGCGCGCGCGCACGCGCGTGCCGGCCGCCGCCTTGACCTTGGCTCTGAGCTCTTCCGCCTGCGCCGCCATGGCGGGCCCGACCGAGCTGGTCGGCTTAGCGACGAAATCGACCGCGCCGGCTTCGAGCGCCTCCAGCGTCACCTCGGCGCCGGACTGGGTGAGGGTCGAGATCATCACCACCGGCATCGGGCGCAACGCCATGATCTTGCGCAGGAACGTCAGGCCGTCCATGCGCGGCATCTCGACGTCGAGCGTGATGACGTCGGGATCGAGCGCCTTGATCATCTCGCGCGCCACCAACGCGTCCGGGGCGGCATCCACCACCTCGATCTCGGGATCCTCCGACAGGAGGGCGGTGAGCAGCTGGCGCATGAGCGCCGAGTCGTCAACGATGAGCACACGCACCGTCATGGCTGCTTCCTCTTCGGGTCGAACAGCAGGCTGCTGCCGGCAGGGACCTTGCGCTTCATGCCGAACATCTGAACCGCGCCGGCGACCGCCTTGCTGGCGGCGAGCTTCTTGGCGTATTCGGACTCCTCGCGAACGATCAGATCGCGATCGCCTCCGGTCAGCAGCCTGCGCACCACCCGCCCGGTCGCGGGCGAATATTCGATGCGGCGCGGATAGGGCCCGCCCAGATCGCGGGCCGCGCAGGAAAATCCCTCGTCCTCCAGATAGCGCAGCACGAACTCGGCGTTTTGCGTACCGATCTGGTTCCTGGTGTCGGTCACATTGCCGCCGCCGAAAACTTTGATCTCCATGCGCTCACGCGGACATCCGGTCTTGATCAGCTCGTTGATGAGCTTTTCCATCGCGAAATTCCCGTAGCGGGTCGACTTCTGATCGTCGCCCCATTGTCCGGAAACGTCGCTGGCCAGCATAAAATGGTTCATGCCCCCGATCCCGGTGCGGACGTCGCGAATGCAGGCCGAGACGCACGAGCCCAGCACCGTGACGATGGTCTCGTCGGCCCGGGCGGTGATGTAGAACCGCCCCATCGGTACCTTGATGGTCCAGCTCGCCGTCAGCGGATCGTAGAATCCGCGCTCGATGACGTCGCTGCCGGCCCCGGTCCCTGCCGCCGAGAGGGTCGTGCTTCTCACCGCGCCCTCCGCCGTCACGCGTCCCTCCGATAGATGGTACGGCCCACCAGGTGCAGACCGGGATGCGATCCGAGCAAAGACTCCGAGTGCCCGATATAGAGCCAGCCGCCCGGCTTGATCAGCTTGACGAAACGCTCGATGAGCCTGGCTTTGGTCGGAGCATCGAAGTAGATCATCACGTTGCGGCAGAAGATCGCGTCGAACGGCCCTTTGACCGGCCAGGGCTCCACCAGGTTGAGCGGCCGGAACGTGATCAGAGAGCGGACGTCCGGTCCGACCGTGATGATGGAGGCGTTGTCTTCCTCGACCGGCTTGAGGAAGCGGCAAAACGGATCCGGGATGTTCTCGAGCGCCTCGGCCGCGTATTCGCCCCGGCTGGCCTTGGCCAGCACATCGGTATCGATGTCGGTGGCGAGAATCTTCACGTCATGCCGGGCCAGGTCGGCGATCTCGCGCCGCAGCACCAGCGCGATCGTGTAGGGCTCCTCGCCGGTCGCGCAGCCGGCGGACCAGACGCGCAGCCGGCGCACCGTTTTCTTCTGGTCCTGCTGAGCGAAGGTCTCCGCCACGCTCGAGCGGAAGTGAGTGAAATGATGCGCCTCGCGGAAGAACCGGGTGTGGTTGGTCGAGATCGAGTTGATGAACCGCTCGAGCTCGCTGTCGTCGCCTTCGAGGTATTGGCGATATTCGCCGAACGAGGACAACGCGAGGGCACGCAGGCGCCGCGACAGGCGGCCGTAGACCAGATTGCGCTTGCTGTCGGACAGCGAGATGCCGGCGTGCCGGTAGGCCAATGCCGCCAGAAACTCGAAGTCGCCCTTGGAAAACGCGAATTCCCGTTGCGGGTCGGTCACGGCAAAGCCGGAACTGGGCGAGCCAGTCGCGACCCCGCGGACTGGCGTCATCCTAGAATTCCTTCCAATCGGGGTCTTCCGCCATCGCGGTGGCGACCGCCGCCTGCATGCGGCCGACCGGGCCGCCGCGCCGGTTGTTGATGGGGGCCGCAGTGGCCTTGCGAACGAATGCGGCCTCGCGCTTGGCAGCCGGCTTGGCGGCCATCCGGGGCGTCGGCGCCCTGGTCCGGGGGGCCTCGATCTCCTCGTCGAGCTTGAAGAATGCGACCTTGTCGTTCATCGTTTCCGACTGGTGCTGAAGCGTCTTGGCGGAGGCGGCGTTCTCTTCGACCAGGGCCGAGTTCTGCTG
>DASYFD010000279.1:0-2675 GCA_036498625.1 Xanthobacteraceae bacterium | reverse complement strand
CGCGCTCTTTCGGCACGCGGCTGAAGGTCCAGGTGATGCTGAGCGTGTTCTCGTCGTCGATCGGCACGCGGTATTCGATGTGATTGCCGGTGAATAGTGCATTCGGCCACAGGCAGACGCGGCCGATCGTCCACAGCTCGTCATGCTCGCTGGTGTCGACGCGGAGGCGTTTGTATTGGAAGCCGTACTCGAATTCGCTGAAATCGACCTTGACGTGGTGCGGCGCGTAAGGACCGGTCCGGCCCTTCAGCCGCACGCTCCAGTTCGAATGGGTCCATTCGAAATGCACCGGGTCGATCGAGTTGTCCTGGCACTGGAACCAGTTGCACGGGATCTCGGCCTTGACGATCTGGCGGAAACCGTTCGGCCACGAGAAAAATTCCCAATCCGGCACCAAGGGCCGCGGCTCGGGCCCGAGATAGGCCCATAGGAGCCCGCCCAATTCGGCGACCGGGTAGGCCTTGATATGGACCGCGTCCTTGAGCCGCGCCTCGGGGTGCGCCATGTCCTCATAGGGTTGCGCAAGGCAGCTTCCCGCCTCGTCATAGAGCCAGCCGTGGTAGTTGCAGCGCAACCCGCGCGCCTCGACATAGCCATAGCTGAGATCGGCGCGGCGATGCCGGCAATGCCGGTCGATGAGGCCCCAGCGCCCGCCGAGATCCTTGTAGAGCACGAGGTCTTCGCCCAAGAGCCGCACCGGCTTGGTGCCCGGCCGGTCGAGTTCGGTGGCGCCGGCGATCGGCCACCAATAGCGGCGCAAGAGATCGCCCATCGGCGTTCCGGCGCCGGTCTGCGTCAGCAATTCCCAGCGGCTGCGCGGCTCCTGCGTCACCGAAGATCTCCGCTTGTCATGGTGCTGGCTGTCATGGTTCTGGTTACACGTCGAGCGTGTGCTCACGCTCCCATTCGCTCAAATGGCGCATATAGTCGGTCCAATGCGCCATCCGCAATTTCGCGTAGGCGTCGACAAAGTCCGAACCCAACGCCTCGCGCAGCGTTGTGGAGGCCTGGAAGGCTCGCAGCGCGTCGAGGAGGTTGAGCGGCAGCCGCGGGATGCCGGCGGGGGCGGCGCCCGGCTCGTACATGTTGATGTCGAGCCGTCTGCCGGGATCGAGCCGGCGGGCGATCCCGTCGAGACCGCCGGCAAGGATCCCCGCCTGCAGCAGGTAGGGGTTGGCGGCGCCGTCCATCAGCCGCAATTCGAAGCGGCCCGGCTCCGGGATCCGCACCATATGCGTGCGGTTGTTGGCGCCATAGCTGATCGCATTGGGTGACCAGGTCGCGCCCGAAACGGTCGGCGCCGCATTGATCCGCTTGAAGCTGTTGACGGTCGGCGTGAACAGAGCGGTCAACGCCTCGGCATGGGTGAGGATGCCTCCGAGAAACTGGTAGGCGAGGGTGGAGAGGCCTAGTTCCCCTGTGGGATCGTGAAACAGATTGGTCTCGCCCTCGAGGTCCCACAACGAAACATGGGCGTGGCAGCCACTCCCGGTCAGATGCATGAACGGCTTTGGCATGAAGGTGGCGCGCAGCCCATGCTCCCGAGCGAGCTCCTTGACCATGAATTTGAAGAACACGTGGCGATCGGCGGTCACGAGCGCGTTGTCATAGGTCCAGTTCATCTCGAACTGGCCGTTTGCGTCCTCGTGATCGCTTTGATAAGGCCCCCAGCCGAGCCTGAGCATCGCTTCGCTAATCGCCCGGATCAGCTCGTAATGATGTAAGAGCGCCGTCTGGTCGTAGCATGGCTTTGCCTGCCGGTCCTCGCCGTCGCCCACTGCCCGCCCGTCCGGGCGCAATAAGAAGAACTCGGCCTCGACGCCGGTCTTCAGCCGGTAGCCCGCCGCTTCCGCCGCGGCGAGCTGGCGCTTCAACACATGGCGGGGAGAATGCTCGATCGGCTTGCCATTAATGTGCAGGTCGGCGGCGAGCCAACCGATCTCCGGCTTCCACGGCACTTGAATCAGACTCGCCGGGTCCGGCATCGCGAACATGTCGGGATCGGCAGGGGTCAGATCGAGATATGTCGAAAAGCCGGCGAACGCGGCGCCGCCGCGCTGCATCTGCCCGATGGCCGCGGCTGGCACCAGCTTCGCCCGCAATACCCCGAACAGATCGACAAAGCTGATCAGAAAATAGCGAATGCCGCGATCCGTTGCCTCTTTCGCCAAGTCCTGCGACATCAGTAGGTGCTCTTTCCCGGGATCCAGTCGGTGCCGGCGAGCGGCACACCCGCCATCGCGGCCGCTTCGACGGTCAGCGCGGCGAGGTCTTCCGGCTCGAGATTATGGAGATGCGACTTGCCGCAGGCACGGGCCAACGTCTGCGCCTCCATTGTTAGCACCGTCAGGAAATTGCGGATGCGCCGCGCGCCTTCGTCGATATCGAGCCGGCTTTCCAGTGCCGGGTCCTGCGTCGTGATGCCGACCGGACAACGCCCGGTATGGCAATGATGGCAGGCGCCCGGTTCGGTGCCGAGCGCCTGATAATCCTCGACGTGTACCCTGCGGTTACAGCCGAGCGCGACCAGCGCGGCGGTGCCGATCGATACTGCGTCGGCGCCCATCGCCAGTGCCTTGGCGACATCGGCGCCGCTGCGGATGCCGCCCGAAATAATCAGCTGCACCTTGCGGTGCTGCCCCAGCTCCTGGAGCGCCTCGACCGCCTGGCGCAAG
>DASYFD010000278.1:0-5754 GCA_036498625.1 Xanthobacteraceae bacterium | reverse complement strand
CAAGATGGAGACCGGCCGGCTGTGGGAGAACGAGATGATGCGGATCGTGGTGGCGGACGAGATCTCGCCCGATTCGTGCCGGCTGTGGGACATCAAGTCGAACGAGAAGCTCGACAAGGATCGCTTCCGCCGCGATCTCGGCGGCCTGCTGGAGGCCTATACGGAGGTCGCCAAGCGGCTGGGGATCATGAGCGAGAACGAGCGCCCGCAGGGCAGCGGCCCGGTGCTGGTGAAGAGCTGATCTTTCCCTCCCCCTTGCAGGGGGAGGTATCGCTGAGAGCGCGGTGGTTTGGTCAAACGCGATCGTCCTGACCGCAACCCGGCTGCTCGATTCATCGGCAAAGCTGCCGACATTTGGCCCCTGTCCCCGGCCCGGATTCACGCGTAAACTGCCGGAATCGCGTTTGAGCCAAGTTCGCAGGGCGAAATCCCCATGAAGGCCCGTGTCACCGTCACGCTGAAGTCCGGCATCCTCGACCCCCAGGGCAAGGCGATCGAGGGCGCGCTCAAGTCGCTCGGCGTCGAGGGCGTGGCCAGCGTGCGCCAGGGCAAGGTGTTCGACATCGAGCTCGCCGCCGGCGACCGCAAGGAGGCCGAAGCACTCCTCAAGCAGGCGGCCGACAAGCTGCTCGCCAATACGGTGATTGAGAATTATCGCGTCGAGGTGACCGGATGAAGCTTTGCTCCGGCATTCTGATCAGCGCGCTCGGGATCGCGCTCGCCGGGTTGCTGGCCAACGATGCGGCGACGCAGGGGGCCGGCCGGGCGGGACCGGCCGCGACCGCGCGCGCGCCGCACGCGGTCTGGCGCGAGGTCCAATGGCCGTTCCGGATCGATGGATGGGGCATCGGGCGCGCCTATCGCTGCGCGCCGGCCGACTGCGGCAGCGAGATCAATCTCTACCTGCGGGCCAAGGTCGGGTTCTGCAATTGCGCGACCGGGGTCTCCGACGATGCCGATCTCGACCGGGTCAGCGATCTCGAGCTGTTCAGCGAGGAGTTCGTCGGGCTGATCGACGGCCGCCCGGTCGACGTCGGCCGCCTCAAGGGGCGCAGCCGGCTCTACCGCGTCAAGATTCCCTATGCGGGGGCCCACGACATGTGGCAGATCGGCTTCAACGATAAATGCGACGTCGCGGTCGCGACCGTGCTCACCGATCCCAATCGGCTGAGCGAAGCCGAAGGCCTGGCGCTTGATTTTCTCGGCTCCGATCCGGTGCAGCGCTGGGCCGCGGCGGAGCTCGGCGGAAACGGCATCTGATGCGCTCCGCGGTTCTGGTTTTTCCTGGCATCAATCGCGAACGGGACATGGCGCGCGCCCTGCGGCTCGTCTCCGGCCGCGAGACCGCGATGGTCTGGCACACCGATACGGCGCTGCCGGCCGGCACCGATCTGGTGGTAGTGCCGGGCGGCTTCAGCTATGGCGACTATCTGCGCTGTGGCGCGATCGCGGCCCGCGCCCCCGTCATGGATGCGGTGCGCCGTTTCGCCGCCGGCGGCGGCCTGGTGCTGGGCGTCTGCAACGGCTTCCAGATACTGTGCGAGGCCGGGCTGCTGCCGGGCGTGCTGATGCGCAACGCGGCGCTCAAGTTCATCTGCCGCGACGTCTATCTCAAGGTCGAGCGCTCCGACTCACCGTTCACCCGCGGCTACAATGCCGGGCAAGTCATCCGGGTGCCGGTGGCCCATGGCGAGGGCAACTACATCGCCGATGCGCAAACCATCGCGCGGCTCGAAGGCGAGGGCAGGGTGCTCTACCGCTATGTGGCGCCTGCAGGCGACCTCGATCCCGCCTGGAACCTCAACGGCGCCACCAATGCGATCGCCGGTATCGTGAATGAAGGCGGCAATGTGCTCGGCATGATGCCCCACCCGGAGAATCACGTGGAGGCGGAATTGGGCGTAACCGACGGCCGTGGATTGTTCGCGGGACTGGTGGATCATTTCAAGCAGGCGGCTTAAGACCCCTCAGTGACCTCGAACGAACCCAAAATCACCCCTACGCTGATTGCCGAGCACGGCCTCAAGCCGGACGAGTATCAGCGGCTCCTTGATCTCATCGGGCGTCCTCCGACCTTTACCGAGCTCGGCATCTTCTCGGCCATGTGGAACGAGCACTGCTCGTACAAGTCCTCGAAAGTCCATTTGCGCACCTTGCCCACCAAGGCGGCGTGGGTGATCCAGGGCCCGGGCGAGAACGCCGGCGTCATCGACATCGGCGACGGCCAGGCGGTCGTGTTCAAGATGGAGAGCCACAACCATCCGAGCTACATCGAGCCCTACCAGGGCGCCACCACCGGGGTCGGCGGTATCCTGCGCGACGTCTTCACCATGGGGGCACGGCCGATCGCGTGCTTGGATTTCCTGCGCTTCGGCGATCCGGCGCATCCCAGGACCAAGGATCTGGTGGCCGGCGTGGTGGCCGGCATCGGCGGCTACGGCAATTCCTTCGGGGTGCCGACGGTGGGCGGCTCGGTCGGCTTTCACCGCCGCTACGACGGCAACTGCCTGGTCAACGCCATGGCGGTCGGTCTCGCCGATGCGGACAGGATCTTCTACGCCAAGGCGACCGGGGTCGGAAAACCGATCGTCTATCTCGGCTCCAAGACCGGCCGCGACGGCATCCACGGCGCCACCATGGCGTCGGCGGAGTTCGGCGAGGATTCGCAGGAGAAGCGCCCGACCGTGCAGGTGGGCGATCCGTTCTCCGAGAAGCTGCTGCTGGAAGCCTGCCTCGAGATCATGGCCAAGGACTGCGTCATCGCCATCCAGGACATGGGGGCGGCGGGCCTCACCTCCTCGGCGGTCGAGATGGGGGCCAAGGGCGGCCTCGGCGTGACGCTCGACCTCGACCTGGTGCCGTGCCGCGAGGAGGGCATGAGCGCCTACGAGATGATGCTCTCGGAGAGCCAGGAGCGCATGCTCATGGTGCTCAAGCCCGAGAAGGAGAAAGAGGCCGAGGCGATCTTCCGCAAATGGGGGCTCGATTTCGCCGTGGTGGGCGAGACCACGGCCAGCAAGCGCTTCATCGTGCGCCACGGCGGCGCCGTCATGGTGGATCTGCCGATCAAGGAGCTTGGCGATGAGGCGCCGGTCTACGACCGGCCCCATGTGGAGACCCCGAAACAGCCGATCGTGCAGGCTGCGGATGTGACGCCGCCGATGGCGACCGCGGACGCGTTGCTGCGGCTGATCGGCTCGCCCGATCTCTGCAGCAAGCGCTGGGTGTGGGAGCAGTACGACCACGTCATCCTGGGCAACACCGTGCAGCGGCCGGGCGGCGACGCCGCGGTGGTGCGGGTCGGGGAGGGGCCAAAGGCGCTGGCGCTCACCACCGACGTTACGCCGCGCTATTGCGAGGCTGATCCGGTGGAGGGCGGCAAGCAGGCGGTGGCGGAGGCCTGGCGCAATCTCACCGCGGTCGGGGCGCGGCCGCTCGCCGTCACCGACAACCTCAATTTCGGCAATCCGGAGCGGCCGGAGACCATGGGGCAGCTGGTCGGCTGCATCCGCGGCATCGGAGACGCCTGCAGGGCGCTCGATTTTCCGGTCGTTTCCGGCAATGTCTCGCTCTACAACGAGACCAATGGGCGGGCGATCCTGCCGACCCCGGCAATCGGCGGTGTCGGTTTGATCGCTGATTTCACCAAGTCTGCCACCCTCGCCTTCAAGGCGGCCGACCAGGCGATCCTGCTCGTGGGTGAAGCCAGCGGCTGGCTCGGGCAGTCGCTTTATCTGCGCGACATCTGCGGACGCGAGGAGGGGGCGCCGCCGCCGGTCGATCTCGCCGCCGAGCGGCGCAACGGCGATCTCGTGCGGGCTTTGATCGGTGAGGGGCTCGCCAGCGCGGTTCACGACGTCTCCGACGGCGGGCTCCTGGTTGCGCTCGCCGAGATGGCGATGGCCTCCGGCATCGGGGCTGCGCTCGACGCCCCGCCGTTCGCCGCCCATGCGTTCTGGTTCGGCGAGGAGCAGGCCCGCTATGTGGTGACGGCGACCACCGCAAGCGCGGAAGCCATCCTGGCCCGCGCCCGCGCTGCCGGCGTTCCCATGCGCCGCATCGGGACCACGGGAGGCGACGCATTGACGCCGAAGGCCGATCGCCCCATTTTGGTGGCGAAGCTGCGCGAATCTTTCGAATCCTGGTTTCCTGCCTATATGGGGGTGGGGCCGTGACCCGGATGTTCGGCGCGGAACCTTACAGGAGACCGCCAAGATGGCGATGGATGCGCACGAGATCGAGCGGCTGATCAAGGCGCGCATCCCGGACGCCGAGGTGACGATTCGCGATCTCGCCGGCGACGGCGACCACTATGCCGCCACCGTGGTGGCCGAGTCGTTTCGCGGCAAGTCCCGGGTGCAGCAGCACCAGATCGTCTACGACGCGCTCAAGGCCGAGATGGGCGGCAAGCTGCACGCCCTGGCATTGCAGACCAGCATCCCGGGGGCGTAAGCTGCCGGAAACCCCGGATAGAGATAGGACAGGACCATGAGCATCGAGAAATTCATCGAGAACGAGGTCAAAGGCAACGACGTGGTGCTGTTCATGAAGGGCACCCCGCAGATGCCGATGTGTGGCTTCTCCGGCCAGGTGGTGCAGATCCTCGATCACCTGGGCGTCAGCTACAAGGGCCTCAACGTGCTCGATTCCGAGGAGTTGCGGAACGGGATCAAGTCTTATTCCAACTGGCCGACCATCCCCCAGCTCTACGTCAAGGGCGAGTTCGTCGGCGGCTGCGATATCGTGCGCGAGATGTTCCAGGACGGCGAGCTCAAGACCCTGTTCAAGGACAAGGGCCTGGTGAAGGAAGGCGCGTCGGCGTAAGCCGCGCCGCCTTTTTTTCTTCCCTCCCCCTGCAAGGGGGAGGGTGGCGCCCAACGGGTCCGGCCTTTGGCCGGCCCGATGACAGGCTCCGGCGCCGGGTGAGGGTCCCGTCTTCCCGCAGATTCGGAGTTTGTGGCGTGACCCCCTCCCGACCCGCTTCGCGGGTCGATTCTCGGGTCGCAGCCCGAGGGCAGCTCTCCCCCTTTCAGGGGGAGGTGAGAAGGCTCTACCGGGAATAAAACTCCACCACCAGATGCGGCTCCATCTGCACCGGGTAGGGCACCTCGGTGAGATGCGGGATGCGCACCAGCTTGGCCGTCATCTTCGTGTGGTTGACCTCGATATAGTCGGGCACGTCCCGCTCCGAGAGCCCGGTCGCCTCGAGCACCAGCGCCATCTGCTTGGACTTGTCCTTGACCTCGACCTCGTCGCCGGCGTCGAGGCGGAAGCTCGGAATGTTGACCCGCCGGCCGTTCACCTTGACGTGGCCGTGGTTGACGAACTGGCGGGCGGCGAACACGGTCGGCACCAGCTTGGCGCGGTACACGACGGCGTCGAGCCGGCGCTCCAAAAGGCCGATCAGATGCGCGCCGGAGTCGCCCTTCATCCGGATCGCCTCCTCATAGATGCCGCGGAACTGGCGCTCGGTGATATTGCCGTAATAGCCGCGCAGCTTCTGCTTGGCGCGCAGCTGCACGCCGTAATCGGAGAGCTTGCCTTTGCGGCGCTGGCCGTGCTGGCCGGGGCCGTATTCGCGGCGGTTGACGGGGCTCTTGGGGCGGCCCCACACGTTCTGGCCCATACGGCGATCGATCTTGTGCTTCGCCTCGTGGCGCTTGGTCATCGCGTCCTCGGTTGTGGTCGGGTTATGAGGATCGCGCCCTCCTCTGTTCCGGCATGCCTTCAAGAGCTTGCCGGAACCGACAGGTC
>DASYFD010000277.1:0-11775 GCA_036498625.1 Xanthobacteraceae bacterium | reverse complement strand
GTGCCGGTGCCCGATTCCGGCGTCCCGGCCGCCATCGGCTTTGCCCAGCTCGCCGGCATTCCGTTCGAGATGGGCATCATCCGCAACCACTATGTGGGCCGCACCTTCATCCAGCCGACCCAGTCGATCCGCGAGATCGGGGTGCGCATGAAGCATTCCGCCAACCGCGCGGTGGTCAGCGGCAAGCGCATCGTGCTGATCGACGATTCGCTGGTGCGCGGCACCACCTCGCTCAAGATCGTGCAGATGATGCGCGACGCCGGCGCACGCGAGGTGCACATGCGCATCGCCAGCCCCCCGATCACCCATTCGGACTATTACGGCATCGACACCCCCGAGCGCGACAAGCTCCTGGCCGCCAACCACGACATCGAAGGCATGCGCGCCTTCATCGGCGCCGATTCGCTCGCCTTCCTCTCGGTCGAGGGCATCTACCGCGCCATGGGCCACGAGCGGCGCGATCCGCTGCGTCCGCAATTCACCGACCACTGCTTCACGGGCGATTATCCCACCCCGCTCACCGACCGCGTCGCCGAGGTCGCCACGCCGCGACAGCTTTCGCTCCTGGCCGAGGCGAGCTGAGTTTTTCCAACCTCATGGTGAGGAGCCGCGCTCCTAAGCCTTTGGCGAAGGACGCGCGGCGTCTCGAACCATGGCCGCTGGCACCGGGGCCGCATCCCTCGAGACGGCCGCTTCGCGGCCTCCTCAGGATGAGGATGAAATCATGAGCACCCCTCCCCTCACCGATCGCATCGCGCTCGTCACCGGCGCCTCGCGCGGGATCGGTCGTGCCACCGCGCTCGCGCTCGCGCGTGCCGGCGCCCATGTGGTGGCGGTCGCCCGCACCGTCGGCGGGCTCGAGGAGATCGACGACGCGATCCGCGCCATCGGCGGCTCGGCCACGCTGGTCCCGCTCGATCTCAAGGATACGCCCGGCATCGTGCGGCTCGCCGCGGCGCTCGCCGAGCGCTACCGCCGGCTCGACGTGCTGGTCGGCAATGCCGGCATTCTGGGACCGCTGTCCCCGCTCGGCCACGTGGAGCCCAAGGCCTGGGACGAAGTGCTCAGCGTCAACGTCACCGCCAACTGGCACCTGATCCGCGCCATGGATCCGCTGCTGCGGCAGTCCACGGCCGGCCGCGTGGTGTTCGTGAGCTCCGGCATCGCCGCCCGTCCGCGCGCCTATTGGGGACCCTATGCGGTCTCCAAGGCGGCGCTGGAGGCACTGGCGCGCACCTATGCGGCCGAGACCGCCTCGACCCAAGTGCGGGTCAATCTGTTCAGTCCGGGCGCGACCCGCACCCGCATGCGCGCCACCGCGATGCCGGGCGAGGATCCGGCCGGGCTGAAAGGCCCCGAGCCGGTCGCCGAGCAGATTCTCGCGCTGTGCCTGCCGCAATTGCAGGAGACCGGTCAGCTGTTCGCCCATCGGGCGGACGCGCAGGCCTAGTTGATGTTGGTACCTGGCATCGTGGTTTTGGTTGAGCACTGACTCCCTCATCCTGAGGAGGTCGCGCTCTTCGCGCGACCGTCTCGAAGGATGCAGCCCGGCAGCGCCGCGCGCGCCGCCATGGTTCGTCCTTCGAGAGCCTCAGGACGC
The DNA here is from genome assembly GCA_036498625.1 of Xanthobacteraceae bacterium. Classification (GTDB taxonomy): domain Bacteria; phylum Pseudomonadota; class Alphaproteobacteria; order Rhizobiales; family Xanthobacteraceae; genus VAZQ01. The sequence goes on along the minus strand of DASYFD010000277.1, from coordinate 10,175 downwards.
GCGAGCGTTGCCCGCACTCCTCACCATGAGGCTGTAAGCGCGCCTCAATCCGGGATGGTGCGCACCACGCTCGCGGTCGGATGGTCGCTGAATGTCGGCAGCTTGTTGTTCTTGCCGATGATCTCGTCATAGGAGGCGATGGTCTGGAGCGGCGTCTTGGCCTTCAGGAACACCACCTTGTAGCCATTGGCCTTGAGCTGCCGCAGCAATTCGGGCGCCGCCTCGGCGGTCGCCTTCTGGAAATCGTGCATCAGCACGATGCCCTTGCCGTTCTTCTTCAGCTTCGCCATCACCGATGCGATCACCTGCTCGGGCTTGTGGATCTTGAAGTCGAGCGAGTCCATGTCGGCCGAGAAGATGGCAATGTTGCGCTGGCCCAGATAGGTCACCATCTCGGGCGCATGGCTGAGCGCCGGGAAGCGGAAGAACGGCGCCGCCGAGGCGCCCAGAGCCCAATGCACGGCGCTGATGCCCTTCTCGATCTCGTCCTTGGCGTCCTGGGGCGACAGCTTGGCGAGATCCTTGTGCGACCAGGTGTGGCTGCCGATGGTGTGGCCGGCGGCGGCGACCTGCCGCAGGATCTCGGGCGCCCACATCGAATGCTCGCCGATCGGAAAGAACACCGCCCGGGTGCAGTTGGCGGCGAGCGCCGCCAGCACCGCCAGCGTGTTACGGGGCCAGGGGCCGTCGTCGAAGGTCAGCACCACCTCGCCGGGCTGCAGGAAGTCGTGCTGCTTGAAATGCTCGAACCCGAAGCCAGGGCCGTCGGTGGTGTCGATCTCCACGGTGCGGGAGACGCCGAGCGCCTCGGGATGGCCCTGGCATGACGGCGCGGCGGCGACCGGCACCATCCGGGCGGGCGGCGGAGCGGCCGACGCGATCGATCCGGTCGTCTCGCTCGATGCGCCGGCGGACGACGCCGTGCGGGCGGCGGAGGCAGGCGCTGCCGACGCAGAGGCTGCCGGCGCGGCGGCCGGTGCCGACGCGACTTTGGGGGCCGGCGCCGACGCGGCCTTGGGGGCCGGGACGCTGGACGGGGTCGCGGGGGACCACATGAAGAATACGATAGCGAAGCTAACGAGCAGCGCCCCCAAGCCCAGACCGCCTACCATCACGTTACGCATGGATTTCCCCTTCGGCCAGATGCCGCCACGGCCCTGGAAGCTCCAATTTCCCCGAAGAAGGTGAATCTGCTGTTACCAGCCGCGCCTAAATGTCAGGCGATCGATGGTGCGCGGACCTCAACCGGGTCCGGCCCGCGAGCATCCTTGGCCCGAACGGGTCGCCGTGCGACTGCCAATCCGGCCCGTCGGCACCCAGTTTCCACCAAGGGCTGCATGCGCCTTGATGTTGCAAGCGATTCCCGTTTCGGAAAACCGCAAGCCGGCGATCGGCTTGCGGCTCGCCGCCGCGATGTTTCGGACTCGGGATTCGCTTCGCCTATCGGCAGGAATTGCAGTCGCCGCATCGGTCAGCGTGTCGAAGGAAGAGCCGTGGCCCCTTCTGCGCCATTCGCCCAAACGGCCGTCGGCTGACTGGCCGGCAGCATATATGTCTTTGTCTGATTGCACTTGGTGCAGAGGAAGGTGTGCCTTTCCATATGAGCAGCAAGCGGGTGGCGCGTTATAGCGGCCAAAGCCATGGTCGTGGCGCACTTTGGGCACGGTGCAGTCGTCGCTGTCTTGTCGACTGTTGCGGCTCTATCGGTCTGAGTCATTTGGGTCATCCCAAGCGATGAGCTTGCCTGTTTGAGCGCGGTTGAACGAAGGTGAAAATCGCCTTGGCTCTGGAACCGACGCTGGTAAGAACAGGAACGATTGCACGGGGGTTCCGGCCACAACCAAATAAACCATGGCCGCCGCCGCGCGCGCGTCTCAAAGAGGTGATGACGCGATGCGTGACGTACCCAAAAGACATTCTATCATAAGGTCTCAGGCCAATGGCCACCAGAATGCTCCGCAGCTTGGCAACCGGGCTGGATTCCCGGGAGCCGGATCGATGTCGGTCCCTCCGGCACGCTCATGATGCGATCAACGTCTTAATTTTTAATGCCGACAATAAGGTTCCCTTAACTTTCGAAGCTCACCTCGGATATCAGGCCCGGAAGGCGTGCCGTGCATCCCGGGTGCGGCCGGATCAGGCCAATCACTGCCCATCCTGATGGCTGACTGCCGATTCGAGCAGGGACCGCGCTCGCTTACGGCAGATAGATCGCGCGCTCGTTCCAGTGGATCGAGTCGATGCTCACCACGCGCTCGCTGCCATCGAACAAGGTGGCGAGCATTCCGCCGGTACCCACATAGCGGAACTCGCTCACGGTATCGCGGCTCGGCACCGTGGCGTTGCGCATGGGGTCGAGACCCTGGGCGAGCTTGACGATTTGGTAGAAGCCCGGATCGGCGGCGGAGAATTGCTTGACCTCGCCGGTGCCCCGCCGGGCGACGCGCCGCTCGTATTTCAGATGAAGCTCCATGCGCTCGCCATTGGGCCCGGCGAACGCCCAATTCTCGGTCGTCTGGACCGGCTGCCCGGCAGCTTCGATCGTGGAGCGCTCCATGCGGTGGCTGGCTGCGGCCTGGTAGACCCCGAACGGCCCGGGCGCATCCTTGGCATCCGCCGTGAGCCCGCCCATCACCATCCGGCCCGCCAGGCTGCCGCCGGTCTGCTTTACCGGCACCTCCAGATAAACCAGCTGGCTCGTCCCCTTGGGGGTGCCGTCCGGCCCGGTGATGTCGCTACGATCGACGAAGATCATGCGCAGATTGCAGTCCTTGGCGCCGCCCGACGTGGCCACGTCGGTTTCCCAGCCGGCCGGCAGATGCTTCTTGAGCGCCGCCTGATCGACCACGAAGTCGAGCTGCATCCGGGTCTCGGCGCTGTGCTCGATAAGGACCTCGGCATTTGCCAAACGCACGAAGGCAGCGCAGGCGAGCAGCAGCAGGGCGGTTCCCTTGAGGACATGAGCAAACATGGCGTACCTCCCGTCTTGATGATGGCGTTGCATTGGGCGCGCTGGCGCACATTTTGGTGAACCCGACGCGCCCGCAGCAAGCTCGGCACCCCGACCCTCCCCCGGAAAGGGGGAGGGTCGGGGTGGGGTCCCGCAGCATCGCAAAGCGCGGCCATGACCACCACCCTTTCAAAGAAAGGCGAGTCGTGGCCCCGCCTCACCGGATGCCTTGGCGGCGGGGCAAGTTCGATCTTCCGCATTGTCGACGCCCTCGCGCAAATCAGCTTATTCGTGAAATTGAAACTCCAGAACCGCGCCCGGCCGGGAAACCGCGCCGGGCTTTCTGTTGCGCGTCGGAGATCGATCATGTCGAGCCCGCAGATTCGCCGAGCCGGAGGCTCCCCCCGGCCCTGCAAGCGCTGCATGGCTCCGGCGCCCTCGCCCGCGGAGTTCATTGTTTCCGGATTGTATTTTCAATGGCGCACGCGCCGGAGGCATGCATTTCTGCTTGGTCGTTGGCGGCTCGCTCAATGACCCAGCCAGCAAGCTCTGCTTGTTCTTTTCCTGTTGTTTACAGGAATAACAGGTCGGAGTGCACTCCTTCGGTGAGACGCGGAGGCATGCGGCGGTGAGCTGCAGCACGATGCGGATTGTCCCATCACGCAGCCAATCCCGCCGGTGGCGCCGACGGTGGGCGCAACGGTACCACAACACTTGCGCGGCACGAGTTTGGCGGGGCAAACGCGTCGAGGGATTCGATGCAGTTCCATGAACCGCGGGCCGCGTCGCACGGCGGCTTGTCGCTCGACAAGCCAACCCCTTGGAAACGAAATTAAAATTTTATCCCCGCTCCACGCCACGCGGCTTGCAAGTTTGGCAGGACCGCGAGCGCGGCAGCTCGGGTTTCATCGAAAATCGACGCCGTGCTGATTCGCTCTTGCGCCAGAAGTCGAATGTGTGTCCCTTGCGACGGGGCCGTCATCCAGAGCGGGTTTCGTTTGCATGAAATCACCAAGTGCGTCATGGCCTGCACAGGAGCCACCGCGTCGGCCTCTGTCCCGTATCTGTTCCTGCATAGGTGTGTGGTGACCCTTTCCATCAACCAGAAAATCGCGCAGGAGCTCGACGTCCGTGAGGAGCGCGTCGCCGCCGCGGTGGCGTTGCTCTACGGAGGCGCGACGGTGCCCTTCATCGCCCGCTACCGCAAGGAGGCGACGGGCGCACTCGATGACGCGCAATTGCGCACGCTCGACGAGCGCCTGCGTTATTTGCGCGAGCTGGAGGAGCGTCGCGCCGTCATCCTCAATTCGATCCGCGAGCAGGGCAAGCTCGACGACACGCTCGAAGCCGCGATCCGCGCCGCCGACAGCAAGGGCCGGCTTGAGGACATCTATCTGCCGTTCCGGCCCAAGCGCCGGACCAAGGCCGAGATCGCCAAGGAGGCCGGCCTCGAGCCGCTTGCCGATCTGTTGCTGGCGCAGCCGCAGAACGACCCGCTGGCCGCGGCCGCGCGCTTCGTCGATGCGCAAAAGCAGGTCGCCGATGTCGCCGCCGCGCTCGACGGCGCGCGCTCGATTCTGGTCGAGCGCTTTGCCGAGGACGCCGACCTGATCGGCTCGCTGCGCGAGGAGATGTGGTCCAGCGGCCGCCTCGTTTCCAAGGTCCGCGCCGGCAAGCAGGAGAGCGGAGCCAAGTTCAGCGACTATTTCGATTTTGCGGAGAGCCTGGCAAAGGTGCCGTCCCATCGCATTCTGGCGCTGTTCCGCGCCGAGAAGGAGGAGATTCTCGACGTCGCCATCGAGCCGGAGAATCCGGCGACCGCGGCCGCTGGAGCGAGCCCCTATGAGCTGCGGATCATGCGGCGCTTCGGCATCAGCGATCGTGGCCGTCCCGGCGACAAATGGCTGATGGACACCGCGCGTTCCGCGTGGCGCACCAAGATCCAGGTCCATCTCGGCGTCGACCTGCGGGTGCGGCTGTGGAACGCGGCCGAGCTGGAAGCGGTGCGGGTGTTCGCCGCCAATCTGCGCGACCTCTTGCTCGCGGCGCCTGCCGGCGCGCGCGCCACCATGGGCCTCGATCCGGGCTTCCGCACCGGCGTCAAGGTCGCGGTGGTCGATGCCACCGGAAAGGTGGTGGCGACGGCAGTGATCCATCCGCACGAGCCGCAGCGCCGCTGGGATGAGGCGCTCGCCATTCTTGGCAAGCTCGCCGAGCAGCATGATGTCGAGCTGATCTCCATTGGCAACGGCACCGCATCGCGCGAGACCGACAAGCTTGCGACTGAGCTGGTCAGGCTCCTGCCCGACTTGAAGATGTCGAAGATCGTCGTGTCGGAGGCCGGCGCCTCGGTCTATTCGGCCTCCGCCTATGCGTCGCAGGAGCTGCCCGACCTCGACGTGACCCTGCGCGGCGCCGTGTCGATTGCGCGCCGGCTGCAGGATCCGCTCGCCGAATTGGTCAAGATCGATCCCAAGTCGATCGGCGTCGGCCAATACCAGCATGACCTGAGCGAGCACAAATTGTCGCGCTCCCTCGACGCGGTGGTCGAGGATTGCGTGAACGCGGTCGGCGTCGATGTCAACACCGCCTCGGCACCGCTCCTGGCGCGGGTGTCGGGCATCGGGGCCGGACTGGCGCAGAGCATCGTGCTGCACCGCGACACCAACGGGTCGTTCCGCTCACGCAGAGCGTTGAAGAAGGTGCCACGGCTGGGGCCGAAGGCCTTCGAGCAGTGCGCCGGCTTTCTGCGCATTGCTGGCGGCGAGGATCCGCTCGATGCGTCCGGTGTGCACCCCGAAGCCTACCCGGTGGTGCGACGGATCATCCAGGCTGCCAAGACCGACATCAAAACCCTGATCGGCAATGCCCCTGTGCTGCGCGCGCTGTCACCGAAGGATTTTGTCGACGACACGTTCGGGCTCCCGACCGTGGCCGACATCCTGCGCGAACTGGAAAAACCGGGCCGCGATCCGCGCCCGGCCTTCAAGGCAGCGGTGTTCATGGAGGGGGTCGAGACCCTCGACGACCTGAAGCCCGGCATGGTGCTGGAAGGCGCGGTGACCAATGTGGCGGCGTTCGGCGCCTTCGTCGACATCGGTGTCCATCAGGATGGCTTGGTGCACGTCTCGGCGATGTCGAAGACCTTCGTCAAGGATCCGCGGCAGGTGGTGAAACCCGGCGATATCGTCCGGGTCAAGGTTTTGGACGTCGACAAGGCGCGCAAGCGCATCGCGCTCACGTTGCGCCTGGACGACGAGGTCGGCCCGCGCACCGATCGCGCCGCGCCCGCCCCGCCGCGCAATGACGGCTCGCGTCCTCCATCGCGCACCCCCAACCCCGCGCGCAGCGAGGAGCCAGCAGGCGGCGCGCTCGCCGATGCATTGCGCCGCGCCGGCCTGGCGGAGAAGCGGAAGTAGCGACAAGCCGGCCGGAGCGGCCCCTTATGCGCGATGCGCGGGGCCAAGGGCGAGCGCGTTCAAGTCCAAAGGATTGGCGGCAGCCGAGAGGAAGTAAGCCCTGGTGGAACTTTGGAATTCGTCCTATTCAATTCCACCTCAAACCGGTTCCCGGGAACCGGAAGGCTGTGCCAGACAAGGCGACGCGTGACGATTTCCGCACTACGAGACTCAATGCCGATGCGAGCGATCTACCCCTACGAGTTCGAAGACAAGCTCAAGCTCGAGTTTTTCGCCGGATCGCGCAGCGGCTACTTCGTGGATATTGGCGCCAACGATCCAACGGACGGCTCCCAGACCTGGCCTTTCGAAAAGCTGGGCTGGGACGGCGTCCTGATCGAGCCGCAGCTCGATCTCGCCGAGCGCCTGCGGCGGGATCGCCGCGCCAAGGTCTATGCGGTCGCCTGCTCGTCGCCGAAAAATTCCGGCAAGTCGGCGACGCTCAACCTCGCCGGCATCCACACCTCGCTCAACCCGGCGTTCTTTGTCCCCGATATGCAGCGAGCCGGAACCATCAACGTGCCGCTGCGCACCCTCGATGAAATCCTGATCGACGCCAAGGCACCGGCACCGCTCGATTTTGTATCGATCGACGTGGAAAGCCATGAGATCGAGGTGCTCGAGGGCTTCGACCTCGATCGCTGGCGGCCAAGGCTCATTCTGATCGAGGACCTCGCGATCAATCTCGGCATCCACCGCCATCTCACCCGCCGCGGCTACAAATGGGTGCGGCGCACCGGCATAAACGGCTGGTACGTGCCGGTGGATTCGCCGATGACCGTCAGCCCGGTAGGGTATTTGCAATTCTTCCGCAAACATTACCTCGGCGTCCCGTTCCGCAATCTGCGTGAATGGAAGCGTCGCCTGGTCGACAGGTGGCGGACCGGATAGGCTGCAGCCGTCGCATTTCGGACAGCAGAGCGGGCGCAAAAGTGGTTTAACTGGACCTGCCAGCGACCGGGGCACTCGAGAGGCGACAAGGGATACCGTGAATCTCGCACGCCGCCATTTTCTGCGACTCGCCGGAGCCGCGGCCGCGGCATCCTTTATTGCTCCGTCCCGTGGCTACGCCAAGTCGTTGGCGATTTCTCGCTCCGCATGGAAGGATCTCGCCGCCAAGGTGACAGGCGGGGTGCTGAGGCCGGGCGATCCCGGTTTCGCCGCCCTCGCCCGGCCGCAGAACCTGCGCTACCAAGGCGTCGCGCCGATCGGGATCGCCCGGCCCCGCGACGCGGCGGAGACCATCGCCGCCATCGCCTGGACGCGCGCGACCGGCATCCCGATGGTGCTGCGCTCCGGCGGCCACAGCTACGCCGGCTGCAGCACTGTGGCAGGCCTCATCATCCATACCGGCCGCATGCGCGACGTGCGCCATCTCGGCAACGGAATCGTGGAGATCGCAGGCGGCGCCCTGAATGGCGACCTCTACCGTGCGCTTGCCGGCGCCAAGGCCGAGGTCGGCGGAGATGGGCTGACGGCGACCCATGGCCGCTGCATGAGCGTCGGAGCCAGCGGCTATCTGCTCGGCGGCGGCATCGGTTTCGGCATGCGCGACCACGGGCTCGGCTGCGACCTTGTGCAGGAGATCGAGGTCGCATTGCCGGACGGGCAGGTCGTGCGCGCATCGGACAACGAGAACGCCGACCTGTTCTGGGCCCTGCGCGGTGGCGGCGGCGGGAATCTCGGCGTAGCGCTACGCTTTACGATACGCGCCGTGAAAGCCGAGCCGATGACCAGCTTCAAGCTCGTCTGGCACCGCAAGGTCGAGGAAATTTTTTTCCGTCTCGCGCGCAGCCTCGAGAGCGCGCCCGACCGGATGGGCAGCAAGCTGTCCGTCGAGGCGACCCGCAAGGGCAGCACCCGTCCCAACACCGTCCAGCTCATCGGACAGTTGCGCGGCCCGCAGGACGAGATGCGCGCCATCCTGGCCCCGGCCTTCGCGGTCGCAACCCCGAGCACCTCGAGCGCGCAGACGACGCCTTATTGGCAAGCCCAGAAATTTCTCAGCGAGGCAGGCCCGCCGGCGCACTATCAGGAAACATCGCGCTATTGCGGCAGGCTGAACGAGCGGATCGTCGAGGAGGTGTTCCGCCGCGTTCGCGCATGCCCCGGGACGCACGCGGAGGCGCTGTTCAAGATGTTCCACGTGGGAGGCCGCATCCGGAGCGTCCCCGCCGCCGTCACCGCCTATGTGCATCGCGATGCCGAGTGGCTCACCGGCACCGAGCTGAACTGGACTAAGGCGGACAAGGCCGCCGTAGTCCAGGACAACCTCGCCTGGCAGCGGGATTTCCACGAGGCCTGCGCCGGCCTGATGCCGGAAGGCGGCAGCTATCAGAACTTCGCCGATCCCGGCCTCGCCGATCCAGCCGCCGCCTATTACGGGGCCAATCTCGGCCGGCTGCGCGAGATCAAGCGCCGCATCGATCCCGACGGCATCTTCTCGCCGCCGAGGCGACAGGGGATCGACCCCGCGACCTGAGGCTAACGGGATTAGCCGCTCTCTCCCGAGCCCCGACGCTATTTGAACAGCTCTAGCTTCGCGTCGCGGACGAACACCGAGTTCGCCGGCGCCATCGAGATCGGCCCGTTGATGCCGAAGACGGCGATCTGGATCTTGTCGCCGGCCTTGAGGCCGGTGCTGACCACCACCCGATTGGGCATGTTGTGCCCCATGACGGCGGCGGGGCGCGGGTAGCCCGAGCGGCCCGGGATCACGCCGTTGATCCAGATCTCGGCGTAATCGTCGACCGTCGTGCTGAATACCGCGACGGCGCCGGCTGGATCGAGATCCTTTATCTTGGCCGGGATCGTCAACGTGGTGCGATACCACATGAAGGCGACATGGCCGCCGCTGCGGCGCGCGCCCAGATCCTTCGGCTCGATCACCGGCCATTTCGAGTCGTCGAAATCGGTGCCGCCGGCGTGGGGATCGATATCGTAGGTCATCTTGTTCTGCGTGGTGGTGCCTTGGATCACCGGCACCTCCTTGATCGTGACGTCCGAGACCCGCCATTGCGCGCCCAGCGCGGCAGCGCCTTCCGCCGACATCAGATCGACCACCAGCGTGGGTGGCGTTCCGGGCGCCATGAGGGCGGGCGCCGGCGGCGGCGCTGGCGGCGGCGCTTGCGCCACCGAGAGCGTCGCAGCGCCCAACGAAAGAACGCCCAATAGGCCGGCGGCGACCAGGTGGCCCGGAATATTCCTGCGCATCGCAAATGCTCCCCTGTCGATTTTCCAAAGTTCGCCATCGTACGGCAACCAGGCAGGCAAGCCAAGTTGCACTGCGCCGAGCCGGCTTGGCGAGGAAACGGAGGTAGCCACCGGCACCGGAGCATGGCGGCCGCCGGCCATCGTCGGCCTTGTTGACGCACTTGGGCAAATCAGCTTACTCGTGAAATTGAAACTCGCGAGCTGTGCCCGGCCGGGAAACCGCGCCGGGCTTTCTGTTGGGCCAGAATGGCATCGGCACTTTTGATCCAGGCTAAGGCGTCATGCGTCACTGTGATGATCAATAAGGTCGCGTGCTGCTTTCGTTTTGAGATGTACCCGTTTACCTGCAGCGGCGCCCAAGCTTCCACAGTTACCGAACAGTCGCAAAATGGAAACCGTCCCGGCACGCCGCTGTCACGTGCAGCGATTAGCAATGGCCTTCCCACGTCCCACTTTTTTCCTCAAATCGGGAGGCTCCCATGGCTATCATTGCAAGACGGCGGCGCAGGACCGCGACCTGCCTCGCGCTGCTCGCGTCCTCCGCGTTCGTTTGC
>DASYFD010000276.1:0-7419 GCA_036498625.1 Xanthobacteraceae bacterium | reverse complement strand
CGCAGACGTCGAACTCGACATCGCGCACCATCCGCCGGAACGCGCCGATGATCGGCACCACCTCGACGAAGTTGGGATCGATGCCCTTGATCGGGACCTCGCCCGACTTCAGCGCCCGGGTATGGCCGTAGTCGGCGATCGCCATGTTGAGGCGCAGTTGTCCGGTCATTCGATCCTCCCCGCCGTGACATTCACTTCTTGCGGCCAACCGACGGCACGGCCGGCAGCCGCTTCTTCGAAGTCCCCACCGCGATCCACTACTGCTTCGGGATGCCAGCCTTCTCGATCACATCGCGCCATTTGCTTCTGTCCTGCGCCATGCGCTCCCACATCTCGGCCGGCGTGCTGCCGCTCGGATCGATCCCGACCGCGCGAAATTTTTCCTGGATGTCCGCGCTCGCCAGGCTGCGATTGATCTCGGCGCTGAGGAAGTTGGTGATCTCCGCCGGCACGCCGGCGCGGGCCCCGATGCCGTTCCAGCTGTTGACCACGTAGGTCGGAAACCCGCTTTCCTTGGCGGTCGGCACGTTCGGCAGCATCGGATCGCGCTTCTCCCCCGCGGTGGCGATGATCCGCAACCGGTCGGGGGCGATCATCGGCTGGAAGGTCGCGAAATAGTCGAACCCGAGATCGACGTCGCCGCGCAGCAGCGCGGTCACCAGATCGGGCGCGGTGCGGTAGGGAATGATGGTGAAGTCCACGCCGGTGATCTGCTTGAAGAGGTGAGTCGACAGGTTTTGCGTGCTGCCGGGATTGATCGCGCCCAGATTGAGCTTGCCCGGGTTCTTGCGGCCCGCGTCGACCAGCTCTTGCAGCGATTTATAGGGTGATCGGTCGGGGACCGCGAGCAACATGGCAAAGCTGGCCGCGACCGAGATCGGGCTGAAGTCCCGCAACAGGTCGTAATGCAGATTGCTGAACAGCGACATGCTGATCGCCTGGCCATTGCCCATCTCGCCCAGCGTATAGCCATCGGGGGGCGCACGGAGCACCTCGGTCATGGAGATGATGCCGCCGGCGCTGGGGCGATTTTCAATGACGATCTGCTGCTTCACCTGTTGCGAGAGGCTGTTGGCGAGAAGCCGCATGGTCTGATCGCCCACGCCGCCGGCCCCATAGGGCACCACGATCCGAATCGGCTTGGTCGGATAGCCGCTCGGCAATTGCGCCAGGCTGGCGGACGTACCGGCCAGCCCGATGAACGCGCAGCCGATCGCGATCCGGCAGCAACGGCGCCATGAATCACCATCGAGCTTCCGTGTCTCGAAATTCGAGCGCATGCGGTTTCCTCGGCGTTCGGACCATTCTGCGGGTCCGGCTCACTCCCCGGCGAAAACCAGTGGCACAGACCGCCGCCGGGCACCAATCGGAACAGCGTGCGGGGTCATAAGTTTTGGCTATAATGCCGGCTCAGCCGGGGCCGGTGCCCGGCGTGAGCCAGGGACATGCCAGACAACGATTTTCCGTCGCTGCGCCAGCTGCGCGCGTTCGAGGCGGTAGCGCGCTTGCAAAGCATGAGCGTGGCCGCAAGAGAGATCAATCTATCGCAGCCGGGCGTCACTCAATCGATCGACGCGCTCGAGCGCCAGCTGAATGCTCGCCTGTTCGAACGGCAGCGTTCCGGATGCTACGCGACGGCGCTCGGGACGATTTTGTTGCCGCGCGTGCAGGCTTTCTTCGAGCATGTCCGGTCTGCGCTGGGCGATCTGGCCGGTGGCCATCAGCCGACCGCTCGCCAGATACTGGAGATGACCAGCAAGATCACCAGGCCGCAACTTCGCTGCCTGCTGGCGATCTACGAAAGCGAATCCTTCGATGCCGCGGCCCGGCGCCTGCAAATTTCCCAGCCGTCGCTGCATCGCGCCGCCCGTGAACTCGAGCGCGAGCTGCGGCGCGGTCTTTACCAGCGCACCGCCAGGGGCCTCACCACCAATGCGCGCGGCGCCGAGCTCGCGCGCCGATTTCAGGTCGGGATCCGGGAAATCCAGTACGGGATCGAGGAGCTCAAAGCCGCGGAGGGCAATGTCATATCGCGGCTGGCGGTCGGCAATATTCCGCATTCCGATACGCAGATTCTGGCGGCCGCCATCAACGATCTGCTGGCGGCCCATCCCAAGGCCTGCGTCCGGATCGTGGACGGGCACTATGACGTCCTGCTGAACGATTTGCGCGCCGCCCGGCTCGACCTGCTCTGGGGCGTGCTCAGAATCCCGTCGTGGGCGAGCGATGTCACGGAGGAAAGGCTGTTCCCCAACCCCTACGTGGTCGTGGCCAGAAAGCGCCATCCTTTGACCCGCCGCAAGCGGATCACGTTGCACGATCTGGCCGGTTACGATTGGATCACGCCCGGCCCGACCGCGCCCCGCCAACAGGCGCTTGAGCGGATGTTCGGCGCCACGCGGCGCGCACCGCGGTTCACGATCGAGACCACATCGATGCAAATCCACCGTAACATCCTGGCGTCAACCGACCGATTGGCTCTCATGTCCCTGATGGAGGCACGTTTCAATGATGCCGCCGCCTTCGCGATCCTGCCGTTCCGCTCGCGGCACCTGGCCCGCGCGGACGGGGTGGCGCGCAGGATCGGCTGGCGGCCGACCAGCATTCATTTGCAGTTCCTGGAGCTGTTGCGATTCCACGCGCGGCGTCTCGCGGCGGGCGATGCACCGGCGCAACGCCGCCCGGACCGCCAGAGGCCGCGCAGCAGGGCCAGCGTGGCCACGCCATGAAGCGGCGCGCGTTCATCGCTTTTCTCGGCGGCGCCACGGCTTGGCCGTTGGCGGCGCGTGCGCAAGGGCCGGCGCTTCCGGTGGTGGGGTTTCTCAGCAACAGGACGGCAGCCGAATCCGAGAACGTGGTCGCGGCGTTTCGCCAGGGCCTCGGCGACAGTGGCTATGCGGAAGGCCACAATGTCACGATCGATTATCGTCTGGCCGAGGACCAATTGGATCGACTGCCGGGGCTTGCGGCCGATCTCGTGCGCCGCCCGGTCTCCGTGATCGCCGCAACCGGCGGCATCGCGGCGGCGCAGGCCGCCAAGGCCGCCACCAAAACCATACCGATCGTATTCGCCAACGGCACCGACCCGATCAAGTTCGGCCTTGTCGACAATTTGGAACGACCAGGCCAGAACATCACCGGGGTGAGCCTGTTCGCCGCCGCGCCCGGCAGCAAGCGCCTCGAGCTGCTGCGCGAGCTCGTGCCCGGCAACGCTCCCTTCGCCGTGCTCGCCGATCCATCCAATGCGGATGCCGCCACCAAGGCCAGCGACCTGCAGGCAGCCGCCGATGCGCTCGGCCAACCGATCGAGATCGTGCCGGTCCGCAGCGTGCAGGAATTCGACGCCGCCTTTGCGGGCCTGGTGCGGCGCGGCGTGCGCGCGCTCCTGGTCAGCAACGAGGTCCTGTTCACCAGCCACCGAGATCAAGTGACGGCGCTGGCGGCGCACCATGCCATCCCGGCGATCTACGCCTATCAGGAGCTTGCCGCCGCCGGCGGCCTGATGAGCTACGGACCGAGCCGCAGCGACGGCTATCGCCAATGCGGCATCTACGTAGCGCGCATCCTCAAAGGCGAAAAACCCGGCGACCTGCCGGTCCGACAACCGGGCAAGTTCGAGCTGGTCATCAATCGCAAGGCCGCAAAGGCCATGGGGATCGAAATCCCGCCCGCTCTGCTCGGACGGGCGGACGACGTGATCGAATGAGACCGGGAACGTGAAACCGACCCGGATAGAAGCAGGGAACATCCTAGCCTCCACGAAGTTATATGTCGGCACTTAGTCTGTCCCCTTGGCGCCTGGAAATGGCCGACCGATAATGGAAACACAGGACCGGCACGGCGCCCCCCTGAGCGACGATGGACGCTACCGCCTCCTGGTTGAGGCCGTGACGGACTACGCTATCTACATGCTGGACCCTGACGGCATTGTCACAAGCTGGAATCCCGGCGCCCGGCGCTTCAAGGGATATGAAGCGAGCGAAATCATCGGGCAGCATTTCTCACGGTTCTATACCGAGGAAGATCGGGCCTCAGGGCTACCTGAGCGCGCGCTGGAGACCTCTCGGCGCACGGGCAAGTTCGAGAACGAAGGTTGGCGCATTCGGAAGGACGGCAGCCGATTCTGGGCATTCGTGGTCATCGACCCGATCCGGTCGGCGTCCGGCGAAATCATCGGCTATGCCAAGATTACGCGCGACCTCACCGAGCGCAAGAAAGCCGAGCAGACCCTCAAGCGAAGCGAGGAGCAGTTCCGGCTGCTGGTGCAGGGCGTCAGCGACTACGCCATCTACATGCTCGACCCCCAAGGTTTCGTGACCAACTGGAATATCGGCGCGCAACGGATCAAGGGCTACATCCCGCACGAGATCATCGGGCAGCACTTCTCGCGATTCTACACGGATGAGGATCAGAAAGCCGGGGAGCCGCAGCGCTCCATCGACACGGCCATGCGCGCAGGTCGCTTCGAAAAGGAAGGCTGGCGGGTCCGCAAGGACGGAACGCGGTTTTGGGCCCACGTCATCATCGATGCCATCCGCGACGATGACGGCTCCATTCTCGGATATGCGAAAATCACGCGGGATATTACCGAGCGAAGGGAGACGCAGCAGAAGCTCGAGAGTGCGCGCGAGGCACTGCTGCAATCGCAGAAGATGGAAGCCATCGGGCACCTGACCGGCGGCATCGCCCACGATTTCAACAATCTCCTGATGGCGGTGCTCGGCAGTCTTGAATTGGCGCGCAAGCGCATGCCGGGCGACGAGAAGCTCCTGGCGCTGGTGGACAATGCCATTCTGGGAGCCCAACGCGGCGCCATCCTGACCAAACGGATGCTGGCTTTCGCGCGCCGCCAGGAGCTGTCGCTCGAAACCGTCCACATTCCAGAGCTGGTGCGGGGGATGACCGAGCTATTGCAGCGCTCACTGGGACAGACGATAGCGATCGAGACCCGTTTTCCCATTGCGCTCAAGCCTATCCTTGCAGACTCGAACCAGGTGGAGATGGCGCTGCTCAATCTCGCGGTGACGCGCGCGATGCCATGCCGGAGGGTGGTCAGATCATACTGGCGGCGCGCGAGGCCGCCGTCAAAACCGATGAGCCGGGCGGCTTGAAAGCGGGCCGCTACATCTGCATCAGCGTGAGCGACACCGGCGAAGGGATGGACCAGGCCACGCTCAGCCGCGCCATGGAGCCGTTCTTTACCACCAAGGGTCCCGGCAAAGGCACCGGGCTCGGCCTGCCGATGGTGCACGGGCTCGCGCAGCAGTCAGGGGGACGGTTCAATCTGAAAAGCCGCGTCGGGGAAGGCACAACGGCGGAGCTGTGGCTGCCGGTGGCCGACGCGGCTGCCTCGTGCCAAGCTGAACCCACGCCAGGCGATCGAGACCAACGGTGCCGCTGACCGCCACCAGGATGCTTGGATAGCCGGAATTGCGGTTTGAGGCGAAAGTACCGGTCAGAAGCCTCTGCAGATAGGTCGGCGAATCGTTGTAGTGAAGAGTGTGATAGGAAACGTAGCCGAACGAATAGACCGAGACGAACAGCACGATCGGGATCGCGACCGAAGCAAGCCGGCGCATCGGCGTAAGACCCGAAGGCAGGGAAGCGAACAAAAGAATGAAGGCGGGTATCAGGCAAAGCCACGCAACATCTATTGGGACTCGCCGGAGCAGGTCATTGCGTGCGACGAAATCGGTATTGCTTAAAGGGATATTTGCCGCTCCGGATGCAGATGCAGGAAGCGTCGGGACCCCCGAAGACGCGCGGTCGGGCCGCGCGACCGACGATGCATTGGGGTCTCGCGTGGAAGGCTCGATGTGCTCGAAAAGAGCGCGCAGCCTGCGTTCGAGCTCGGGTGCAAGGGTGCGAATGAATGCGGGCGTTGCATGCGTGCCATCGCTGTAGACGAGCGTGTCGTTCTTCATCGCCGGGCATACTTGGTCGTCGCAGAACCAATCGGTGAAATCCCACACTTGAACACCGGGCAGATTGGATGCCGCCGTCGCGATATCTTCGACGAGCTTCGCATCTATCGCATCCTTGCGCGGAGCATCGCACCTCTTTGGATCGCCGAGCCATCTGGGGCGCATCAGGCAATTCGGCGCGTCGATGCCGCTCGTCGGCGTTGTCGCAATCACAACACCCAGGATGCCCAGCTTGCCAAAGTGCGACAGCGTCTCGTGCAGGGCTTCCTCAAATCGGCCGCGGCCTGCCCACAGTGGGTAAACCCGCGAGAAACTAAAGATGACTGCAGACGGGTGCAGCTCCTCGATCCGCTCCATCGCGCGCTGGCGCCACGGGTGACAATCGGGCGGACCGCTCGGAAAGATGTCCGGCACCGAGCATTCGCCTTTAAGCAGGGTAATCAACTGCCACCGCTGCATCTCCGCGATGGTTTTGAGCGTCGAAGCCCACTCACCGGCGAGCGAGTCGCCGAATAACACCGCGGTAACAGGCGCGTTTGGGTCACCGTAGGCGCATTCGAGTAGCTCGCTTCTCTGCCACTGCGTGCACAGCCGCGGCTCGGATGCGGTATCCCACAGCTTCCGGTACTGGGGATCGTTCGACAACACCCCTTGGGCCCGTTGCTGATCCGCGATCGAGGCCATGATCGTCCCGCCGGTTAGGAGCAGGGCCAAGGCAATGGAAAGCATCGGGCGCAAAGCGAGACGCCGCGAGGATCGTATCGGTTGCTCGACCAGAACGTAGCTCGCGACCGCGAGCGCAAGTGCGAGGCCCACGCATAGCAACCGCGTTGTCGGAGATATCCCCGTCCCTATCAGGCGAGGCATGACCAAAAGTGGCCAGTGCCAGAGATACCAGCCGTAGGACACGCGGCCGATCATCTGGAACGGCCGAAGGGCAAGCAGCGACGACACCATGGACCCTTGAGCGCCGCTTACCAGCATTGCGACTGTACCAAGGACCGGGAGCGCCATCATGACGGGGCTCAGGGTTTTGGCGTCAGCCGTGATGGCGAACCCGACGATCGCGGCAAGGCCGGCAACAGCGGTCAACGACCGCGTGACGGCCGACGATCGCATGGTGACGAAGCTGCCGAGCGCGCCCATGCCGAGCTCCCAGGCGCGCGCCGGCAGACTGAAAAATGCCCAGGGCGGACTCAGTACAAACTGTGCGGAAAAGGACAGCGCGACCACCAACGCGCAGCACGCGATGAATGCGCGGCGGCCACCCAGCCAATAAGCGGCCGCGACAAACGCGGGCCAGACCAGATAAAACTGCTCCTCTACGCCGAGGGACCATGTGTGCAGGAGCACGTTCGTCTTGATGTCGGGCGCGAAGTAGTCGGCGGCCTGCGCGATGAAATAAAAGTTGCTGACGTACGATGCCGCCGTGAGCGCGGTTGCGGCGAGCGTGTCCTGCTCGGGCGGAGTGAGGAGAAACACCGCCGCCCCGAGC
>DASYFD010000275.1:0-11552 GCA_036498625.1 Xanthobacteraceae bacterium | reverse complement strand
TTGCCGGCCACCTCCCACAGGCTCCAGCCGGGCTCGGGCGGATTGGTCTGCGGCTTATAGCCGTTGAGATACTTGCCCATCATGGCGGTGCGATAGCCGGCGGTCGCCAGCGCGGTCGCGAAGGTCATCTGCTCGTGATGATGATTGTGGAACGCCTGGAAGCCGCCCTCCCTGCCGGTGTTGACGAAGATGCCGGTGTCGTGCGGGAAGCGCCCGGTGAAGATCGAGGAACGCGACGGGCAGCACAGCGAATCGGTGACGAAGTAGTTGGCGAAGGTCACGCCGTCCTTCTGCATCTTGACGACATGGGGCATGTATTGAACCAGATTCAAGGCGAGATCGTCGGTGAGGATGAAGACGATGTTGGGCCGCTTGCCACCGGCCGCGGCCCCTGGCGACGGCGCGTTCTGCGCAGCCGCGGGGAGAGGCGCGCTCACCGGTGCCGGCTGCGCGACCGGCTCCGCAGGCAACTCCTTCCCCTGCCCGAAGGCCGGATTGCTCGCCTTGCAGGCCGCAACGACCTGCGGAGCAATTTTCGGCAGCGGCTTGCTGGCCCGCTTCGGCTGGCTGGTGCCCTGCATGATGGGATTGACGCAATCCACTTGCAGCCCGGCACCGCCACCGGCCCCGCGCGCAAAGCCGGCGCGTTCACAGGCCGCCGTGACCTCTCCGCAGGGGCCTTCCTGCTTGGCGGCTTGCTTGGCGGCCCCCTTTGCGGCCAGCGCCGCGAGCGGCGCCGAAAGCCCGAGCACGAGCAACACGCAGAGGGCACCGAGCGGATTGAGGATTTCGCGCATCGTCATCACTCCCGGTTGGATGAAGGCCAGGGTGCCGAATTTATAACCGGCGGTTGTTATGGATTCCAGCCGGTGGGGGCGCCAAAAGTTGTGACCGCCATCACATTCTTTCGGAATTGCGCCGGGTGTCTGGTTGTTGATGCGGGGATCAGTATTGCGGGCGAAATCGCCGTAATGTAGCAACCAGACCGATCGGAGCCGGGGAGAGCGAACGATGTACCATGCAAGATCGGTCCTTCTGGCCGCCAATTTATTGTTGCTCGCCTTGCCGCCGGCAGGCGCCGCGGATGCCCGACCGCCGGCCCCGACCAGCATCGGGGCGAGCCAGAAGGTCTGCCAGCTCACCGGCGATGTCGATTGGGAGACCGGCCAGCCGACCGCGGCCCGCACGCTCACGAATTTCGGCCTCGACGGGGTCGATCTCGGCTACCCGGTCGAGCACAACGGCAAGCTCATTCTCCTGTTCGGTGATACGCGGCCGGCCACCCACAGCGGTGGCCGCGGTCCCGCGGCCGAGATCCCGCCCGACGATTCGGTCGGCTTCACCACCCGGCGGGCACCACCGGACAATGACGGCAAATGCCTGGAGCTCCAGCTCAACGACCAGATCGGCGGCCAGGGATCCTCGAAGAAGGTGCTGGCGCCGCCCACGATCGTGGGTCCGGTCAGGGTCAAGCAAGGCTGGTTCAATGTGCCAACTGGCGGCGTGAGCGTGGACGGCGGGCTGTTCGGATTCTTCTGGACCAACCATTGCACCGGTCCGGGCAAGCTCGAACCCGCACCCGACGCGCCCTTGGCCCGTCCGATGGCCAGCGCAACGTGCTCCGAGAACGACGATCGCAACAGCATCGGGCGCACCGTGCTGGCGCGCTCCGACGACGATGGGCGCACCTTCCGCGGGGTGGTGCCGATGCCGACCGGGTTCGTGTATGTGATCGCCGTCGATCCGAGCCTGGAGGCCGATCTGCCGCAGGATCAGCGTGCGGGAATTCTCGTCTTCGGCGTTCCACGCTATCGCGCCAGCGCGCCATACCTCGCGCAGGCGCCGGCCAAATCCTTTGCCGATCCCTCGACTTGGCGCTACTTCGTCGGGCGCGACGACAATGGGCAGCCGAGATGGGTGTCGCAGGCGGCATGGACGGCGGGTGGTGCGCCGGACCGTGCGGGCACACCGGCATGGCGGCCCCCCGCCGAGGCCGAGATCCTTGGCGCTGGGCCGGACGACGACCGTTGCGTCGGCGAGTTCTCGGTGACCTGGAATGCTCCGCTGCGGCAGTGGCTGATGCTCTACGCCTGCCGGCGCGCCGGCGTTTTCGCCCGCGTCGCCGCCGCGCCCTGGGGACCCTGGTCGGCGCCGTCCCTCATTCTCGACGACAAGGACGACGCATTCGCATGCCGGCTGCTCATGACGGTGCAGGGCTGCAGCAACCGCCGGAATTTTCAGCCCGGCCAGTCGAGCGACGGCAAGGTCGCGCCCGGAACCACCTACGCGCCCTTCGTTCTCAACCGCTATACGACCGCCGCGCCGGGCACGGGTCCGGGCCGCGCCAGCACGATCTATTGGCTGATCTCGACCCACAATCCTTACGAGGTGACCGTCATGCGCAGCACGTTGCACGTGGAGGCTCGTTGAGGCCTACGTCGTCACGCTGACCGTCTGCAAACGGCCTGACGTCGCCGGATTCAGAAGAAGCGGGTCTCGCAGGCCGAGCACGTGGCGTTTCCCGAAATCACGATTAGCTCAAGGTTCGGCCGCAAGCGCCGGAGCGGTGGCGGCGGATGGCGATGCCTGGCCGCCCGCTCGTAGCCGAACGCGGCCTTGATGAGCGCTCCCGCCTCGGAATAGGGTCGTCCGAGGAACTCGATGCCGACAGGCAGGCCACCGCAGAAGAATCCGGCCGGCACCCATCAGCTTGCTCCATGGATGCAGAGACGATGGTCTTTTTTGTACTACGTAATTCAGCAATACTGCTTCTGTTGGGTATCCAGCTTTGGATGGCCCCGAGTGGCGGCGCCTTCGCGCAGAGCGCAACGGAACCGACCCAGCCTTCAACCATTCCCGACAGTCCTTCGGTTCAGGGCTATGGCGAGCACGACAAGCTGTGCCTGGAATGGACAGATAGCTGCGTCGTCTGCAGTCGATCCGGTTGCTCGAATGTCCCTATCGCGTGCCAGCCCAAACAAATAGTCTGCAGCGCTCGTCAGGCCACCGTCCCTCCCGCCGCGGAGATTCCCGCATTCGATGCGGAAGCCATTTCAGGCGGGCCGTCCCCCCGGATGCAGCATCTCGCTTCCGACATCGAGCAGTACGGCCCGGTGCTCGTTCTCCTCAACGTTCTTTTGGCCGAAGGCGGGCTGCCCTTGCCGGCCCTTCCGATCCTCATGACGGCGGGCGCACTGGCGGCACAAAGCCGGTATCAAGTCCTCGAGATCATCCTTGCAGGCCTCGGCGGCTGCCTGATTGCAGACCTTGCCTGGTATTGGGGCAGTAGGCGCTATGGCCGGCGCGTTCTGGGATTGCTTTGCAAGATGTCCTTGTCGCCGGATTTCTGTGTCCGCCAGACCGAGACCGTATTCCTGAGAGTCGGCCCCTGGTCGCTGCTGTTCACGAAATTCCTGCCAGGACTTTCGACGATCTCCGTGGCGATGGCCGGTATAACCAACATGCCGCTCATCACATTTCTGGTGCTCAACGGGATCGGGGCGCTCATATTCGTCACGACGGCCGTTGCGATGGGCCGTGTGCTGCAAGATGCCATCACCAATATTCTCGGCATGGTCGCGGATGTCGGCAAGCTCGGCGCCTTGCTGGTGGTGGCGGCGCTCGGCGCGTATCTGCTGGCGAGATGGTGGCGGCGGGAAGCGTTCATCCGTCAGCTTCGCACCGAGCGGGTCACCGTCGACGAGCTGCGCGGATTGATCGAGGAAGGCCACAAGCCTCTCATTCTCGACGTGCGGCCGAAAGAGATTCGTCGACAGGATGGGATCATTCCGGGCGCCCTGCCCGCACGTCCCGAGGACATCAACACCCTTGCCATGACGTATTCCCACGATCTGGAGATCGTCGTGTATTGTGCCTGCCCAAACGAGGCGTCGGCGGCCGTTGCCGCCAGGCATCTGAAGCAGGCCGGGTTCCGGAAGATACGTCCGCTGCTGGGCGGGATCGACGCATGGGTTGAGGCCGGACAGCCCCTGGAGCACGCGCTCCAATAAATCTCCGATCAATCCGGCATGATGGTCTCGCGCTTGGGGAAACCCGGGAAAAGCGCTTTTCGTTCATTGCGCGACGCCGCGCCGAGGTCCCTCACGCCGCGCTGAGCTTCATCTGCTCGAAGGCGGCGCGGCCCATGAATCCATAAGGGTTGGCGAGCGTCTCCTGCGTCTCGAAGTGATTGTAGCCTTGGCCCACCCGGAGCTCGACCGGCTTGCCGGCCGCCTTCACGGCCGCGTAGAAGTCGCGGCTCTGGCGCTGGAACTCGGGCGTCTCCAGGGTTCCATGGGTGAGGATGAGCGGGGTGTGCAGGCGGTCGAGATGGCGCTGCGCGCTCAGCTCCTGCTCCATCGCATCGGTGAACTTGACGTAGGTGCTGCGCTTGGACATCCGAACCGGCTTGAGATCGTACATGCCGCTGCCAAGCAGCGCGCCCTTGAGGATGTCGAGCGGCAGGCCTTCGCGCACCCAATCGGTGGTGACGATGCAGCCGCCGAGATGGCCGCCCGAGGAATGGCCGGAAAGATAGAGCGCGTTGGGATCGCCGCCGAAACTTGCAGCATTGCGGTACACCCAGCCGACCGCGCGCCGGACCTGGTCGACCATCGGGAACAGATCGCCGCCGGCGTCCAGCACATTGATGAAGTCGGGGACCACGAAATGGGCGCCAGCCTTTACGAACGGCTCGGCCAGATAGGTACTGTCGGAGGATTGGCCGTTGCGCCAGGAGCCGCCATGGATGAAGACGTTGATCGGCGCATTGGCTCGCTTGGCGCGGTAGACGTCGAGCTTCTCGATCGCGGTCGGCCCATAGGCGACGCGCTGCGGCGGCCCCAGCACGGAGAGCGCCAGCGCGCTGTTGGCCCGCCGGCGCTCGCTGATATTGCTCTGATTGAACGCATAGACCGACTGGTCATAGGCATCGTCCAGCTCCTGCTGGTCGAGATCGAGCCAGACGGCCGGCCCCTTGGCGTGCGGCGGCGCCGGGCAGCGCTGCGCCGATGCCGTGTCGGTCGTGAGCGCCAGCGCGCCCGCTGTGGCACCCCCGAGCAATGTGCGACGGCTCGGCCAGTCGCCGGATGGAGGATGGCTTTGATTCATGGTGCTCTCCTGCTGCCGCGTGAATCCCACTCCAGGCATCGACATGTAAATCTCCGGCACACAAAGCGTCGTTCATCGAGCGGCGGCGGTCGGGACTTGCTGGTCGAGCCACTCGACAATCACCTGTGCGATGGCGTCGCTGTTCTTTTCCATCATCATCATGTGCCCGTTTCCGTGCAGCCCGATATCGGCCAGCTTCACGAAGGAAACGTCCACTCCGGCCTGCTTCAGGTACGCCACCGTGCAGTGATTATAGGGCGCATAAAACGACGCTTCGGTCGCAAGATAAAGAATCGGCCGGTCTCCGACATCGACCAGCCGGCGTGCCGGCTCCTTTTGCCGCCAGCATTTCACCAGGTCGGGCGCCTCGGCCTTGTCCTGCCGGACGAACGCAAGCGGAGACTCGGGCGTCACCGCCGGCGCATAGACCATCGGGATGTCCGACAGGCCGTATCGTTTCAGCCGGGGATCGTCGCGGAACATTTCAGTGCCGGCGACCGCATTGGCGCTTGCGAAATCCACGCCGAAGCGGGCCGCCCCGGGCACCACCACGTCATGGACCGGCGGTCCCGAGGGCTCGGCGGCGACGATCGCCTTGACGAGCCCCGGCCGCGCCTGGGCAAGCGGCCAGCCGTATTGCCCCGACTGCGAATGAACCAGCACGATCGACGGGCCGACGCGGTCGAGCAATGCCGCCAGCGCCTCGACATTCATCCGCGACTGCATCTCGCGATTGTCCATCGAAGGAACATTGGAGGCAAAATAATTGTCGAAGGCCGGATCGCCGGGCTCCCCCCTGCCCGGCCACTGGGTATGAAACCTGGCCTGCGGCCACAGATTATATTTCTCGCTGGTGGAGAATCTTTGCATCACGTATTCGCGGGTCTGGGTCCGGGACGCCCCATACACCTCGCCGATATAGGCTGATCGTCCGCGCGCCACCTGATCGACGACATACACCGCGTAGCCGTGGCGAAGAAAATAGATCGCCCATCCCTCGCGCCCGTCGGGCGTGCTGATCCAGCCGGTCCCGGTCTGGCTGCCGCCGTGAATCATGACGATTGGATAGGGATGCGTCTGCCGTTGGGGAATCTGGTATTCCACGAACGCCTGCCCCACCATCGGCTGGTCGCCGTTGCTCTCCACATACTTGCCGCCGACGTAGAAAACTCCTTGCCGGGCAATCGCCAAGGCGTCCTCGGCTGCGCGCGCGGCCGTGAACTCCAAGCAAAGGCCGATCAAAACGGCCCCGAGCAGCTTGCCAGCCACGGACCCGCTGCGGCCCGCGACTACGATTCGACCCGGATGTTTCATGATGCCCAACTCTTTTTGATGCCCAACCCTGTGATGCCCAACCCTGGAATTGCGTGCCTCGCGACAGTCGCCGTCACCAATCATACGGCTCTCCCCCGGAGCGTGCAACGAAGCCTGTAGCTCCTCGAGCTTCTACACAGAATGACGAAACCGGACAGGTCGGTCGATCACGCTCATTTCATTTGTGCGTCTGTTCGTTGCGGTCTCGAGCGAAAAGGGGGCGTCGAGGCGGGCTTGGTCGGCCCGAAGGGCTGACCGGCACGGCGATCGTGCCGGTCAATTGCCGCTCGCCGCACGAAACCCACATTCAAGTCGCCGAAGACGGGCAGCGAATCTCCTCAGCTGAGCTGCGGCAGCCAATCAAACGGAGCTTTCAATCCAAAAAACAGGCCGGAAGGTTCGTAACGAAGATCAACCGCGCCACCAAATTCCTTCGCCAACACGGTCTTGATGAGGCGGCTGCCGAAACCGGTTCGCGCGGGCGCAACGACCAAGGGGCCATTCGACTCGCGCCACTCGAATTGAAATGCTTGCCTGCCGTGAATTTCTTCCTTGCTCCAACGAACTTCGACGCGCCCGTCGGGCACGGACAGCGCGCCATATTTAACGGCATTTGTCGCGAGCTCGTTGATCGCGAGTGCCATCATGAGTGCACGGCTGGAAGGTATGCCAAATTCGGGTCCGTCGACGGTAAATCTTCCGTTGCCTGTCCGATACGGCGCGATAGCGCCATCGACAATCCGGCGAATGCCACTTTCTGTCCAGCTCGATTCCGCCAGAAGGTTGTAGGCCGCGCCAAGGGTTTGCAGTCGCGCGTTGAATGTCTCGCGAGCGTCGCGATGCACGTCATCCCGAAAGGTCTGGCTCGCCAACGCCATGACGGTCGAGAGGGTATTCTTGACGCGATGCGTCAGCTCATCGGTCAGAAACCGCTGGTGCTCGGCATTCTTTTTTTGAACCTCGGCGGCGCGCCACTCTTCCGTGATGTCGCGCGAGATGGAGAGCAGGTGCGTCGTTTTTCCGTCGGGACCGGTTATGGGAGAAACCTGCACGTCCCAATAGCGGGGATTGCCCTTGGCGGTGTTTGCTGCATTCCGGAAGTGTGCGGTTCGCCCGTCTTTGGCGGCCGCGATTGCGGCTAGGGCTTGAGCGTTGCCTTCGCCGGCCCAAAACTCCGGCCACGGGCAGCCTTTGATTGCGTCGAAGTCCTCGACCTCCATAACGCGTTTTCCGCCCTCGCTCATGAATTGCAGACGGCCTTCCAAATCCAGAATTTTAATGCAATCGCCGCAACCGGCGAGGATGCCCCGCAGCACGTCGTCGTTGCCGACGAGCTCGCTGCCTGCAGATGCAAGCTCGCGGTTCATTGCCTCGGTGAGAGGGTTTTTGCCCATGCAGCCTGCACCCGTCATCGATTATTGTCGCCGCGGTTGCCAAGCTCTGCGCTGCCGAAGCCAAAAAAAGCGCTGCCGACGATCGGTTATCCATAGAGCGTCCCACCTGTCGAGTCGAGCGTACCATCTGTGGCCAGATTGCCCTGCCCGGGGTTTCTCAGGCTCCACGATCGTGGAACGAGTGCGGCGGAGGAAGGCGAATTACAGGGAAATTCCGGGGAATGTCGCCATGCCGGCCGGGGGCCCGAACCCCGACGCGCGTTCAACCGGCATGGCCTCGGTGCTAGAGGATCATGCTGGGATTGCGCAGGTTCTGGTCGCAATCGATCAGGTTCACCTGGCGTACCGCGATCAGCCACCGCCCGTCCTGCTGCACGAGGCGATGACCGCACCAGCCGCACAGATAGCGCGTCCCGTCCACCCGAAACTCGCCGATCAGGAGGTTCGAGCGTACCATGCGGACCGCCGCGTTGGCGGTCGCAAACACCTCGACATTCGAGATCATCCGCACGGTGCGCGATTTCGGCGCCTGCGACCAGGCGTAGCCGGTGCGCAGGCGGAAGATGCGGTCCTCCATGCGCCGGCGATCGTCGAACGAGATGGCGACCTCGCGCCGCGGATCGCCTCCCTCCGGCGTAGCCGGCACCCAGTAGAGGCATTCCGGCGTGTAGAGCGCGAGCCACTCGTCGAACCGGAGCGCATCGAGCAGCCGCGCCTCGCGCTCCAGCAGGCCGCGGAAGAGATCGCGCGGCGATGGATCATTGATCAGCAACTCCTCCTTCTGCCAATCGGCAAAGCTCTCGACCAGCTCCCGATAGAACGTGTCGCTCACGTAGTAGGAGCTCAGCGACGGATCGCGATTGCTCATGGCTCGCGCCGCACCACGAGCCTGGGCGATGCCTGCATCAGCCGCTTCCACTCCTTGATGTATTCGCGCATGAACGCCTCGTCGGTCGCGGGCGCGATGATGATGCCGTTTGCATCCGTCCGCACACGCCCGGGAATTCCGAGCCCGCGGTGCATGTAGACCCACTCGTCCTCCATGCAGGCGAGACCGCGCTGGATCTCCTCGAAATTGGCGAGATCATCGACCTCGCCGAAATTCGGGAACTGCTCCTGCGTGCGCATCCGCAGCGCATTGATATCCGGGGCGGCGCCGCCGAGCGCGCCGTCCTCGTCCACCACCGCGGTGCCGTACCAGGTGACGTTGGTCTCGTCGACCGAGACCGGCTCGAACACCTGGATGTGGTTGCCGAGCAGCGAGAAGTTCGGAAAGACGTTGATATTCACCGGCTCCGAGGAGGCCAGGTCGAGGATTTCCTCGGCCTTCGCGCCATAGCGGCGGCGCAGCTCCTCGACATAGTGCTCCCCGCCCGGCGTCGGCCCCTCGACGGCCCACAGTCCGCCGGCGCGCTTCTCGATATTCGGCCGCTTGTCCTTGAAGTGATGGCCGTTGCCCATATAGGCCATGTACATCGGCGCCTTGTCGGGCGAGCCCCGGTAGTAGGACATGCCCTTGTTGGCGACATCGGCCTGCCGGTTCTCCATCTCGAGCAGCGAGCGGTGCGAGAACACGACATGATAGCCGTCGCCGGAGTTGTCGTAGGCGAGCTTCCAGTTTCCCTTGTATTTGAGCCGGTTGGCCTCGCACACGGCCACCTTGCCGCCCGGATGGCGGTCGAGCCACTCGTCGATCGGCCGGGTGATCGGGCCGAGGTAATCGAGCAGCGGCGGAGCGTCGGGATTGAGCGTCGCAAAAATAAAGCCCCGATAGCTGTCGACGCGGGGCACCTGGGCGACGTTGAATTTCGAATCGGTGAAATCGCAGGCATAGCCGTCCGTCCACGGCACCGCGCGCAGCTTGCCGGTGTTTTGATAGCTCCAGCCGTGGTAGGGGCAGGTGAAGATGCGCGCCGAGCCCCGCTCCTTTCGGCACAGCGTGGTGCCGCGGTGCGTGCAGCGGTTGAACAACGCGCGGATCGTACCGTTCTGGTCTCGCAGCACGATGATCGGGCGCAGCCCGAGCCGCGTGGTGATGAAATCGTCGTTCGCGGGTATCTGGCTTTCGTGCGCGAGATAGACCCAGACCGCGCCGAAGATGTTGGTCATCTCGGCCTGGAAGATCGCCGGATCGGTGTAGATCAGGCGATGAACGCGGTCCTCCTGGACCAGCTCGTCCCAGTCGTAGAGATCGGCGGCGGACCGGCGGATCGGCGCAGGGTCGAGCTTTTCAAGCATGCCGTGGGTCCTTCACAGGGGCCGCTCCCTCAATCGTCCTCCGGGAAACGCGGGGGTGGCACTCGAAAGTGGTAGCAGAGATCGACAACGGCCGCATCAAGCCTGGTCGCCTGCTTCGACCAAGGATGAAGGGATCGTTCGCAGGGGCGACCCTTGTGGTCGCCCGTCGGCCAGATCCCGCGGCAAGGCGGGCGGGCACAAGGCCCGCCCCTACGCACCAGCGCTTTCCTGACAATTTGAAGATAAACAGGCCTTAGAAAAAGTCGAAATACTCCCGCTGCTCCCAATCGGTCGTGTCCTCGCCGGCGTCCTTGATGCCGTGCTCCTCCAGCCAGCGCTCGAAGCGGCCGGTCTCGTTGCGCTTGAGCTTGAGGAAATAGTCGATGAACACGTCGCCAAGCTCCTGGCGGAACAGCGGGTCGCGCTCGAGGGCGTCGAGCGCCTGCGGCAGGCTTTTCGGCAGCGGCGGGCAATCGGACACGTAGGGCTCGTCGCACTGCGGGCCCGGATCGCGGGAATGCTCGATGCCGTCGATACCGGCGACGATCTGCGACATCACATAAAGGTAGGGATTGGCGGCGGGCTCGCCCACGCGATTCTCGAGCCGCGTCGCCGGGTCGTCCGGCCCGCCGAGCGCACGGATCATGACGCCGCGATGGTCGTAGCACCAGGTCGCGCGGTCGGGCGCGAGCGAGTTCGGCCGGAAGCGGCGATAGCCGTTGACGGTCGGCGTCGTGAACGCGGTCGAGGCCGCGGCGTGCTGCAGCAGTCCCCCGACGAAATGGCGGCCGAGCGGAGAAAGTGTGTCGCGCTCGGCCGCCGGCATGAACAGATTCCGCCCGCCGTTCGCGTCGACCACCGACTGGTGCAGATGCCAGCCGCTCGAATAGTAGCCCTTCGATGCCGGCCGGCACATGAAGGTTGCAAAATGGCCCATGCGCCGGCAGATCTGCTTGGTCGCGGTCCGGAACAGCAGCAGGTTGTCGGCGGTGGTGAGCGCGTCACCCGCCGCAAAGGTGCACTCGACCTGGCCCGGACCCCACTCGTTCTCCAGCGACCGCAGCGGCAGACCGATCTTCTCGAATGCCTCCGCCAGCGCGCTGAGCACCGGCTGCATCTGATCCATGTTGGATTCGGAGTGGTACGAATAGCCGGGCTCGGGCGCGCAGGTCTCGATCGGGCGCCCGCGCACGCCCGGCGCGCCGATGTTTTCGTCGGTCAGTCGATCCTGGGCAACGCGCAGCAGATACCACTCGACCTCGAGGCCGACCACCAGACCCATTCCGTTGTCGGCGAGCCGGGCCAGTTGCTTGCGCAGCAGATGCCGCGGCGAGAAATGAAACGGCACGCCGGAATTGAAATACTCGTCGCAGAGAATCCAGCCGACGCCCGGCGCCCAAGGCAGCACGCGAAAGGTCGCGGGGTCGGGAACGATCGTGAGGTTCGGCGAGCCCGTCATCTCGGGGAGGCCCATGCCGCCGCCGCGCGTGAACGACG
>DASYFD010000274.1:0-20568 GCA_036498625.1 Xanthobacteraceae bacterium | reverse complement strand
CTGATCGACGAAACGCGAGCCGAAATCATCCTGCCGCTCGGGGGGGCGCTCATTCCCTATGTGGTAGATCCCGCCGATCTCGCCAAGGCCACCGGTGCGCAGGTCCTCAACACCAAGGCGATCGGTATTCGCTTCGCCGAGATGTGCGTCGCCTTCGGCATGACCCAGAGCGCCCTCACCTATCCGCGCGCCAAGCTGAGCTACGAGGATTTCGTCAACAAGTGAGCGGCGCGACGCGGGCGGGTTCGAGAGCGCGAAAATGCCTTCCCGTTGCGGCGCAAAAACGCGAAATTGGCGTATTCTCGCCTTAAGGTTTGGCCTGCTTCGCCAGCCAGCCAGCCGACCCCGGTCCGACGACGCAAAGAACGACACGATAAGGAGCACCACCATGCCAGCCCGAACCACATTCCTGCTTACCACGGCCGCTTTCGCGACCGCATTTGTGCTGCTGGCCGCCCCCTGGAGCGCGCCATCGGCGGTTGCCCAGGGCGCGCCGCCGGACCAGCAGCAGCCCGCCGCGCAGCCGCTCAGCACCGAGCAGCTCGACCAGCTGGTGGCCCCGATCGCGCTCTATCCCGACAATCTGCTGGGCCAGATCCTCACCGCCAGCACCTATCCGCTGGAGGCCGTGATGGCGGCGCGCTGGTCGGCCGCCAATCCCAACGTCAAGGGCCCGCAGCTCGAAGCCGCGATGCAGCAGCAGCCCTGGGACCCGAGCATCAAGGCGCTCGCCGCCGTGCCCCAGGTGCTGGCGATGATGAGCGACAAGCTCGACTGGACGCAGCAGCTTGGCGACGCCTATCTGTCGCAGCCCGACGACATCGCCGCCGCCGTGCAACGCCTGCGCCTGAAGGCGCAGGCCACCGGCAGCCTGCAGGCCTCCAGCCAGCAGCGCGTGCGGCGCGTGCCTGCCCCGCAGCCGATCATCATCGACGGGCGGCCGGAGCCCGATTACATCGTGATCGAGCCCGTCGACCCGGCCGTCCTCTATGTACCGATCTACGATCCCTATGTGGTGTACGGGCCGTGGGCCTATCCGGCCTATCGGCCGTTCTTCTGGTACCCGCCCGGCTATGCGGCGGTCGGTGTCATCGGTTTCGGTGCCCCGTTCGTGGTCGGCGCGGCGCTGTGGGCGCATTACAATTGGGAATCGCGTCACGTGGACATCAATGTGGCGAACTTCAACCGGTTCAATCACACCAACCTCTCCGCCGCCAGCCTGACCTGGCAGCACGACCCGAACCACCGCGGCAACATCCCCTACAGCAACGCCGCGCTGCAGACCAAATTCAGCAAGACCGGCACTGGCACGCCCAATCCGGCCGCCACGATCAAGACCAACATCAACCCGACGATATCGAATCCCAAAACCGGAACGCCGACGCTCAACAATAATGCGGTCACCAACCTCAACAAGAACGGCGCCCTCAACAACAATGCGGTCACCAATCCCAACAAGAACGGCGCCCTCAACAACGGTAATGCGAAGTTGCATGACAACATCCACCTCAACACCCCCAATACGACGGGAACCAAGACATTCGAGCACCATGAGGACGCGCACACCGACACCCATGTCAACACCCGCGTGAACACCAACGCGGTCATCCAGAACAACGCGGTCGGCCGCAGCGCTGGCGGCGGGGGTGGCGGCGGTGGCGGCGGGAACGTTGTGCACAATGCGGTGCAAGGCGGGGGCGGAAATCCGAAAGACAAGAAGAAGCCGTAGCGCCGAGCGCGAAACAGCCGGAGCCGCGGACTGCGGCCCGGCTGACAAAGCAAGCGGAGCCGCCGCCCTCCCGGCCATCGGTGGCCCTCTGCGCCTGCTCGTTCGACTGCCGCTGCTTCCGGATCCGCCGAGCCAACCGGCCGGCCTGACGGCGATCGCAACTTGCCGGATGGCTGCAGTCCATCGCCGTGGTCAATAAAGCAACCAACCGGGCGCAAGAATGCCTCGAACCCCAAGGTTCGATATAAGCTCATCAGTCTCCCAGTTCCCTTAAGCGCAGCACCCCATGCCCCCCACCACCTGCGACATCATCATCATCGGCGGCGGCAGCGCGGCCCTGGAGGCCGCCATAGCGGCGCGCGAGGCGGGGGCCGGCACGGTGGTGATGCTGGAGAAGGCGCCGGAAGCGGAATCCGGCGGCAATGCCCGCTTCTCCCATACGGGCTTTCGCTTCGTGCATGCCGGTGCGCAAGAGCTGCGCGCTTTCCTGCCCGATGTGGACGAGGCGAAGTTCCGCCGCATGCAGATTCCGGCCTATGGGCGCGCGGATTTCCTGGGCGATCTCGAGCGCGTCACCCAGGGGCGCATCGATCCGGTGCTGGCGGCGTGCCTGGTGGACCAATCCAACACGGCCCTGCACTGGATGCGCTCGATCGGGGTGCGCTGGGAGCCGGAGAAGATGACAGAGGTCGACGGCAAGCTTTATCTGCCGGGCGGCCATCATATCCATCCGGTCGGCGGCGGGCCCGGCATGCTGGCGCAGTTGCGGGCGCTCGCGCTCGGGCATGGCGTCGAGATCCGCTACCGCTCGCGCGTGCGCGCCATCAACGGCAATGATCGCCGCGTCGAGGGCGTGCGGGTGTCGACGCCGGAGGGCGAGTACGATCTCGCGGGCCGTGCCGTCATCGTGTGCAGCGGCGGCTTCCAGGCCAATGCGGAGCTGCGGGCGCGCTATCTCGGGCCCAATGCAGATCTGATGAAGGTGCGGGGCAGCCGGCACAATACCGGCGAGGTGCTACATGCGCTGCTCGCGCTCGGCGCCAAGTCGGCCGGCCACTGGCAGGGCGCCCACATGTCGCCGATCGACGGCAAGGCGCCGGACGTGGAGACGCCGGTGCGCTCCGACGGGCGCGGCAACACCATGAACCGCTACGATTACCAGTTCGGCATCACGGTGAATGCGCTCGGCCAGCGCTTCTTCGACGAGGGCGAGGCCAAGCACGCCTATACCTATGCCAAAACCGGGCGTGCGGTGCTGCACCAGCCGGGCGGCGTCGCCTACCAGATCTACGACCAGACCGGCATCGATCTGTTCCGGCACGGCCGCGACTATCCGGCCACCATGGTGGAGGCCCCCACCATGGCGGAGCTGGCGCGCCGGATCGGCATCGAGCCGGAGCCGCTCCTGCGCACGGTCGAGGACTACAACAAAGCCTGCCGGAGCGATGTCGCCTTCATGCCGGGCGAGCTCGACGGCAAATGCACGGTGGGAATCAGCCCGCGCAAATCGCACTGGGCGGAGCCGCTGACCAAAGGACCGTTCCGCGCCTATCCGATCACGGCCGGCGTCACCTTCACGTTCGGAGGCGTACAGGTGGACACGGCCGCGCGCGTGATCAACACGATCGACGAGCCGATCCAGGGACTCTATGCCTCAGGCGACGTGATCGGGTTGTTCTTCCACAATTATCCATCGTGCACCGGGCAGACCCGCAATGCCGTGTTCAGCTATCTGGCGGGCCGCAATGCGGCGGCGGGAGTGGGAAGAAACTGATGCCCCTCCATTGTCATTGCCGGGCTTGTCCCGGCAATCTCCGCAAGGGACGCAGGGCCTCATCAGCCTGAGCGAGATGGCCGGGACAAGCCCGGCCATGACAACGCAAAGAGTCAGAGGTTCTCAATCATGGCAAAGCACGCACCGGCATCCGGGCCCGGCATCATCGAGGAGCTTGCCCGCTGGGTGCTGGTGCTGCGGGCGGAGGACATTCCGCAGGCGGCCGTCACGCAGGCCAAGCTGCTGGTGCTCGACACCATCGGCTGCGGCTATGCGGCGCTTGATGAGGAATCCGCGCGCGCGGTGCTGGCCACGCTCGCCGATCTCGGCGGTGCGCCCCAGTGCAGCATCATCGGCGGCGCGTCCAAGACCAGCGCCCCCAATGCGGTGCTGGTCAACGGCGCGCTCATCCGCATTCTCGATCTCAACGACTATGTGAACAACCGCAAGGGCGAGATCGGCGGCCATCCCAGCGACAACATTCCGGTGGCGCTGGCGGCCGGCGAGATGTGTGGCGCGGCCGGGCGCGACCTGATCGCCGCCATCGTGCTCGGCTACGAGCTGTTCGGCCGCGCCAAGGAGCTGATCGCGCGCGATTCCGGCTGGGACGGTGTCACCATATCGGGGCTGGTGGCGCCCGCCATCGCGGGCCGCTTGATGGGCCTCGATGTGCAGCGCCTCGCGCATGCGCTGGCGCTGAGCGGCGCGCGCGCGCCGACGCCGCTTGCGGTTCGTCACGGCGCCATCTCGGCCGCCAAGTCGTTCGCCAACGCACTGGTCGCCCAGAACGGCATGCAGGCCGCCATCCTGGCCCGCCATGGCGTGACCGGCCCGCTCGATCTCATGGAGAACCCGTACGGCCTGCGCCCGGTCTTCTCCAACGCGGAAGCGCTGGCGGCGCTGACCTCGCCGTTCCCGCCGGACAGCACCATCATGCGCGCCAACATCAAGGCCTATCCGTGTCTCGCCACCGGCCAGGCCATCGTGGCGGCCGGATTGGCGCTTCACCGTGAGGTAAAGAGCACGCTCGGCGGCGACGTGAGCCGGCTCACGCGCATCCGGGTCGCCATGGCGGACATGCCGTTCCTGCGCCGCCAGAAGGACGATCCGGGCCGCATCGATCCGACGTCGCGGGAGGCGGCGGACCACAGCTTCAATTTCCTGGCCGCGGTCGCGCTCATCGACGGCGCATTCGGCCTCGCCCAGTTCGAGAACGAGCGCTGGAACGATCCACGGGTGCGCGCCGTGATGGCGCGGCTCGATATCGCGATCGACGCGCAATTGAACGCGCGCTCGCCCGGCAGCTTCCCGTGCCGTATGGAGGCCATGAGCGACGACGGCAAGGTGCTGGTGGCGGACGTTCCCGACCCGCCCGGCTTCTCGCGCCACGGCCTCGACGCCGCGGCGGTAACCGCCAAGTTCAACGCCATTACCGCCACCCATCTCGATGCCGGCTCGCGCGCGCACATCATCGATGCCGTGATGGCGCTTGACCGCAGCCCCTCCTGCGCCGATCTGAGCACGGCGCTGGCGACGGCGCGCGCGGGGTGAGAGCGTCGCAGCACTTGGTCTTTTCCCGGGCGCGGTGCAGCACGGAGCGCAGCGGAGTGAGGCGCCGCAGACCCGGGATCGTTCCACACTTCGAGGTCTCGGAACGATGCAAGCGCCGGCACGTTGCCACACTTGTCCCGGCCTTGAGCCGGGACCGTTCGGGACGCCGGCGTTTGGAACGATCCCGGATCTGCAGTGCACCGCTGCGCGCTGCACTGCGTCCGGGAAAAGAATGAGGGCCGATGAGCACGAATAACACGGACGTCCTGATCGTCGGTGCCGGGCCGACCGGGCTCACGCTCGCCATCGATCTCGGGCGGCGCGGTATCCGCTGCACCATCGTGGAGCAGAAGGAAGCGCCGGCATTTCTGCCCAAGATGGAGCGCGCCAATGCCCGCACTATGGAAATCTATCGCCGCATGGGTCTGGCCGAGCGCATCCGCGCCGCCGGCCTGCGCGCCGACTGCCGCATGGACGTGTACATCATCCTGGCCATGAACCGGCCGCCGCTGCTGCGGCTCCCCTACCCCTCGGTCGCGCAGGCCAAGCTCGACATTCGCGCCACCCATGACGGCACCGCGCCGCTCGAGCCCTATCAGCTGATCTCCCAATACACCCTCGAGCCACTGCTCAAATCGGTGGCCGAGACCATGCCGGGCGTCACCGTGCGCTTCGGCTGCGAGTTCGTGTCGCTGCAGCAGGATGCCGACGGCGTCACCGCTGCGGTCAAGACCCGCCAGGGCAGCGAGCAGATCCGGGCCGCCTATCTGGTCGGCTGCGACGGGGGCGCGAGCCCGGTGCGCCACCAGGTCGGCATCAAGCTGCGCGGCGAAGGCAACAGCCTGGCGCTGCGCCAGGCGTTGTTTCGCTGCGACGCGCTGTTCGACAGGATTCCGATCGGCAATGGGCCGGGCCAGGGCCGCCACTATCATGTGGCGGACGACAAGGCCACGCAGCTGATCATGCAGGACTCGACCCGGCACTGGACGCTGCATTCGATCGTGGATTCCGACGCGGAGATGAAGGCGCAGTTCGAGAAGACCGTCGCCATTCCGCTCGACTATGAGATGCTGTCCTGCAATCCGTGGCGGCAGAACCTGCTGCTCGCCGAGCGCTACCAGAAGCACCGGGTGCTCCTCGCCGGCGACGCCGTTCATCTGGTCATCCCGACCGGCGGGCTCGGCATGAATTCCGGAGTCGGCGATGCCATCGATCTCGCCTGGAAGCTCGCCGGCACCTTGCAGGGCTGGGGCGGCCCCAAGCTTCTGCCGGCCTACGAATTCGAGCGCCGGCAGATCGGCGACCGCAATGTGGGAGCCTCGCGTTATGCCACCATCGGGCGGCGCAAATGGCGCTCGCTCTGGCGTCCCGATATCGCCGACGACACCCCGGCCGGCCGGCAGACCCGCGATGTCCTCATCGCCAGCGCCGACATCGAGCAGCGCAAGACCAACGAGATGATCGGCGCCGAGCTCGGCTACCGCTATGTCGATTCGCCGATCATCTGCGATATCCCGGGCGGGCCCGAGCACCTGTTCCGCGAATATCAGCCGACCACGTGGCCGGGCGCGAGGCTGCCCCATGTCTGGCTCGACGACGGCAGCGCCATGCAGGACCGCATCGCCGACGGCTACACGATCCTGCGGCTCGGCCGCAGCAAGGCCGACATCGGCGGCTTGGAGCGCGCGCTGCGGGCCCATGGCGCGCCGGTCGAGGTGCTGGAGATTCCCGATCAGATCGCCCGCGACATCTACGGCTACGATCTCCTCCTGCTGCGGCCCGACCTGCACGTGGTGTGGCGCGGACAGCAGCCGCCCGAGAACGCCGCCGAGGTGGCGGCGATCGCCACCGGGCATTGAGCGATGCGCCCGTCGTCGCGGGCGGCTATAGTGGGCTCTTGTCCCGGGCGCAGCGCAGCACCTCTTCGGTGGTACGCTGCAGACCCGGGACCGTTCCGGGCTCGGAGTGTGGAACGATCCCCGATCTGCTCTGCACCGCTTCGCGCTGCACTGCGTCCGGGAAAAGAATGAAGGCCGCGTGATCTGCGCTTATGGCGGCAGGGGGCGCGATCCAACAACAAGAAGCACGAAACGCACGTGCAACCGTTTTGAGCAACCGCAGGGAGGAAACCATGAACTGGCGCGTCATGCCGCAACGCAGCTTGATGGGTGCGCTCGCGCTGGCGGCCTGCCTCGCCATGGGTCCGGCCGCGCAGGCGCAGGATATGTCGAAATATCCCGACTGGTCGGGGCAATGGAAGAAGCCGGACGAGATCGGCAACGGGCAATGGGACCCCACCAAGCCGCGTGGAACCGGCCAGCAGGCGCCGCTCACGCCCGAATACAAAGCCATTCACGAAGCCCGGATGGCGGAGCGCGCCACGGGCGGGCTCGGCGGCGACCCGACTGCGCAATGCATCCCGCACGGCATGCCGCGCATGATGATCGGGGTCTATCCCATGGAGCTCGTGGTCACCCCCAAGGCCACCTACATGCTGAGCGAATACAACGAGCCGCGCCGCATCTTCACCGACGGCCGCGCCTGGCCCAAGACGATCGAGGGGACCTTCAACGGCTACTCGATCGGCAAATGGATCGATGAGAACGGCGACGGTCGCTTCAATGTGCTCGGGGTCGAAAGCCGCGGCTTCAAAGGTCCCCGCACGTTCGAGGGCACCGGCATACCACTGCACGAAGACGGCGAGAGCGTCATCAAGGAGCGCTTTTATCTCGACAAGGCCGACAAGGACCTCCTGCACATCGAGGTCACCACCATCGACCATGCGCTGACGCGCCCCTGGACGGTTTCGCGGCCCTACCGGCGCGAGCCCAATCCGATCTGGATGTCCGTCGATTGCTCCGAGGACAATCATCACGTCTGGGTCGGCAAGGACAGCTTCTTCGTGAGCGCCGATGGTTACCTGATGCCGACCAAGAAGGACCAGCCGCCGCCGGACTTGCGGTATTTCAATCGCAAGCCGTAGGGGCGCCCCATAGCCCGTCGAGGACGGGCGTAAACGCCCTGGTGGTGGGCGCCCGCGCTGAGACGCCGAAAAGGGCGGCCACGAGGGTCGCCCCTACGGTCCACAGCGCGGTTTGGCGCCTTCGAAACCTATTTCGAAGGCGGGGCGACCTCGGCGTCGGGCTGGTTGCTGCGCTTGAGAGCGTCGGCGACGAAGCCCGAGGCCTTCATCTCCTCGACGAAGCCGCGCAGATAGGCCGCCGCGGCGGTGCGGCCCTTGGGGGTGCCCATGGCCTGCTCGATCACCTGGAAACGGCCGTCCATCACCCGCACCTTGGGATCGGTCGCCGCGTATTCGACCAGCGGCTGCTTCACCCCGGCCGCGGCCTCGAGCTTGTCGGCCAGGAACAGGTCGATCATGGCGCGGCCGCCGCCGGTCTTCGCCCGCACCAGGGTGGCGTTCTTGAGGTTGCGGGTGAGATAGAGATCGTAGGCGGAGCCGACTCCGACCGCGATGCGCACGCCCGGACGATCGACGTCGGCCACCACCTTGAGGGGCGAGTCCTTGAGCACCATGTAGGTGCCCTCGATGAGCACATAAGGAGCCGTGAAGTCGACATCGGCGGCGCGCACTGGCTCGATCGCGAAGAAGGCGACGTCCCAGGCGCCGGTCTTGAGCGCCTCGAACACCTTGCCGGCGGCCTCATAGGTCACGAACTCGACCGGAAGGCCCGTGCGCCGGCCCAGCTCGCGCGACAGATCGACGGTGACGCCGCGCGGATCCTGGGGCGAGCCCTGCACCAGGACGCCATTGCCGAGATTGAGGGCGGCGCGCAGCTTGCCGGTCGGGGCGAGCTCTTTCAGGACTTCGGGCGGAACGGGGGTCAAGGTATTGCCTCTTGCGGTTGGGCTGCCGGCGGGCTGGGCCCAGGCCGCGAAGGTTCCGGCTGCGACGATCATGGCGGCGGCAATCATCTTGTAGCCAGGCATCTTGTACATGTGTTTCCTCCGGTTGCCAGACCGGCCGGCGGGATTAAGGGAGCCAGTGCGCCCAAAAAGCCTGCGAAAGCCGAAGAAAGCCCAGCGATTTTCTTGTATTGCCAGTGCTTTACCCCTGTTGTCATGAGCAAAGCACGAAGCCGCAGCTTGCTGAATGGGACCGACTCCTGTAGGGCTACGGGCAATCGGCCGCCTGTTTAACCGATTTCTACAGACGCAGGCGCAAGAACAGCCTACAATATTCGCTCTTGGGCGTCATGTCGTGGCCCCAACCCCACTTTCGACAATTCGCTCACTTCATTCGCTCAACCGAAGAGGAACGCCGCGTGCAGGTTCTCGTCCGTGACAACAATGTCGACCAAGCCCTCAGGGTGCTGAAGAAGAAGATGCAGCGCGAGGGCGTGTTCCGCGAGATGAAGCTGCGCAGCCACTACGAGAAACCCTCTGAACGCAAGACCCGGGAAAAGGCCGAGGCCATCCGCCGCGCCCGCAAGCTCGCGCGCAAGAAGATGCAGCGCGAAGGCCTGCTGCCGATGAAGCCACGGGTGATCCCCGGCGCCGCGCCCGGACGCCCCGGCGCCGCCCCCACCCGCGCCCCGCGCCGCTCGTTCTGAAGCCGGCGCCGTTTCGGCAGCTACCCAATGCGGGCCAACAGGCCCGCATTTTCGTTATCGGATTTGCGAACGCGCGGCCTCTCGACTCCTTCTCCCCGCGTGCGGGGAGAAGGTCGGGATGAGGGGGCTCCTCCGCGAGTCTGAGCCGGTGGAAACGCCCCCTCACCGGGCCGAGATTGGGATTTCCTCATTGCCGGGTTGCCCTCTCCCCGCAAGCGGGGCGAGGGACGCCGTAGAGCGGCGCTTTCCCCAAGCAAACAATGTATGCGCGACGTGGCGGTTTGGGGCGGGCTGCAACTCACAAGTTCAGCCACGATTTCACCCAGATTTTTTCCCCGCCTCCAAGTACCAATCGAGAATCTGCGCGCCGTTCCAGTGCAGCACGCCCTCGAACTTGCGGACATGCTCGTAGATGGCTTCGAGATATTTGATCCGGTGCGGCTGGCCACTGATATAGGGATGGATCGCGAGCGCCATGATCTTGGGGCGCTCGGCGCTCTCCGCATAGAGACGCTCGAACTGATCGACGGCGCGCCGGAATAGATAATCGCTCTCGTGATGCTGCACGATCATCATCGGGATGTCGTTGAGCTCGACCGAATAGGGCAGCGTGACCAGCGGGCCGTGGGCGGTGCGGATGGTGGTCGGCTCGTCGTCGTAGACCCAGTCGCCGATATATTTGATGCCGGCGGCGGCGAGCAGGTCGGGCGTCGCCAGGGTCTGGGTCAGGCCCGGCCCGAGCCAACCGAGTGGCCGCCGCCCGCAAAACCGCTCCAGAATGCCGAGGCAGCGATCGATCAGCGCGGCCTCGTTCTCGCTGTTGTGGATCGGCATCTGGTCGTAGCCGTGCCCCATGAATTCCCAATTGGCGAGCCTGGCCTGCTCGGCGACGCGCGGATAGTCCTCGCAGACCCGGGCATTGATGGCCAGCGTCGGTCTCATTTCGCGGCGCCCGAACAGCTCGAAGAACCGCCAGGCTCCCACCCGCATCCCGTATTCGTGCCAGCTCCAGTTGGGAACGTCGGGCAGGAGGACCTGCCCGGTCGGCGCCGGCAACACCTGGCGCGGCATCGGCCGCCCGATGTCCCACACCTCGTAATTGACGATGGTCCACATGACGATCCGCGCGCCGCCCGGCAGCTTGAGCGGCGGCCGGTCCACGATGGCCGAAAAATCGCAACGCTCGCGCGGCAGCATGGGTCCCCCGCCCTGCATGTCCATTGTCGTCATTCGGGCTTGATGTGGGCGGCGCGGATCACCTGCCCCCAGGTGGCGATCTCGGCTTTGATGCGGGTGCCGAACTCGAAGGGCGTGCTTGCGACCGGCTCATAGCCGAGCTCGGCCAGGCGCGCCTGCATGGCGGGCGCCGCGATGATCTTGGCGATCTCGCGCTGGAGCAGGCTGACGATGTTTTTCGGGGTGCCGGCCGGAACCAGGACGCCGACCCAGCTGTCGCCCACGATCTCCGGGTAGTCGGCCTCCGCCATGGTGGGCACGTCCGGCAGGATCTGCGAGCGCTTGTTGCCCGTAACGGCGAGCGCGCGCACGTTGCCCTGGCGGATCTGCGGCAGCGACGCCGCCGGAGAGGAGAAGCCGATGGGGGTGTGTCCGCCGACCACCGCAGCGATCGCGGGCGACCCGCCATTATAGGGCACATGCACCAGGTCGAGACCCAGCAAGAGACGGAACTGCTCGCCCGCCAGATGGGCCTGCGTGCCGGCGCCGGCGGTCGAGTAGCTGTATTTGCCGGGATTGGCTTTGATGACGGCGACCAATTCCCTGACGGTGGTCGCCGGCACCATCGGGTTGACGGTGAGCACCGTGGTCGAGGTGACGGCGAGCGTGACCGGATCGAAGTCCTTGTCGGGATCATAGGGAATCTTGTCGAACAGAGTGGGGTTGACCACATAGGAGCTGAAGGCGAACAGCAAAGTATAGCCGTCGGGTGCCGCCTTGGCGGCCTGCGCGGTGCCGATATTGCCGGTCGCGCCCGCAATATTGTCCACATAGAATTGCTGGCCGAGATTCTCGCTGAGCTTCTGGGCCATGATCCGGGTGAAGGTATCGGTGACGCCGCCCGGCGCGAACGCCACGATGGCGCGCACCGAATGCGCCGGATAGGTCTGCGCAGAAGCTGCGCCTGCGCCCATGAGCGCGAGGGCGACCGCCGAACCTGCGAGGAAGCGTCTGATCATCGAGGCGATTGTAGGATGGGTTGAGCACTTGCGAAACCCATCAAAAGCCGCCGATGGGTTTCGCCTAGCCCCAGACCATCCCGCTCGTCCCCGCGAAAGCGGGGACCCAGTCATCTCGCAAAAATGGACCGAGATTCCGCTTGCGAGAGTGTGTGTGAGTGACCGAGGCGCTTGTGTTCTCCCGCACGCCGAGGCTGCGGCCTGATCAAGTCATCTTGCGAAGAAGGACCGGATTCCCGCCTACGCAGGAATGAGCGGAGACCGGGATTCCCTCGGCTGTATTTCAAATCTCCGCCGGGGCCGCGATCTCTGTCTTCGCGTCGCGGCGCATGAGATTGCCGGCCACGTCGGAGAGGGTGGGCGCCGGCAAGGCGGCGAACGGCAACGGGCGCGTCACCTCGATGGCGGCGAGCCCGAGGCGGGCGGTGAGGAGCCCGTTGAGCACCCCCTCCCCCAGGCGCACCGATACCTTGGCGGCGATGCCGTGGCCGAGCACCTGCTGGATCAGGCTGTCGCCGGCCGCCATGCCGCCGGTCAGCGCCAGATGGGCGACGACCTCGCGCATGAGCCGGATCACCCCGAGCGTGCCGGGCCGGCCGCCATAGAGGTAGGCGAGGCGGCGCACCATCGTGAGCGCGCTCACCAGCACGAACAGCACGTCGACCAGCGCGCGCGGGCTGACGGCGGTGACCAGCGAGACCCGCTTGGCGGCGTCGCCGACGATGCGCCGGGCGTCGCGGTCGAGCGGCTCCATCAGCTCGCGCTCGGCAAGCCGCACCAGATCGGCGCCGTCGATGATATCCTCGAGATGGCCTTCCAGCCGCACGCGCGCGCGCGCCAACCGCGGCATGTGGCGGGCGAGTGCGAGCGCATCGTGCACCACCGCATGGCCGGCGGCGCGATCGTCGCTGGCGAGCGTCGCGATGCCGCGCGCACGCAGCGTCTCGATGCTGCGCAGGCGCCACAGCCCGAAGGCTTCGCGCAGCACGATCACCACGAAGGCGAGCCCGGCGAGACCGGCGAGCCCCGTCCCGAGCCAGCCGAGCTCTGCATTGCGGCCGAACAGATCCTCGATCAGGTGCATTACGCTCAAGCCGACGCCGAGCGCCAGGAGCCCGCCGAGCGCGCACCAGAACAATGTGCCCCAGGCAAAGCCGCGCCGGG
This sequence comes from Xanthobacteraceae bacterium, assembly GCA_036498625.1. Taxonomy (GTDB): domain Bacteria; phylum Pseudomonadota; class Alphaproteobacteria; order Rhizobiales; family Xanthobacteraceae; genus VAZQ01. The sequence continues at coordinate 7,581 of DASYFD010000274.1, read as the reverse complement.
GCAGCGGATCGGATTCCACAACGGCCGGCAGCGACGGCTCGGGCTCGACCATGACCCGCACGGTGCCGCGGGCGGCGCGCCCCGCCTCCGCCGTCACCACCACGTTGGGATCGTCGAGCCGGAACGCGGCCGGTCGGCGGTGATGCTCGTTCATGGCATCCGGTCTCCGATCAGGAATTGCAGCGCACGGTCAAGGCGAATGTGGGGCAGCATCGCTATACCGTCGACCTGCTCCAAGGTCGGAGGGCGCAAACGCAGGAAGCGGAAATCCACATCCTGCGGCGCCGCACTGGCGAGACCACGGAACGACGGCATGGCGCCGAACATCTGGTTCGGATCGGCCGGCAGATCGCCGGGAAACATCGCGACCTGCGTGACACCGTCGAACATCTCGCCGCCCGCGACCTCGCCGGCGGCCGGCACCCCGATGATGCAGGGCAATTCCTCGCGGCCGCGCCGCACCTTGGCCTCGTTGGTGGCCCGCACTGCCGACAGCGCCACCACATCGATGGGGGCGCCGGCGGCACTCGCCCGCCCGGCAGCCCGCTCGATCAGCCGCGCGAGGATCGCCTCCAGCCGCTCGTGGCTGGTGTGATGCAGATGATCGGCCTTGGTGGCGGCAAACAAGATGCGATCGACGCGCGGACGAAACAGCGCGCTGGTCCAGGTTCGCTTGCCCATCCGGAAGCATTCGAGCACGGCAGCGAGCGCACCTTCGAGATCGCGCACCGCCTCGGGACCGGCATTGAAGGCGGCGAGCGCGTCGACCAAAATGATTTGGCGATCGAGACGGGCGAAATGGCCTTCGAAGAACGGCCGCACCACCACATCCTTGTAGGCCTCGAACCGCCGCCGCATCATGGCGGCGAGCGAGCCCGCCGGCGGCGTGCCCTCTTGCGGCGGGCCCGGCTGCGGCCATTGCAGCGGCGAGAAGGTGAGCGCCGGCGAGCCGGCGAGATCGCCCGGCATGAGAAAGCGGCCGGGCGGCAGCAGGCTCATGGCATAACGCTCGTCGCGGCAGGCCTTGAGATAGCGGGTGAACAGCGCCGCCGCCCGCAGCGCCGCCTGCTCGTCCTGCGGGCCGAGCGGATCGAGCGTCGCCAGATATTCGCGCCAGGGGGCGGCAATCTGGGCCCGCGGCGCATGATCGGACAAGGCAAGGCTCTCGGCCGACCATTGCTGGTAGCTCTTGGTCAGCAGCGGCAGGTCGAGCAGCCATTCGCCCGGATAGTCGACGATATCGATGGTCAGGGTGCGGGCGACGCCGCGCTGGGACTGGTAATCGATGATGAGACGCAGCTCGCTGATATGGTCGGTCGATGCCGGCCAACGGCGCTCCTCGATGAGCGCGCGCACATTGCCCTCGTAATCGAAACGCGGCACCGCATCGTCGGGCTGCGGGGAAAGTCGCGTGCGCGCGATGCGGCCGGTCGCCAGCGGCTCGAACACCGGGAAGCGGCCACCCTGCATCAATCCATGCACCAGGGCGGTAATGAATACGGTCTTGCCGGAATGGGACAGGCCGGTGACCCCGAGCCGGATGGTCGGGTTGATGAGATGCTGGCCGAACTCGACCAGCGCGCGGCCGGCTAGCCTCGCCTCGGCCAGGATGTCAGCCAGTGCATGGGGCATGGGCAGGCGCATGAGCCATATGGGCGAGGCGCCCGGGCCCTTAAAATCTGCATCCGGGGCCGTGACCGCAAGGAGGGCCGGGCCTTTTCGGTCTACTCGCCTGCCCGGCCGATGGGCCGCTGCCCGCTCGGCTCGGGGCGACCACAGCCGTTCCCATTCGAGCAGAGGCTCGGGTCGATCTCGTCGGCTTTGACGCTGATTTCTTCAGCCATCAGCAGCAATGACGCAATGACGCTTTGATCGTCGACCGCCGCTGCTATGCGCAGGCACAGGGCCGCTTGCCGCCGCAAGTATTGCGAAGTCAGCATACCGGAAATCCCCCCATGAATCTCGTCAACGCCTGAAAGCGCGCCCGGGTTCCTGACTTGGGGAAAAATGCGGCCCGAAAGGGAACCGGCAAAGCTCTTCGCTGTGAATGGCTTGGTCGCGGTCCTTCACCTGGTTTGCCGGCGTGATCATGTCGGGCGAGCGGCGCGGGTCAGCGTTTCCCCGGCTTCCGGGGCTTGCTCTTCCTGGCCTCAGCGGCCCCTCCTTGGTACTGCGCGAGCAGCCGTTTCGGAGCCTGCAGACGCCAAGCCCGTCGCAGGCACTCCTGCAGCTCCGCGTCGCCGACCTTCGACAGCCGGACCAGGACCGCGGGCCATCCCTTGTAGTGATCGGTCTCGAAGTAGATGGCGGGCGCGGACTCGATCAGCACCTCCTTCATCTCGATCGGGCAGCGAAAGACCAGCGTGTCCGCGTCCTTCACGCGCATCAGGAACTTGCCCCGCAGCTTGAGGGACGGCGTGCCGTAAGCTGTGCCCTCCTCGATGTCCGGCAGCTTCGATCCGATCATGGCGGCCCGCATCCGCGCCACCGCGCGAGCAGGGTTGGTGCCGGAAACTTTCGCGGCGTCCTTGATCCGCGGTCCGGCCCCATCCCGGCGGGGAGGCACCTGGCGCTGCAGGAGGGTCTTGGGGGCGACGTTGCGCCACGCCATGGTGAGCGCACTCTCGAGCGTCGCGGCGTCGGCCGCCGCCAGCCGCACATTGGTGGAACCTTTGCGGCCCCAGCCGCCGGGGACTGGCACAAACACCTTCGGCTCCGCCGCGACCAGAACCGCCTGCTGCTCCGGCGCAAGCTTGACCATGGCGGAGGCCGCATCCGGGTAGCCCAGGCTCGCGAATACCTTCTTGCCCACGCGAAAATCGGGATGCCCCCCATGGGCGCCCTCGCTGGCATCGGGCAACGCGAGCGCGATGCGCCGAAAATCCTTGGGCGTCATTGCGACCTCCGCAGGCCTCGGTCAGCCTCACTTGGCGTCATGAAATATTATCCCGGCGGTGTGCCGGTGTCCGGAACGCAGCCGGCTGACCCCGTGGCGCATGTTGACCCGATAGGTGCCGCGGGTGCCGCGCACCGGACGATGGCGGACAGCAAAGAGCACGCCCTCGCCCTGCGCGAGCGGCACGACCTCCACCCGCGACTGCATGCGCGGCCGCTGCTCGGTCAGCACAAAGTCTCCGCCCGTGAAGTCGGCATTCGGGCGCGAGAGCAGAAACGTGGCCTGCAGCGGAAACACATGCTCGCCGTAGATGTCCTGGTGCAGGCAATTGTAGTCGCCCTCGCCGTATTGCAGGAGCAACGGCGTCGGCTTGGTCTGTCCGGCAGCGTGGCAGCGGTCGAGAAAATCCCGGTGATCCTCCGGATAACGCACCGCGATCCCCATGGCTTCGTTCCAGCGGTTGGCGATCGCCGCCAGCGCGGGATAGAGCGCGGTTCGCAGCGCCGCGATCGATTCCGGCAGCGGATAAGCGAAGTACTTGTACTCCCCGCGGCCGAAACCGTGCCGGGCCATGATGATCCGGCTCCGGTAGAGCTGATCCGAGCCGTAGGCGGCGACGAGCGCGGCGCACTCCTGTGGGGTCAGCAGCGTACCGGTGGTGGCGCAGCCGTGCGCGTCGAGCGCGGCCGCGATGCCGGCCCAGTCGAGCGCCGCGACCCTTCCGGCAATGTCGGGTGACGCCGTGCCGGCGCCTTGCCGGGGCCTGCGCGCGCTCATAGTCATGCCGCCGGGCAATCTTTCGTTCGGCCGGCAACGCTTGCAGGGCCGCAATCCCGCCCGCTCGGCATCGGCGCAGGTGGCATGGAAGCTCACGTTCTCGCGCCGAGGCAGCCGCGCGCCGCAAGACGGCCGGCAATAGACGGCGGTCGTTCGCACCCCATACACGAATGCGCCGACGGCGGCGGGATCGCGCCGGCGAACCGCTTCCCAACGATCGTCGTCGGACGAAAAGCTGCCGGATAAGGCGTTGCCTGCTGGTCGGGCAACATCCCGTTTCATCGTCAAAAGCGGCATGGCGGGCTCCTGGCAGCTCGGGCGGGATCGGTACTACGGTCCTTGGTCTCAAATCAGGGACCAGCGCGCCACCCGGAACCTGCCAGCCCCCGATCCTGCCACATCGCGGCGCCGGACCTCGATCCCATCAGGTCGACGCGATCTCGCTGATCTTATCAGGCGCCCCGGCTGCGGGCGGCACCGCCGCGTCCACGCCGAGAACGCCTTCCGCCACCAGCTCCTCGATCAGTTCGGGCTCGCATCCGAGCTCGCGCGCTATGGCGGCGCTGTGCTCGCCCACACGCGGAATGTCGAGACGCTTCTGCAAGCGCTGCCCGTCCATCTCGATCGGCAGGGCCGGGAGCGGCGTGCTGCCGCCCTTTGGCAGCGCCACCTCGATCATGGCGCCGGGGCACGCCAGATGCGGATCGTCGAGCAATTCATCGGGGCGCCGGATCGGCGCAAAGCCGATGGCGGCCGCCTCGCAGATGCGTCCGATCTCCGCCCGGGTGAGAGATTTGAACAGCGCGCGCAGATGCGGCAGCAAACGTTCGCGGGCCGCGACCCGCAGCGGATTGGTGGCGAGCCCGGCATCCGTCAGCCAGTCGGGCCGATCGAAGGCCTCGCAGAAGGCGCGCCATTGCGTGTCCGTGACCACCGCGATGAAGATCTGATTGCCCTCGCAGGTGTCGAACACGTCATAGATGCCCCAGGCCGAGATGCGCGCCGGCATCGGCGGCGCCGGCTCGCCGGTGATGGCGAATTGCGCCATGTGGGGCGAGACCAGGAATGCATTGTTCTCGAACAAGGCGCTGCGCACCAGCTGGCCGTGGCCGGTTCGCCCACGCTCCTGCAGGGCCGCCAGGATGCCGATCACGGCGAACATGCCGCCCATGATGTCGTTGACAGGAGCGCCGGCGCGCAAGGGGCGCCCCGGCGGGCCGGTCATGTAGGCAAGCCCGCCCATCATCTGCACCACCTCGTCGAGCGCGGCGCGGTTTTCATAAGGGCCGGACAGGAACCCCTTGAGCGAGCAGTAGATGAGACCGGGATTCTCCGGTTTGAGCGCCGCGTAGCCGAGCCCGAGCCGGTCGAGGGCGCCGGGCCGGAAGTTCTCCGTGAGCACGTCCGCGCGCGCGATCAGGCGGCGCGCGAAGGCCAGGCCCTTCTCGGATTTGACGTCGAGGGCGAGGCTTCGCTTGTTGCGGTTGAAGGCCTGGAAGAAGCCCGCGCCGGAGCCGGGCAGTCGGCGCGTATTGTCGCCCTCCCCGACCGGCTCGATCTTGATCACGTCGGCCCCGAGGTCGCCGAGCACCAGCCCGCAGCTCGGCCCCATCACCATGTGGGAGAACTCGACGACCCGGATGCCCTGCAGCGGGAGCGTCATGCCGCCCTCCGGGCTGAAACCACAAATCCCTTCGGCAGTCCCGCCTGCGGCAGATAGCCATAGAGCGTCTCGCCCGGCAGCGCCTCGCTCAAGGTAGCGCGCGCAGCCAGCAGCCGATCGAGGTCGATGCCGGTTGAAAGCCCCATGGATTCGAGCAGGAAGACCAGATCCTCGGTCACGATATTGCCAGTGGCGCCGGGCGCGTAGGGACAGCCGCCGATGCCGCCCTGGGAGGAATCGAAGGTGGTCACGCCGGCATCGAGCGCCGCCACCACATTGGCAAGCCCCAGCCCGCGGGTATTGTGCAGATGGGCGCCGCCGCTCTTTTGTCCGACCGCCTGCCGCAGGCGGCTGAACAGGCGCTTGATCTGTGCCGGATTGGCGTAGCCCACCGTGTCGGCCAGATTGATCACATCGACGCCGCATTCCGCCATGGTGACCGCCATGCGCAGCGTGTCGTCCTCCGGCACCGTTCCCTGGATGGTGCAGCCGAAGGCGGTCGACAGCCCGGCATCCACCTGGACGGAAGGGTAGCGTTCGTTGCGCAGCGCCACGATGGCGCGCACATCCGCAATGATCTCGGCATGGGTCTTGCGAATGTTGCTGAGCGAATGCGGCTCGCTCACGGAAACCGGAATGGTGAGCACATGGGCGCCGGCCTCGAACGCAAGCTGCGCATATTTGAAGCTCGGCACCAGCACCACCACCTCAAGGCCCGGGATGGTCAGCGCCTGCGCCACCACCTGCGCGCAATCGGCCATCTGCGGCAGCGCGCGCGGCGACACGAACGAGCCGACCTCGATCTCGCGCAACCCGGCCTCTGCCAGCGCCGCGATCCAGCGGTGCTTGTCGGACGTCGCCATGACGCGCTTGACGCTCTGCAGACCGTCGCGCGGGCCGACCTCGCTTACCAAGATGTCCATGCGATCCGTCCTATCTGATGGAACAAGTCATCCGCTTTTGGCACCGCTCCGGCGCCGACGCCGTTTGGGGCCCGGATCATCGACCGCCGGGTTCGGGGCGCCTACTTCTCTTTGGTCTCTTGCGGATCGAACCACTGCCGGGCCTGCACCTTCTTCATCTGCGCCTGGTCGATGAAGGGAAACACGGTCTTGCTGAAGGCGAAATACACCTGCTGGTATTCGCTGTCGCAATTTTTTGCACGGTCTGCCGGCAGCCAGTGCGAGTCGACGAGATCCTGGAACGCCGCACGATCGCCGCCGTAGGCCAAGCATAGCACATTGTACATGCGCTGGCTGGCGGTGCCGTGCTGATCGGAGAAGGCACAGAATGCGTCAACAAAGCAGCGCAAGTTGGGATCGTCCTTGGGATATTTCGGATCGCTCGGGTCGATGACCACCGCGCCCGGATCCGCCTTGTCGACGATCGCTTCATATCCCCAGTAATAGGCGAAGCCCTTGATGACCGTTCTGGCATTGGCCTTGCCGAACTGCACCGCAATGAACGCGGCCATCTGGTCGGCGGCGTCCTCCTCGCGGCCGAAAACCGGGACATCCATGAGATCGAACACGGCGTGACCGGTTTCGTGCAGCAGCGTGGCCGCGAGCAGCCCGGCCCGCAATTGCTCCTTCGAGACCGGAGTCCACAATTTCATCTTGGCCTGGTTCTGAACCAGGTACTCGGCCTTCTTTTCGGCATCGGCGATGAACGAGTAGCAGATGTTCATCCAGCGGTGGAAAGGATCGAGGTCGTAATAGGGACTGTCCCAGGCGTTGCCCTTGCAGTCGCTGGCAAACACCCGCAGCGTGCGCGGCAATCGCAGCGGGGAGAGGAATTCGGCATATTCCTCCAGCACGCGCCGCTGCATCATGCCGTCCCTGACCGCCTTGCGGTCGGGACTCATCGGTTGCTCCGCCTGCTTGGCTTTATCGGCGTTACCCGGGTCGGCCAGGGTCGTGGTCCAGTAGCCGCCGTCGCCCTTGACGTGCTCGAACAGCACGATCTTCTGGTTGCTGAACTCCGGCGCCACCTGCCCCGATGCCGGGGCGATCAGAGCCGCCGCGCCGTCGGCCATGACCGCCAGCAGGACGGCCCGCAGGAAAGGTTTCATGCCCGGATTCCTCATGACAATCCGTCCGGCCGGTCGCTGCGGACCATCTCGCGCCTCATTTATCCTGCGTCCATCCCAGCCACCGCGTGGCCTTGACCCGCACCAGCGCGTCGGGATCGACGAACGGCATGATTCTCAGGTCGAACGCATGGCGTATCTGCTCGAACTCATGGG
>DASYFD010000273.1:0-9341 GCA_036498625.1 Xanthobacteraceae bacterium | reverse complement strand
CCGAGATCGGCATCGACCACGCCGACCAGATTGAGCTTGGGAAAGTGATGCCCCTTGGCGACCAGCTGGGTGCCGATCACGATGTCGACCAGGCCCTGCTCGATCTCGGCGAGCTCGCTGCGCATGCGCTCGACCGAGGTGACGAGATCGCTGGACAGCACCATGATCCGCCTCCCGGGAAACAACGTGACCGCCTCCTCCTCCAGCCGCTCCACGCCTGGACCGCACGCCACGAAGCTCGCAGGCGCCGAGCAATGCGGGCATTGCTCGGGCTGCGGCAACGAGTAGCCGCAGTGATGGCACACCAGGCGGCGCTTGAAGCGGTGATCGACCAGCCAGGCATCGCAGTTCGGGCAGGCCAGCCGATAGCCGCATTTGCGGCAGAGCGTCAGCGGCGCGTAGCCGCGCCGATTGAGGAACAACAACGCCTGCTCGCCGCGCTCGAGCGCAGCCTGCACGGCTTGCGCCAGCCGCGGCGCCACGAAGCGTCCGGGCGGCGGGCCTTCCTGGCGCAGATCGATCGCCTCGATCACCGGCATATGCTGGCCGCCGAAGCGCTCCGGCAGATGCAGCCGCGCATAACGGCCGCGCCGGGCATTGACCTCGGTCTCGACCGAGGGGGTCGCGGAAGCGAGCAGCACCGGAATTTTCGCGATATGGCCGCGCACCACCGCCATGTCGCGGGCATGGTAGTGGACGCCGTCCTCCTGCTTGTAGGCGGGATCATGCTCCTCATCCACGATGATGAGGCCGAGATCCCGGTAGGGCAGGAACAGGGCCGAGCGGGCGCCGACGATCACGCTCACCTCACCGGCCGCCACCGCGAGCCAGGTGCGGGCGCGCTTGCGCGGGGTGAGTTGCGAGTGCCATTCGGCCGGCCGCACCCCGAAGCGCTCCGCAAAGCGGTCGAGCACCTGGGAGGTGAGCGCAATCTCCGGCATCAGGATGAGAACCTGGCGGCCGCGCCGCACCGCCTCGGCCACCGCCTCGAAATAGACCTGCGTCTTGCCCGAGCCGGTGACGCCGTCGATCAAGCTCACCGAATAACCGCTCTGCGCCACGGTCGCGCGCAGCACATCGGCGGCGGCGCGCTGCGCGGGGGTAAAATCGGGCGCCAGGTGGTCGGCGTCGACCGGCAACGCGATCGGCTCGGGCGGCAGCACCAGGGTCTCGAGCGTGCCTTCATCGATCAATCCGTCGATGACGCCGGCCGAGACGCCGGCTTCTTCCGCGGCCTCGCCCTTGGCGCGCGCGAGCCCATCGGCCAGCAGCGTCAGCACGCGCTGGCGCGCCGGCGTGATGCGCCTGGGCGGTGCTCCGTTGAGCCGCACGCCGAGGCGCTCGCGCGCGGGCCCCAGATGCTCGCCCATGCGCAGGCACATGCGCAGCACCATGCCGCGGGCACCGAGGCAATAGCCCGAGACCCAATCGACGAATTGGCGCAGCTCCGGCTTGAGCGGCGGGATGTCGAGCCGCTCCTCGACATGTTTCAGCCGGTTGTCGAGGCGCGGATTGGGCGCCGGATTCTCCGCCCACACCACCCCGGTGGCGACGCGAGCACCGAGCGGCACGCTGACCAGATCGCCCGGCGCAAGCTCCATGTCGGCCGCCACGCGGTACGAATAGGCCTGGTCGAGAGCGACCGGCAGCAGGATATCGACGACACGCGACGCCATGGAGCGATTCTTGAAAATTTAAGAGACCGTAAGGCAGCGGGTGGGATTATGCTCCTGCTGTCAAGGCCACGCAGGGGCGGCCCTTGTGGCCGCCCTATCGGTGCTGCGGGCGCCCACAAGAGGCGCCCCCACGGATGACCGAATCGGAGAACAGGCTTGCCGACTGCCGCACGCGAAGCCGCCAATCCGGACCGCGAGCTCCTGAGTGCGGATGCCGCGGTGGCGGCACAGGTCGTGCGCTGGCTCTCGCATCTGTCGGCCGAGCGGCGCATGTCGCCCAAGACCTGCGAGGCCTATGAACGCGACGTGCGGCAGTTTCTGGCGTTCCTGTGCGAGCACCTGGGCGGCCGGGTGACGCTGCAGCGGCTGGCCCGCCTGGCGCCCCCGGACATCCGGGCCTTCATGGCGGCGCGGCGGGCAGACGGCACCAGCGGACGCTCGCTCGCGCGCGGGCTCGCCGGCGCGCGTTCCTTTGCCCGCTTCCTGGAGCGCAACCGCGGCGGCAAGATCGGGGCGCTGTTTGCGGTGCGCTCGCCCAAGATCGCCAAGACATTGCCGAAGCCGCTGGCGATGGCGTCGGCGCGGAGCGTCACCCAAAGCGAGGCGCGGGCCGGCGAGGACCGCGAGCCTTGGATTTTCGCCCGCGATGCCGCCGTGCTCGGCTTGCTGTATGGCTCGGGTCTGCGCATCTCCGAGGCGCTCAGCCTCAAGCGCAAGGAGGTGCCGACGCCGGGGGCGGGCGACGCCATCACGGTGACCGGCAAAGGCAACAAGCAACGCATGGTCCCGGTGCTTCGGCAGGTGCTCGAGCTGGTGGCCGACTATGTGGCGCTGTGCCCGAGCGCGCTGCACCCCGACGGCCCCCTGTTCATCGGCGCCAAGGGCGGGCCGCTCTCGCCCCGGATCGTGCAGCTCACCATGGAACGGTTGCGCGGCGTGCTCGGTCTCGCCGAAACCGCGACCCCGCATGCGTTGCGGCATTCCTTCGCCACTCATCTGCTGGCGCGCGGCGGCGACCTGCGCTCCATCCAGGAATTGCTGGGGCACGCCTCGCTGTCGACCACGCAGGTCTACACCGCGGTCGACTCGGAACGGCTGCTCGAGGTCTATCGCAGCGCCCACCCGCGCGCCCGCAAAGCGTCTTGATCAAGACGTGGTCACAAAACATTAATCCGCGACACTGGTGCCTTGGCCCTTGCGCCCGGCGCCGGGTTGGTTCAATCGTCCGCTGACCGAATCAGCCACAGGGGACGACTATGAGCGACGTACACGAGCATCTGGAGCACGCCGAGCACGTCGAGCACGCGGCGCATTCCAACAAGAAGATCGCGCTGGTGATCGCGGTGCTGGCACTGTTCCTGGCGTTTTCCGAGACGCTGGGCAAGGGCGCGCAGACCGCGGCGCTGTCCCAGAACATCCAGGCCTCGGATTTGTGGAATTTCTTCCAGGCCAAGACCATCCGCCAGACCGTGCTGCGCACCGCCGGGGAGACCAATGCGATCGCGGTTCTCGCGGACCCGGCGGCCAAGGCCGCGATGGAGAAGCAGATCGATACCTGGAAGAAGACCATCGATCGCTATGAGTCGGAACCGTCCACCAACGAAGGCCGCAAGGAGCTCACCAAGCGGGCCCAGGAGCTCGAGCACCAGCGCGATACCAATCTCGCTAAATACGAGAATTACGAGCTCGCCTCGGCCGCGTTCCAGATCGGCATCGTGCTGGCATCGGCATCGGTCATCACCGGCATGCTGCTGCTGGTTTATGGCGCCGCCGGTATCGGCGCGATCGGGCTCATCTTCATGGGCTTTGGATTGTTCTCTCCCGAGGCGCTGGAGCACCTGCAGCACTGGTTCGAGCATGCCGGGCCGGCTGCCGGTCATTAAGTATCAAACCGCCGGCCGCGTGCCCTGCATGCGGCGGCGGATACGCCGGAACAGCCGCGTGGCGCGCCCGGCGCGCGCGGGCGAGAACATGCGCAGCCAGATCCTGATGCGCTCCTTGATCGGATCGACCAGCGCATGGGCGCGCTCGAGCAACCACAGGGTCCATTGATAGAAGCGGGCAAACCAGGGCATCTGCAGCAGCTTCGGCCGCGCCACCCCGAACACGAAGGCGGTGATGCCGAGGCCGAGCAGCTTGGCGGCGATCAGCGTCAGGATGGCGCCCACCCAGTGGCGATGCGCCAGCAGCCAGAACTCGAGAAACTTGAGCGGAAACAGCACCAGGAACGGCACCGTGAACACCGCCAGGGTGGCGGCCGGCGACAGCCGCTTGATGGCGGCCGCAATCCTGGCTTTGAGCCCCTGCAGCGGAATGAGGGCGACCACCCAAGCCACCAGCGGCTCGAGATGGGTCCACAGCCACGCCTCCAGCAGGAAAAACAGGGCGAGCAGGATCAGGAACGGGCGCAGCAGGCGGCGCATCATCGATGCAGCTCCGATTGTTCCCCTCCCCCTCACATATGGATAGAGCGCTTGTCGACCGCCATGGCGGCCTCTTTCACCGCCTCGCTCAGGGTCGGGTGGGCGTGGCAGGTGCGGGCGATGTCCTCGGCGGCAGCGCCGAACTCCATGGCGACGGCGGCCTCTGCGATCATGTTGCCGGCATCCGCTCCCACGATATGCACGCCGAGCACGCGATCGGTCGTCGCATCGGCCAGGATCTTCACGAAGCCGTCGGTCTGGAGATTGACCTTGGCGCGGCCATTGGCGGTGAAGGGGAACTTCCCGGACTTGTAGGCGACGCCCGCGGCTTTCAGCTCCTCCTCGGTCTTGCCCACCGAGGCGATCTCGGGCGCCGTATAGACCACGTTGGGGATCACGTCGTAGTTCACGTGGCCGGCCTGGCCCGCCAATATCTCGGCGACCGCCACGCCCTCGTCCTCGGCCTTGTGGGCCAGCATCGGGCCCGCGATCGCATCCCCGATGGCATAGATGCCGGGCGCGTGGGTGGCGAAATGCGCATCCACGACGACGCGGCCGCGAGCGTCCATCTGCACCCCGATGGTCTCGAGCCCGAGGCCTTCCGTGTAGGGCACGCGGCCGATGGCGACCAGCACCACGTCGGCCTCGATCAACTGCGCGGCGCCGCCGGCGGCCGGCTCGATCTGCGCCTTGAGTCGCGCGCCCGAGCTGTCGACCCCCGTCACCTTGGACGACAGATGAAACGTGATGCCTTGCTTCTCGAGCAGGCGCTGGAACTGCCGGCACACCTCGCCATCCATGCCGGGCAGCACGCGGTCGAGGAACTCCACCACGATCACCTCCGCGCCCAGCCGCCGCCACACCGAGCCGAGCTCGAGCCCGATCACGCCGGCGCCGACGATCAGCAGGCGCTGCGGCACCTTCTCAAGCACCAGCGCGCCGGTCGATGAGACGACACGCTTCTCGTCGATGGTGACGCCGCGCAGCCTGGCCACGTCCGAGCCGGTCGCGATGACGATCGCCTTGGTGTCGAGCATCTGGGTCTTTCCGTCGGCGCCCTTCACCTCGACCATGCCGGTGCCGGCGATCTGCCCGAAGCCGTGAAAGCTCTCGATCTTGTTTTTCTTGAACAGGAAGGCGACGCCCTTGACGTTGCCGTCGACCCCCTCGTCCTTGAACTTCATCATGGCGGCGAGATCGAGCTTGGGCTTGCCGACCCCGATGCCCATGTGGCCGAACACGTGCCCGGCCTCTTCGAACAGCTCGGAGGCATGCAGCAAAGCCTTCGAGGGAATGCAGCCCACATTGAGGCAGGTGCCCCCGAAGGTGGCGTCCTTCTCCACCACCGCCACCTTCATGCCGAGCTGGGCCGCCCGGATGGCACACACATAGCCGCCGGGACCGGAGCCGATGACGACGAGATCGTAGGGCATGAGACTCAGCTGCGCTCGAGGGATTGAATTTGGTCGTGGAGCGATCGGAAGCCGGAATTCAACAACTCGAGCAACTGATCGAAGCGTTCGCCCATCCTCTCCTGAAACCCCACCAATCGAATCTCGAGGCCGGCGATCTCAGTCTTGAGATGAGTAACGAGATCGGAATGCTTACTCATGACCTTCCTCTACGCTGGTCAGCCGGCAACGCGGTTGAGCTCCGCCTGTTTTTCGGCACGCTGGCGGAGCGAGTCGGCGCCAAGATCGATTTCTTCGCCTTTTTCGTTTACCCACACGATGCCGTGGCCATATTCTTCGATCTTGAGCTTTTCAAAGTTCTCCGGCTCCTGCAGATAGGTGAAGATTCTTCCACGCGCGATGACCGGCCGCAGGTCGACGATTCCCGCATAACCATCGTCCCACTGAATTTTCAGCACGCCATGGATGATCGGCTCGGCCGTCACGATGCGGGGTATCTCGTTCATTCAATGCTCCCAGGATTTCCGCCGGCATTGCACACATCCCAGGCTCTTCTCAATGCCTGGCGCCTAGTTGTTGCCCATTGCTGAATAGTACGCATCTGTGGCCTCGGCAGGCTTCCCTTTATTATTTCCAGGGTCTCGAGGTCGATCTGAGCCACGAATTCCCCGTACCGTGGCGTGAAAGTGCGGTGGCGGATGCTCATCGAAATAAAACTCGATCCTGATCCCATTTATGATTGCGACGACCGGCATTCCGCCAGCATATCACAATTCCAGCACCAGCCTCGCCGGATCCTCCAGGCATTCCTTGACCCGCACCAGGAAGCTCACCGCCTCGCGGCCGTCGACGATGCGGTGATCGTAGGAGAGCGCCAGATACATCATCGGCCGGATCTCGATCTTGCCGGCCACCACCACCGGCCGCTCCTGGATCTTGTGCATGCCCAGGATGCCGGACTGCGGGGCGTTGAGGATCGGGGTCGACATCAGCGAGCCGTAGACGCCGCCGTTGGAGATCGTGAAGGTGCCGCCCTGCATCTCCTCGAGCTTGAGGGCGCCGTCGCGGGCGCGGCGGCCGAAATCGGCGATCTCCTTCTCGATCTGGGCGAACGATTTGGCGTCGCAGTCGCGCAGCACCGGCACCACCAGGCCCTTGTCGATACCGACCGCCACCGCGATGTGGTAGTAGTTCTTGTAGACGATGTCGGTGCCGTCGATCTCGGCATTGACGGACGGTATCTCCTTCAAGGCCTGCACGCAGGCGCGCACGAAGAAGCTCATGAAGCCGAGCTTCACGCCATTGCGTTTCTCGAACAGCTCCTTGTACTGGTTGCGGGTATGCATCACCGCGCTCATGTCGACCTCGTTGAAGGTCGTGAGCATGGCGGCGGTGTTCTGCGCGTCCTTGAGGCGGCGCGCGATGGTCTGCCGCAGCCGGGTCATGCGCACGCGTTCCTCGCGTGCCGCATCGTCGGCGGGAGAAGGCGCGCGCGCCTGCACCGGAGCGGCGGCGACCGGCATCGGGGAGGCGGCGGCGCGCTCGATCGCCGCCATCATGTCGCCCTTGGTGACGCGGCCGTCCTTGCCGGAGCCCGGCACCGTGGAGACATAAAGGCCGGTCTCGCTCGCGAGCTTGCGCACCGAAGGCGGCACCGTCATGTCGGCGGGCGCGACCTTGGCGGCTGGCGCCGCTGGCGCGGGCGTTGCTGCGCCGACCGGCGTTGCAGGAGCCGGCGGCGGCGCGGCGGCCGGACTCGACTTTTCAGGCGCGGGCTTGTCAGCCGCAGGCTTGGGCTTGGCGGCGGGAGCCGCGCCCGCGCCATCCCGGATCTGGCCGAGCAGCGCGCCGACCGCCACGGTCTCGCCGTCCTTGGCGGCGATCTCGGCGAGCACGCCGGCCGCCGGCGACGGCACCTCGATGGTCACCTTGTCGGTCTCGAGCTCCACCAGCGGCTCGTCGACCGCGACCGCGTCGCCCGCATGCTTGAACCACTTCCCGATGGTCGCCTCGGTCACCGATTCGCCCAACGTCGGAACCCGGATGTCAGTCATGTCGTGATCCTTCCCGCGTCATCAGCGCGACCAAATTTGCAGAGGCTGACCGGTGCCGGCATGACGCCTCACCCCAGCGCCTCATCGAGAAACGCCTTGAGCTGCACCAAATGCTTGGGCATCAGCCCGGTGGCGGTGGCGGCCGAGGCGGCGCGTCCGGCATAGCGCGGGCGGTCGCGGCTGGCGCCGATCTGCTTGAGCACCCATTCCAGATAGGGCTCCATGAAGTGCCAGGCGCCCATGTTGCGCGGCTCCTCCTGGCACCACACCAGCTCGGCCGACTTGAAGCGGCCGAGCTCCTGCACCAGCGCCTTGAGCGGCACCGGATAGAGCTGTTCGACCCGCAGGATGTAGACATCATCGATGCCGCGCTTCTCGCGCTCCTCGTAGAGATCGTAATAGACCTTGCCGGAGCAGAGCACGACGCGCCTGATCTTGTCGTCGGGCACGAGCTTGATCTTCTCGTCGGGCAGCAGCTGCGCATCGTCCCACAACAGGCGATGGAAGGTGGTGGCCGGTCCGAGCTCGTCGAGCCGCGACACCGCCCGCTTGTGGCGCAGCAGCGATTTCGGCGTCATCAGGATGAGCGGCTTGCGGATATCGCGCTTCAATTGCCGGCGCAGGATGTGAAAGTAGTTGGCCGGCGTGGTGCAGTTGGCGACCTGCATATTGTCTTCCGCGCACATCTGCAGGAAGCGCTCGAGCCTCGCGGAGGAATGCTCCGGTCCCTGCCCCTCGTAGCCATGCGGCAGCAGGCAGACCAGTCCCGACAGGCGCAGCCACTTGCGCTCGCCCGAGGAGATGAACTGATCGAACACCACCTGGGCGCCGTTGGCGAAATCGCCGAACTGCGCCTCCCAGAGCGTCAGCGCATTGGGCTCGGCCAGCGTATAACCGTACTCGAAGCCGAGCACCGCCTCTTCCGACAGCATCGAGTTGACCACCTCGAAACGGCTTTGCCCGTCGCGCAGGTGATTGAGGGGCACGAAACGGTCCTCGTTCTCCTGATCGACCAGCACGGAATGGCGTTGCGAGAAGGTGCCGCGCTCGCTGTCCTGGCCCGAGAGCCGTACCGGATGGCCGTCGAGCAGAAGCGACGCGAAGGCGAGCGCCTCGCCGGTCGACCAGTCGATGCCGATACCGGTCTCGATCGACTTGCGACGGGCATCGAGGAAGCGCTGGATGGTCTTGTGGGCGTGGAAACCCTTGGGGATGGCGGTGAGCTTCGCGCCGATGTCCTGCAAGGTCTCGAGTGCCACCCCGGTATTGCCGCGGCGCGGATCGTCGACATCGCGCGCCGCCTTGATGTCGGCCCAGCGGCCGTCGAGCCAGTCGGCGCTGTTGGGCCGATAGCTCTGGCTGGCCTCGAGCTCGACGTCGAGCCGCGCCCGCCAGTCCGCCTTCATCTTCTCGACCTCGCCGTCGGTGAGCACCCCGTCGCCCACCAGCTTCTTGCCGTAGATCTCGACCGTGGTCGGATGGGCGGCGATCGCCTTGTACATCAGCGGCTGGGTGAAGGACGGCTCGTCGCCCTCGTTGTGGCCGTGCCGCCGGTAGCAGAACATGTCGATGACGACCGGCTTCTGAAACTTCTGCCGGAACTCGGTCGACACCTTGGCGGCGAACACCACGGCTTCCGGATCGTCGCCGTTGACGTGAAAGATCGGCGCCTCGATCATCTTGGCGACGTCGGAGGGGAACGGCGAGGAGCGCGAGTAGCGCGGATAGGTGGTGAAGCCGATCTGGTTGTTGATGATGAAATGCACCGAGCCGCCG
>DASYFD010000272.1:0-3056 GCA_036498625.1 Xanthobacteraceae bacterium | reverse complement strand
TAGCCCGGCCTGCCAGGCCAGCGCCCGCTCCAGATAGCCGCTGTCGCCGGTCGCCTCATGGAGCGCCAAAGCGGCGCGAATCATGGCGGCATGGTCGGAGGCGAGGCCCGGAAATAACAGGCGCCCATCGCGCCAGGAATGGCCCAGGCGATCGCCATGGCTCATCTTGGCATCGATGAACAGAAAGGCGCGGGCGGCGTCTTGCAGCCATGACGGCTCATCCAGAATGACCCCGGCATTGACCAGGGCGGCGATCATGAGGCCGTTCCAGTCGGCGAGAATCTTGTCGTCGAGCCCGGGCCGAACCCGTCGGCTGCGCGCCGCCAGCAATTTCTCGCGCAACGGCGCGAGCCTTTCCTCGTCCTCCATGTTGCGCGGTAAGTCATTGAGACAGTTCATGATATTGTGACCCTCGAAGTTGCCGTCGGGGGTCACGTCATAGCGTGCCGAAAAAAACGCGGCGTCCTCCTGGCCCAGCACCTGCGCGATCTCGGCGCGCGACCAGACATAGAACTTGCCTTCCTCGCCTTCCGAATCGGCATCGAGCGAGGCACTGAAGGCGCCCTCCGAGGTGGTCATCTCGCGCACCAGCCAGCCGACAGTTTCGCGCGCACGGGTGCGGAACAACTCCCGGCCGGAGCGCTGATAGGCGAGCCCAAGCAACTCGAGCAACAGCGCATTGTCGTAGAGCATTTTCTCGAAATGCGGGACCAGCCAGCGCTCGTCGACCGAATAACGCGAGAAGCCGCCACCCAAGTGATCGTAGATGCCGCCCTGGCAAATGCGCTCAAGAGTCAATTCGACGGCGGCAAAATAGCGCTGCGTACCGGTGCGCTGTCCCGCCCGCCAGAGAAATTCCAGCATCATGGCCTGGGGAAATTTCGGCGCGCCGCGCAAGCCGCCGTGCAGGGGATCAATCAGGCCGCCGATCTGGGCGGCAGCGCGGTCGAGCTCGGCTGCCCCGATGGTGACCTGGCCTTTGGGGCGCGCGCTCTCCGCCAGGCGGGCCATGATGGCGGCCCGGTTCTGCTCCACGTTCTGCGGCTCCTCGTGGAAAATGCGCGATACGTTGCGCAACACATCCGTAAAGCCGGGCCGGCCGAATCGGCTGGTATTGGGAAAATATGTGCCACCCCAGAACGGCTCGCCGTCGGGGGTGAGGAACATGGTCATGGGCCAGCCGCCGCGCTCGCCCAGGAGATGCAGCGCCGACATGTAGATTTGATCGATATCGGGGCGCTCTTCCCGGTCCACTTTGATGTTGACGAAAAGCTCGTTCATCACCGCGGCAGTGGCTTCGTCCTCGAAGCTTTCGTGGGCCATGACGTGGCACCAATGGCAGGCCGCATAGCCGACCGAAAGCAGGATCGGTTTGTTGGTGCGTTTGGCTTCCACCAAGGCGGCCGGCCCCCAAGGCCACCAATCGACCGGATTCGACTTGTGCTGCAGCAAATAGGGACTGGTCTCGTGGGCGAGGCGATTCTCGTGGGTGCTTTGGGAAGCTGTCATGTGGGGTTCCGGTCGCGTTCTGTTGGAACTTAGGATAACGCACAGTTCTCATTCCTGCAGGCTCCCCGGGTTGAATTCTTAAGGCCGCCATCTTGAGCGATGACCGCGACACCATCTTCGCCCTTTCGTCGGGCCGGCCCCCAGCCGCTATCGCGGTCATCCGGATTTCGGGACCCGCCGCCCGGCAGGGGCTGCTGGCCACCATGGGCCGGATTCCAGAACCACGGCGGGCGACCTTCGCGCGCCTGCGCGATCCGGCCGGCCAGGAAATGATCGATGAAGCTCTGGCACTGTGGTTTCCGGGGCCGGCCAGCGAGACCGGCGAGGACATGGTGGAGCTACAGGTTCATGGCGGCCGCGCCATCGTGGCGCGCATTTTTGACGTGTTGGGCCGTCTCGAAGGATTCCGCATGGCGGAGGCGGGCGAGTTCACCCGCCGGGCCTTCGAGCACGGTCGCCTCGATCTGACCGCAGTGGAGGGCCTGGGGGATCTGATCAATGCAGACACCGAGGCGCAGCGCCGGCAGGCGCTCCGGCAATTTAAGGGCCTTTTGGGGAACCGGGCTGAGACCTGGCGCGGTCGGCTGATCGAAGCGCTGGCCCTGGTGGAGGCGGGCATCGATTTTTCGGACGAGGGCGATGTGCCGGGCGATTTGGCCGCGCGCGCGTTCGAGATCATCGGTCCGCTGCTGGGCGAGATCCGGCAGGCCGCCGCGGCCGGACAGGGTGAGCGATTGCGCGAAGGCCTTTCGGTTGCCATCGCGGGACCGCCCAATGTGGGCAAGTCGACCCTGCTCAATCGTCTGGCCCGGCGCGAAGCCGCCATCGTGTCTCCCCATGCCGGCACCACCCGCGATGTCATCGAGGTTCAGCTCGATCTGGCGGGTTTCCCGGTGACGATGCGGGATACGGCGGGTTTGCGGGATGCCAGCGACCCGGTGGAGCAGGAGGGGGTGCGGCGCGCCCGCGACGCCGTCAGCGATGCGGACCTGGTGCTGTGGGTGACGGATGCAGCGGAGGTTGCGGCCGGGGGCTTGCCGGCCCAGCAGGCAAGCGGGACCGCGCACTGGATCGTGCTCAACAAGGTGGATTTGCTGCCGCCAGGTGGGGCACAGGCGGTGTTATCGGAAGTGGCGGATCGGGTCCCTGGTCATACTTGGTTAACCATATCGGCAATTAGCGGGGCCGGGATTGACGATTTGGTACGGAAATTGGCTGGATTCGCAGAAGGGTTTTTCACCGCCGAGCCGGCGCTGGTGACGCGCGAGCGCCATCGGGTCGCGTTGCACGAGACGGCGCAGGCCCTGGAGGGTGCGGCGCAACTGGGCCCGCAGGGCGGCGAGGAGCTGCTCGCCGAGCAGATCAGGCTGGCGACCCGAGCGCTCGAACGGCTGACCGGGCGCATCGGGGTCGAGGACATTCTGGACGTGATCTTCCGGGATTTCTGCATCGGCAAATGACCGCGAAACGATGTTTCACGTGAAACAGCGGTGCGGATTCGATACAAGGCCCGGGCGGAGACTTTGCTGATGGATGCCAAGTTTGAT
>DASYFD010000271.1:0-6114 GCA_036498625.1 Xanthobacteraceae bacterium | reverse complement strand
GGATGCCGCCAAGGATGCGCCCTGGAAGGCGGCCCTGGAAACAAGGCTCGCCTATATCGTCACCGGCAACGAAGAGGTGGACCGGGTCAGCAAGGCCGGGCTGCAGGGCCTCACGCTTTTCCTGGCGCAACGCACGGCGCTCGAAGCCGCCGAGCCGACCGGGCTCGATCCCGCCCGCGACGAGCTCGCGTTCTATCCGCTGATCTATTGGCCGATCGCGGCTAACGCGGGCAAGCCGTCGGCCGAGGCGCTGCAGCGCATCGACGCCTATATGAAGCAGGGCGGCACGGTGCTGTTCGACACCCGCGACGCGATCGAAGCGCCCCCGGGACCCGGCGGCGATGCGCGTGGGCCCGGCATGCTGGCGCTGCGAAACATTCTGTCCTCGCTCGATATTCCCGAGCTCGACAAGGTGACGCAGAACCACGTCCTGACCAAGACGTTCTATCTCCTCAAGGACTTTCCGGGTCGCTTCAGCACCGGCCCGCTCTGGGTCGAGGCGCAGCCGGCGGAAAGCGACGACAATGAATCGAACCGCCCGGCGCGGGCCGGCGACGGGGTCTCCTCGATCATCATCACGTCGAACGATCTCGCCGGCGCCTGGGCGATGCGGCCGGACGGCCAGGCCATGCTGCCCTTGGTGGCGAACGAGCCGCGCCAGCGCGAATTCGCCTTCCGGGCCGGCGTCAACATCGTGATGTACACGCTGACCGGCAACTACAAGGCCGACCAGGTCCATATCCCGGCGCTACTCGAGCGGCTGGGACAGTAGGAGACCGCACACCGATGAATTTCGGCATCGCATTCTCGCCGCTCGTGCCAACCTATCTGCTGTGGGGGGCCCTGGTGGTGACGCTGGTGCTCGCCGCCATGCTGGTGCTGGCCCGCAGCCGCGGCGCCCTCGTCCGCATCCTGGCGCTCGCTTTGTTCGTGCTGGCGCTCGCCAATCCGTCGCTGACGCGCGAGGATCGCGATCCGCTGTCCTCGATCGCGGCCGTGATCGTCGACAAGAGCCCGAGCCAGGAATTCGGCGATCGCACCCAGCAGACCGAGGCCGCGCGCGCTCAGCTGGCCGAGCGGCTGGGACACATTCCCGGGCTCGAGGTCCGCTTCGTGGAGGCCGGCCAGTCGGACGGCGAGACCGACGGCACCCGATTGTTCACCGCGCTCAGCTCGGCCCTCTCCGACGTGCCGCGCGACCGGGTGGCGGGCGCCATCATGATCACGGACGGGCGCGTGCACGACGTACCGGCCGACGCCGCGGCGCTCGGTTTCAACGCGCCAGTGCACGCCCTGATCACCGGCCACAAGGACGAGCGCGACCGCCGGGTGGCGCTCCTCACCGCGCCGCGCTTCGGCATCGTGGGGCAATCGCAGACCATCTCGTTCCGGGTCCAAGATCAGGGCATCCCGCCCGGCAACGCGCAGGTGGCGATCCGGCGCGACGGCGAGACGCTTGAGACCCGCAGCGTGCGTGTCGGCCAGCCGGTCAACGTGGACGTGCCGATCCCCCATGCGGGCCCGAACATCATCGAGATCGAAGCCGCCGCGGTCGAGGGCGAGCTGACAGCGGTGAACAACCGCGCCGTCGTGGTGATCGACGGGGTGCGCGACAAGCTGCGGGTTCTCCTGGTGTCGGGCGAGCCGCATGCCGGCGAGCGCACCTGGCGCAACCTGCTCAAATCCGACGCCAGCGTCGACCTTGTGCATTTCACCATCCTGCGGCCGCCGGAGAAGCAGGACGGCACGCCGATCAACGAGCTATCGCTGATCGCGTTTCCGACGCGCGAGCTGTTCCAGCAGAAGATCAACGAGTTCCAGCTCATCATCTTCGACCGCTATGCGCGCCAGGGCGTGCTGCAGATGATCTATTTCGACAACAGCGTGCGTTATGTGCGCCAGGGCGGCGCCGTCCTGGTCGCGGCCGGGCGCGACTATGCGAGCCCGACCAGCCTCTGGCGCACCCCGCTGGTGTCGGTGCTGCCGGCCGAGCCGAGCGGCCAGACCACCGAGACGCCCTACTTTCCGCGCCTCTCCGCGCTCGGCAAGCGCCACCCGGTGACCCGCGGCCTCGAGGGCTCGGCCGAGGATCCGCCGCACTGGAGCCATTGGTTCCGGTCGGTCGACGCCCGCGCCGAGAAGGGCACCACCGTGATGGAGGGGCCGGAAGGCAAGCCGCTGCTGCAGCTCTCGCGCGAGGGCGAGGGCCGCGTCGCGCTTCTGCTGTCGGATCATATCTGGCTGTGGGCGCGCGGCTTCGAGGGCGGCGGGCCCCACATCGACTTGCTGCGGCGCCTGTCGCACTGGCTGATGAAGGAGCCCGATCTCGAGGAGGAGGCGCTGCGGCTGTCGGTGCGCGGGCACGATCTCACGGTGCAACGGCAGACCATGGCCGACAGCGTCGATCCGGTGACGCTTACGATGCCGTCGGGCAAGACGCAGACGTCGACGCTCGTTCAGGCCGAGCCCGGGGTGTGGCGCAGCACCATCGAGGCGAAGGAGTTCGGGCTATGGCGCGCGAGCGACGGTAAGCTCTCCGCGCTCGCCAATGTGGGCCCGGCCAATCCGCGCGAGTTCGACGAGGTCACCTCGACCCCCGCGGTGGTGGCGCCGATCACCAGCGCAACCGGCGGGGACGCGGTGCGCATCGAGGACGGCACCGGCATCCATCTGCCGAGGATCGTGGGCGTGCGCGCCAATGACAGCTTTCACGGCGACGACTGGATCGGCCTGAAGATACGCGAAGCGAGCGTGGTGCGCGGCATCGGCGTGCTGCCGGTGTTCGCCGGGTTGATCGGCCTCCTGCTGCTGGTCGGCAGTCTCGCCGCCACCTGGGCCCGCGAGGGGCGCTGAGCGAGGCCGAGAGCGGGCGCCCACAAGGGGCGCCCCTACAACAAACCGGATCCGTAGGGGCGGTGTGGCCGCCCGACGCTTGGCTACGGCGTCCGCCCAGTCACGGCTTGCCCAGCACGCTCTCGGCGGCGGTGATCACGTTGAGGGTCGGATGCTTGGCGCAATAGGCGTTGAGCTTCTCACCCTTGGTCTTGGCGATATCAAAATCGACCACGACCGGATCTTCGTCCGCCGTGAAGTAGCCGTCGAGCCACATCAGGATGGCGCTGGTCCGCTCCGGCTTGAGCTCCAGGAACTCCTTGCACTTGACGGCGGCAAGGTCGACGGCTTGGGCACTGGCGGGCGCGGCAGCGAGCCAGACTGCAGCCAGAATCGAGATGAGGATGTTCATAGGCGATGCCTCCTCACACAAAGTGGGCCGGCATCGCCACGCTATCTTCGCGCCCGATCGGCGTCAAAATCATTCCACGGGCCGGCTGATCATAAAGCAGGCGACAATTGATGATTCACTGCGCATCGCGGTCGGGCCGGATCGGCCCGGAGACGTCGGCAAACGCGCCCTCGGCAAGCTCGCAGACCAGAACCCGGGCCGGATCGACCGGCCCGGGCATGACGGCCCGTCCCGGGGGAATTCGTTTGAAACCGTTCCTGCCGTAATAGGGCTCGTCCCCCACCAGCACGACCAGACGGTGGCCCTTGGCTTTGGCTTCCGCCAGCGCGCGCGCGATCAGGGCTCCGCCGATGCCGCGCGCGCGGAACGGAGGCTCGACCGTGAGCGGACCCAGCAGCAGCGCCTTGGCGGTACCGATACGGATGGGGGTAAGCCGCACCGATCCGATCATGAGCGTGCCGATGCGCGCGGTAAACGAAAGCGCCAGCTGGTGCCCGGCGCCTTCGCGAATGCGATAGGCTGTCTTGGCGAGCCGGCCGGGCCCGAAAGTGCGCTCATGCAGCCGCTCGATGGCGACCGCATCGTCCGCGGTCTCGGGCCGGATCGTGATGGAAGGTTCGGTCATCGCCCCCGTCGCCAGCCGACCGCCTCTAGATCCGGATCGGCGTCGCCGATTAGCATTTGGTCCGCGCGAGGTCCATCGCCAGCCGGGCTGCTCCCGCCTGGCAGCCGGGCGGCCGCTGCCGGGCCCGCCCGCCGCCGATCGGGCCGCCCGGCGCCTACCACCGCTCGGTGACCGGGGCGCCGCCCACGACCTCGATGATGCGGGCGCGGGTCGCCGCCGTGGTGTCGTCAGGCAGCTCGTCGAGACCGAAGAACCCGTGTGCGATGATCTCGAAATCCGGCACCGGCGCCCCCAGCTGCCGGAAATCCCGCACCACGAACACCGCGACATGATTGCGCGGCGAGAGCGTGTCGTTGAAGAACATTCCGTGCAGCAGCGGCGCCGCGGTGGGCTCGAGATTTCCCTCCTCGCGCAGCTCGCGCACCAGCGCATCGATCAAGGTCTCGCCCGGCTCGACGCCGCCGCCCGGCAGATGCCAGCCGGCAACGTAGCTGTGCTTGACCAGGAAGATGCGGCCATCCGGACCGATCACGAGGGCGCGCACACCGAGCGTCATCCCGCGGGTGAAGCGGCCGACCACATCCGACATGCGCTGCAGGGTCATCTCGATCGACCGCCGCAGCGCCCTCAAACGGGTTGCAATCATGCTTGCCTCACCCTGCCATGCCGGACCGGCCCCTCTCTTGCGTGACCGCTTGGCAGCGGGTTGTCAAAGGAACCCGATTCCTATTTAGAGTACTTCTAATCTGCGCCATGGTCTGGGCAGATTGGACCGCAAATTCGAACGATGAGGCCGACGTGAAGCGCTTTGCCGAGCTTACCGAACAGGAAATCCTCGCGCTCGCCATCTCCAACGAGGAGGAGGACAGCCGCATCTACCGCGGTTTTGCCGAAGGCCTGCGCGCGCAATACGGCGCCTCTGCCAAGGTGTTCGACGAGATGGCGGAAGAGGAGGTGCACCATCGCACCATGCTGTTCGATCTCTATCGCTCGAAGTTCGGCGATTACCTGCCGCTGATCCGCCGCCAGGACGTCAAGGGCTTCGTGCAGCACACCAAGCCCTTGTGGCTGGTGCGCCCGCTCGGTCTCGACGAGGTGCGCAAATATGCCGAGACCATGGAATTCGAGACGGCGCGATTCTATCGCAAGGCGGCGCAATCGGCGCGCGATGCCACGGTCCGCGAGCTGCTCGACCATCTGGCGGAAGCCGAGGACGTGCACGAGAACCTGGCCCACAAGCTCGGCCAGAGCATCCTGACCAAGACAGCGCGCGAGCACGAAGACGAGACCGCGCGCCGCATGTTCGTGCTGCAATACGTGCAGCCGGGGCTGGCCGGACTGATGGATGGATCGGTCTCCACCCTGGCGCCGCTGTTTGCCGCCGCCTTCGCCACCCACAACACCTGGGAGACCTTCCTGGTCGGCATGGCGGCGTCGGTGGGAGCGGGAATCTCCATGGCGTTCGCCGAGGCGCTGTCCGACGACGGCTCGCTCACCGGTCGCGGCGCTCCGGTGCTGCGGGGGGCGGTCTGCGGCGGGATGACCGCCATCGGCGGGCTCGGTCACACGCTGCCGTTCCTCATTCGGGATTTCAACGTCGCCCTCCTCGTGGCCGGATGCGTGGTCGCGGTGGAGCTCGGGGTCATCTCCTATATCCGCCATCGGTTCATGGATACGCCGCTGCTGTCGGCGGCATTCCAGGTCGTGGTGGGAGGCGTGCTGGTGTTCATTGCCGGGATCCTCATCGGCAATTCATGATCCGATCGTTCGCGCCCCGAATCTGCCGGCGGGGTCGGGGCAGGCGCGGGTCCGGTACCGCCACGTGCATGAAAGCCTAGGTATTAGTGCGAATTGTTCGGGCAAGGCCCGCCGGCTAACGTCACTTGTCCCTCCCAAAGGCGGCATCTGAGCATAGCAACGGCCCTGATCGACCACACCGATCGGGGCCGTATTATTTCTTGGGCTAAGGGCTGAGCAACAAGGCGGCGGCGATCAGGGCCGCCACGCCTGCCAGCAGGCCGAACAGGAACACCGCGATGCCGCGCCGGCGCCGCCTTCGGCGCTCCGACCTGGCTTCGCGCCGCAAGTCCCCGGCGAGCGGCATGCCGACGCCGGCCAGCGCCCGCTCCCGCTCGACCAGCCGCAACGCCAGATATTTCGTCACCGCCTGCACGATATCGGGGATGTGCACGCTCTCGGCCAGCACCTTGCGGCCATAGCGGGTGTCCTGCACGAAGCGGTAGAC
>DASYFD010000270.1:0-2065 GCA_036498625.1 Xanthobacteraceae bacterium | reverse complement strand
CTCCAGGCCGCGGAAGGCGAGCACCTTGGAGACGCGTCCCTGCTCGATGATGTTGCCGTTGCGGTCGAGCACCTTTGCGGGCTGGTTCGGCTTGATCGAGCCCGACACGATGCGGCCGGTGACGACGCGGCCGAGATAGGGGTTGGCCTCCAGGATGGTGCCGAGCAGGCGGAACGGCCCATCCTCGACCTTCGGCGCGGCGACGTGGCGCAGCACCAGGTCGAACAGCGGCTGCATGCCCTGGTCCTTCGGACCCTCCGGGCTCGTCGCCATCCAGCCCTGCTTGGCCGAGCCGTACAGCACCGGAAAATCGAGCTGCTCCTCGGTCGCGTCGAGCGCCGCGAACAGGTCGAACACCTCGCTCGCCACCTGCGAGGGCCGCGCGTCGGAACGGTCGACCTTGTTGATGACGACGATCGGCTTGAGCCCGATCTTGAGCGCCTTGGAGACCACGAACTTGGTCTGCGGCAGCGGCCCTTCGGCGGCGTCGACCAGCACCAGCGCGCCGTCCACCATGCCGAGGATGCGCTCGACCTCGCCGCCGAAATCGGCGTGGCCGGGCGTGTCGACGATGTTGATGCGGACGTCCTTCCACTGGATCGAGGTCGCCTTGGCGAGGATGGTGATGCCGCGCTCGCGCTCGAGATCGTTCGAATCCATCGCGCGCTCGGCCACCCGCTCGTTGGCGCGGAAGGTGCCGGCTTGCTGCAGCAGGCGGTCGACCAGGGTGGTCTTGCCATGGTCGACATGGGCGATGATCGCCACGTTGCGAAGGGGCATGAAAGGTTCCGGATTGAAAACGAATCAGGGCCGCAAGGGCCTCATTTTGCACTGCAATATAGGGATCGGCGGCCGCGAAGCAACCCGTAGCAACCCTTAACCTTGCCGCCGCCGACGGGCCCGACGCGCCCTGCCGATTTCCGACAACCAGATGCTGC
This sequence comes from Xanthobacteraceae bacterium, assembly GCA_036498625.1. Classification (GTDB taxonomy): domain Bacteria; phylum Pseudomonadota; class Alphaproteobacteria; order Rhizobiales; family Xanthobacteraceae; genus VAZQ01. The sequence continues at coordinate 1,127 of DASYFD010000270.1, read as the reverse complement.
CGCCGACGATCAACAACACTCCGGCCACGAAGATGAGAGGACTGGTAAAGTCCACGGCAATGTGCGTCGAAGAATAGTAGCAGAAGCCGGGCCCCGCCAGGCCGACCCCGAAGACGATCAGCAGGATGCTCACGCAGCGGGACAGAAATCCGGACTTGTCGCCGGGCCCCTCGCCTGCCGTGCCACCGGCGGAACCTGGGACGGCGAGCGGCTTCTGGCGGAAGTCCTCCGGCGGCGGGCGGGGAGGCGAGGGCGGGTCCGGATTGCTCATGATGCTCCGTCCGATCGACTCGAGCGGCGTCTCCCCGATCGGGCCGCGACAATGATCAGCGCCACGCCGCCTGCCGCGATCCCAAAGCAGACGGACCAGAGTGCCAGGAAGCCCGGATCGATCGGACCCTGCCCCGGTTGCCGGTCGTGCAGGAAAAGAGCCACGAAAAATCCGGCGCACAAGCCAGGCATCAGCAGAATGACCCCGGCCAAGACCATGAAGATCCTTGCCAGGCCGGATGCGCGGCGCGAGGAGGGTCGGTCGGGTAAGCTCATGTTTGCATCCGTCCGGCTCACCGTGGCTGCCGCAGCGCGAACCAGATCAGCACGATCCCGCCAACACCGATCGCGATCAAGCCCAGCACGGCGAGCAGCGTCATGGGATCGACCATCAGCTCGTGCGGATCGAGGCCCACGATGATGACGCCGCAGATGCCGGGCAGCAGCATCACGAGGCCGAGCAGCACCAGGAACACCTGCAGACAACCGCGCTGGCCGCTCTGGTCCTGCGGCCGCATGGGCGGATTGGGCGAGGTTGGCGGCTCGCTCATGGTCTCATCGCGGCGGCCGTATGGCGAACCAGATCAGCACGATGCCGCCCGCACTGATCGCTAGGAACGTCACGCCGATGGACACGGTGGTCGCATCCCTCAGCACGCTCGAATCGAAGCCGACGATCATCACCGCGCAGATGCCGGGCAGCAGCAGGACGATCCCTCCGAGGATCATCAGGGCCGTGAGGCAGCCGTTGCGCTGCTCCGGCGGTCGCGGCGGGATCGGTGGCAGCGGCGCTTGCAGATTGTTGCTCATGTGATCCGGCGGTTGCGGTGCGCGAACACGTCCTCATCTCGTGGGCG
>DASYFD010000269.1:0-5729 GCA_036498625.1 Xanthobacteraceae bacterium | reverse complement strand
CTGGTCGCGACGATGCTGGAGAGCATGAAGGTCGTCGCCGCCATAGAGGTGCCACCCCGCCGTCAGCCGCGGTCCGCAAACGACGATGCACTCCGTTTTGCCCGAAGTTGCTACGATCACCTGGCTGGCCAGGTAGGAGTCGCTGTTACCGATGCACTTGTGGCCATGGGGCACATCGTACTCACCGATGATGGCGGTGAGGTCACGTCTTCGGGCGGGCGTTTCCTTTCCGCGTTCGGCGCTGATCTGAGGCCGCGGACTCGGCGGCTTTTCTGCCAGCCTTGTCTCGACTGGAGCGAGCGTCGTTATCACCTCAAGGGACTCGTCGGAGCTCGGATTCTGGATCGTCTATTGGAGCTCGGATGGCTCAAATGTGTGTCGGACAGCCGTGCACTCCAACTAACGTCGTCTGGAAAGGCGGGCTTGTCCGAAACCTTCCAGATCGAGATCAACGACCAGGGCGGGCTGACCTGTCGATTATGCGACCCACGACGGCTGACAGCTTAGCGCGCCCGGGGAGCTGGATCCCCGCGAGGTGATCCGGGCCATCGACGCGGTCATCCCGAAGGACTGGGACGTCGAGGTCGACGGCGGCCATCAGGCCTATTTCAACACCCAGATGCGTGGCGATCCGCCAGACCATCAAGCGCGGGCACGGCAATATGTGAGCCCTGACGGCCGGGCGCACGCCTTACGCGGTGATATCCAAATTGGTGCCGGTGCCGGCGGCCACATTGGCAAGCGGATTGGCGTTCTGAGCCACGGCACCGATCATTTGCACGATCGCGCGCTCGCTATCCGCATTCATGCGCAGCAATTCGGCCCCCATGTCGAGCCGGGTGTTGCTCGCCTGGGCGCCGAGGAGCGCGGTGATGAGGCTCAGGTCCATGACGACCGTCTAGCACGGCCGTGTTTAAGGATCGGTGAAGCGGCCCGCTCCCACAGTCTACTGGCCGATTGCCGTCTGGAGTATCTTGGCGACCTCGGGGGATGGCCGATTGTCGCTGCTGCCGGCCCGCCCCGAAGCGGCATCGAGCGGTGACACGCCGCGGTCGTCCTTGATCGCAACTTCCGCGCCGTGATCGATCAGGTACTGGACCACGCGGGGCCAGGCGTATTGCGTCGCGCCGAATAACGCGCTCTGCCCACCCCGCTCCGGCAGCGTGCTGCCACGCCCCATGCGCGCGGTCTTGCTCTTGACGTCGGTCATCCGCGCGTTCACGTCGGCGCCGGCCGCCAGCAGGATTTCGAGAGTCGCGATCGACCGATCCTGCGCATCATTGGCGCTGGGATTGAAGCGCGGGCTGAGTTCCATGCCCAGCCCCGCGGCGGCCATCAGGGGCGTCACGCCCATCACGTTGGGCACATCGATACGCCCGCCATATTCCAGCAACAGCCGCACGGCCGCGCTGTCCAGTCCGCCGGCCGCGCGCAACATGGGCGTGGCGCCGGTGGTGATGATCTCGTCGGCGAAGCGGCCGGAGTTGCCGCCGCGCCCGGGCCGGTGCATGTTCAGCTGCGTGTTCGGGTTGACGCCGGCGGCCAGAAACAGCCGTGCGAGCTCGATCGCGGTGGTCTTCGTCGTCACGATGGGCGGCCCGGTGCGTTCCGCGTAGGCATCCAGGCTGTACGTGTTCATGTCGATCGCCACGTAGAGCGCGGTGCGGCCCCACCAATCCCACAGATGCGGACTGGCGCCGCGCTCGAACAGGAGCTTTGCGGTGTCGAATGCGAAATTGTCGATGGCCACCATCAGCGGCGTCACACCGTCGGGGTTCGGCCGGTTGGGATCCGCGCCGGCGTCCAGCAGCGCCTGCACGCAATCCGTACATCCCGAGCGCGCCGCGTAGAGCAGCGGTGTCAGGCCGCCGGTGGGGCGATACTGGTTGCGCGGCTCGCCGGTCAGCTGGGTCGGCCAGTCGTTGGCCAGCGAACGGGCATTGACGTCCGCCTTGTGGTCGATGAGAAACCGCGTCAGCTCGCCCGAGCGCGCGGCCGTGGCCCACATCAGCGCGGTCTGGCCGCGCCATGTCTCGCGTGCATTGACGTTGGCGCCGTGGCGCACCAGCAGCTCGGCAACGTCCAGGGATCCGGCGCGCGCGGCCAGCATCAGAGCCGTCTGGCCCTCCTGGTTCGGCACCTCCACGTTGCTGCCTGCGTCGAGCAGCATTTCGACCAGGCGCGCATTGGCAACCTTGACCGCCTCCGCCAACGGGCTCGAGCCGTAGTTGTTGACCACATCGGGCTTCGCCCCGCGCTCGAGCAGCGCGCGGGCAAGATCCGCGTCGACCTTGTAGACGGCCCAGTGCAGCGGCGTCGTACCGTCTCCCTGGGCTGCGTTCACGTCGGCGCCCGCCGCGATCATCTTGAGCGCGGCGTCGCGATTGCCCGCCTGGATCAGACCCGCGAGGCTGTCATCGGCGGCGGCGGCCGTGCCGGCCGCGGCGAGGCAAAAAACGGCGGCGAAAATGGCGCGTTTCATGACGGTATCCATCAGAGCACATCCGGTCCGAGGGAATTGTGATGCGCCCAATAGCCCTTATGGGCGTCGTAGGTGAACCTGAACGGGTCCCGAAGGGTCCGATTCAGACCCTGCATCAGTCCCGCATCGAGCATGTCTTGTGCGCTCATGCCCTTCCGCAGCAGATCAAGCATGCGATCGAAGAGCACGCGCGACATGTCGAACTCGGCCTGCAGCTCGGTGCGACCCACCACCGGACCGTAGCTCGGCACGATCCGCGTCTCCGCATTGGTGAGCTTCAGGAGCTTTTCCTGCGCGTCGACCCGCCCGCCCAGCCAGCCGCCGCCGAACCAGTCGAGCACCGGATCCTTGAGCGGCGAAATGGCGTCACCCGCCGCCAGCACGTTGGCGTCCCGGAAGAACACATAGATGTCGCCGTCGGTGTGGGCCTCGAGCAGGTGGCCGTACTCGATCCGCTCATCGCCGGCGAGCGCCTGGTCGCCGGAAAAAAAGGTCACGCTCGGGTGAGCCGCCGCGGGCAGCGCTTTCTCATACCGATCCTCGTCGTGCAGGTAATAATCCGTCGCCAGACGCGCCCGGGTCTTCTCGTGAGCGATGATCTTCGCCTCCGACCGCCCGAAGGCCAGGTTCCCGCCCACCTGCTCCCGGTGCCAGTGCGTGTTGAATATTGTCGTCATATGGCCTGCGCCCGGCAACTCGCGCAGGCGCCCGAGTATCGCATCGGTGAACTCGGCGGCGCCGCCGTCCACCAGCACCTGACCGGCGCTTGCCGTCCGCACCAGGACATTACCCCCGGCGCCGGTGACCATCACGAAACCCTCGCTCACCGGGACGACCGCGGGTCCTTCCTGGGAGAAAGCAAGGCGCCCGAGGGGCGGCAGGGTCAGACCCACGATGCCGCCCAACGCACCTTTCATGATTGCCCTGCGATTCATGGCGGAGCCTCCCGAGCGGTTAGACATCGGCGATCTCGCCGGTGCTGTCCCCGAAGCTCTTCATCTCCAGACCCGCCTTACTCAGCAGCGTGAGGTGCAGATTGGAAATCGTCGTGCGTTCGGGCAGCTCGATCTGCCGCCCCCCCTTGAGCGCGCCGGCGCCGCCGCCGACCAGGATGTTGGGCAGCGGATAATTGCTGTGCAGGTTGCTGTTGGACATGTTGGAGCCGTACAGCAACATGGAGTTGTCCAGCAGCGTGCCTTCGCCGTCGCGGGTGGCGGCGAGCTTCGCCACGAACTCCGCAAACCGCTCCATGTGATAGCGCTGGATCTTGACCAGCTTTTCGAGCCGATCGGGGTAATCCGCATGATGTGACAGCGGATGGAAGGAATCCGGCACGCCGATGTGATTATAGGTCCGGTTGGTGCCTTCGCCGATCATGATGTAGGAGGCCACGCGCGTGAGATTGGCCTGATACGCAACCGCGATCAGGTCGAACAACAGCCGCACCTCCTTGTCGATCGCCATATCCTGCTCGGCCACCGGTATCTCGGGCGCCGCCACGCCCGAGAGATCGCGGTTCTGCGCCAGCTGAACGCGCCGTTCGATCTCCCGCACCGTGTCCAGGTAGCCGTCGAGGAGCACCTTGTCGCCCGGTCCCAGCTCCAGTTGCAGCGCCCGGGTACGCTCGGCGATGAAATCAAGGATGCTCCGCTTCTGCCGGACGATGGCCACGCGCTCTTCCGCCGTGGCGCCTTCACCGAACAGCTGTGCGAAAACCTTGCGCGGGTTGGACTCCATCGGCAAAGGCGAGTTTGCGTTCCGGTACGACAAGGTGGAGCTGTAGAGGCAGCCGAATCCGGCCTCGCACGCGACCGCCTGGGTTTCACCCTCCGAGCAGACCTCCAGCGACGGCAGCGCGGTCTCCTGACCGATGCGCCCGGCGATGATCTGGTCGATCGTCGCAGACATGCTGGGACCGGGCGCTTTGAGATCGGGCTTGACGCCGCTGAGCCAGGTCGCCGGGTTGTATTTGTGCACCGAGGCGACGCTGGCCTTGTTCTCGAGATTGGCGATGGAAATCACGGCGTTCTTGTGCTTCTCGAGCGGCTCGAGGATCGGGCTGAGCTTGAAATCGGCGCCGGCGCCGCTCGGGGTCCAGCGATCCATCGCCTTCCCGTGCTTCGTGTTCCACATGACGGCGCCGTGGGGGATATAGAAGAAGCCCACCCGCAGCTTCGGCGCGGCTTCGGTCTTGGCGAGCGCGGTGGCGGCCGGGATCATCGCATCGAGCAACGGCAGTCCGACGGAGATGCCCGCGCCCTGGAGCACCGTCCGGCGGGAAAGATGCTTTCTGGTCAGAATCATGGTCTTCACTCCTCCAGTGCCTGCATGCGGAATGCATCACTCGATACAATTCCCACCACGAGCGAAGAGAACCGATAATCGTTCTTGGCCGCCGCGCGCACGATCGCCCGCACCTGCGGCATGTCATAAGGCCCGATCTCCCGGCCCAGCGCGTACATCATGAGCTTCACCGTCAGCGCCTGGACGAACTGGCCGGGGCGGCTCAACAGGACGCGGCGCAGGTCTGCGGGACCTTCGATTTCCCTGCCGTCCGGCATCGTCACCTTGGAATCGATGGGCGCATCGGCCTGCCAATCTGTATCGCGCCACTGCCCGGTGACGGTGAAGCGCTCCAGCGGCAGCCCGTGCGGTTCGATCACGCCGTGGCACATGTTGCAGGTCGGATTGGCGCGATGCTGCTCGAGCATCGCCCGCATGGTCTTGGGTTGCGCGCCCGGCGGCGTGCTCAGATCCGTCACCACATTCGGCGGCGGCGGCGCCGGCGGCGTGCCGCGGAGCTTGTCGAGAACCCAGGCGCCGCGCACCACCGGCGACGTCCTGTTGCCATAGGACGTGTGCAGCAGCACGGCGCCCCTGCCGAGAAGGCCATAGCGATTCTCGTCCTCGAGATGGACGCGGCGGAACTGCGCGCCCTGCACCGTGGTGATGCCGTAGTGTCGCGCCAGCCTTTCATTGAGGAACGTATAGTCGGCCGTCAGCAGCTCCTCGACGTTCTTGTCTTCCAGCAGGACGCTGCGCAGGAAGAGATCGATCTCGGTCGCCGCATCCTGGCGCAGCTCGGCGCTGAATTCGGGGAAGATCTGCTTGTCCCACTCGAATTTGTTGACCTCGAGGAGGTCGAGCCAGCGGAGCGCGAAATCCGTCACCAGCGTCTCGGCCTGCGGAGCGGCCAGCATGCGCCGCACCTGGGCGTCCAGCACGCCGGGACGTCGCAGTTCGCCCG
>DASYFD010000268.1:0-8120 GCA_036498625.1 Xanthobacteraceae bacterium | reverse complement strand
CGAGCCCTCGTACTCGTCCGGAAACACGATCTCCACCTTGGTGCCGGGCGACGCATAGGTGTTGAGCTGCGCCTCGATCTTGGCGGCCTCGTAGGCGGCCGACTTGCGCGGCGCCTGATTGAGAAACATGATTCGCATGTGATGGGGTTTCCTGGTTGACGTCGAGTGTGTCATGGCCGGACTTGTTCCGGCCATCTCGTTCAGGCTGGCACGGCCGTGGGTTCCTTGCCGAAATCGCCGGGACATTAGGGCGTATTACGCCCGTCTTCTACGGGCTATGCCCGGCAATGACAGGGAAAAGGCGAACCGTTACCGGAAAATATCCTCATACACCTTGGCCCAGTGCTGGGCGTTGGCGTCGATCTCTTCCGGGCTCAGCATCAGGGCCTGATAGCCGCCCGATTCGGGCTTCACCTCCAGGCTCTTGGCCGGAACATCGGGACGCATCGGAATGTAGTCGGCGTCGCGGAACACCTCCTGGCCGGCGCGCGCGATCATGAAATCGAGGAACAGCCGGGCCGCGTTGGGATGGGGCGCGTTGCGGCTGATGCCGGCGATCTGCAGCGTCATGGTGACGGGATCGAGCGGAACAAAGCGCACCGGGGCGCCGAGCGCGGCGCTGATGACGGCGTGCGAGCTGTTCATGTCGAGCCCCATGGCATATTCGCCGGCGATCACGCGGTCGAGCACGGCGCGGGCCGCGACCGGCAAGGGCACGATGTTCTGCTGCGCGAGCGCCTCCAGATAGCGCGTGCCGTTCTCCTCGCCCATGGATTTGAGCACCACGCCGATGAAGCCGTAGCCGCCGGCGATGGAGTTGGGATGCCAGACGAATTGGCCCTTCCAGCGCGGATCGAGCAGGTCCTTGTGGGTGCGCGGCACCTTGTCGGCGGGAATCAGCTGGGTGTTGTAGGCGAGCGAGCGGGTGGACAGATTCGTGCCCACCCAGTAGCCCTTGCGGTCGATGAGCTCGCCTGGCAGGCCGTGCGCGTTCGGCAGGTCGATCGGTGCCACCAGGTTTTCCTGCAACAGCGGCGCCAGCTCGTCGCTCAGGTGCCAGATATCGGCCTGCACGCGCCCGGCGCGCCCTTCATTGATGAGCTTCACCACCTGCTGGGCGCTGTCGGTGCGCACGAACTTGACGTCGATCCCGCTGATCTGCGCGCGGAATGCCTTGATCATCGGCCGCACCACCTGGTCGACGATCAGGGTGGTGTAGAGCACGACCTCGCCTTCCCGGCGGGCGGCTTCGACGAGCTTGGGGTCGGCCGCATAGGCCTCGAGCGCCCGTGCCGGCGCGAGCGCGCCGGCCAGCACGGCGGCGGTCAGGGCCGCAAGGACGAGATGGCGCCGGCGCAGGTTCATGGCACCTCGAACACCAGCAGTTCGGCATCCTCGGGAATGACGTCGCGGGTCGGCGGGATCGCGACATTGCGCTTGGGCACGGCCACGTAGAAGCGCTTGAGCTCGGGCACCAGCAGCGAGGTCTTGGCATCGGCCGCGGTGATCAGCTTGCCGAGCGGCTGGTAGTGATCGGCGTCGACCTGCTTGAACACATCGACATGGCCGGTGGTGCCGGTGAAGTAGACCTTCTGGCTCGCCGCGTCATATTGGATCTCGTCGGCGCCGCCCTCGGTGTCGAGCGTCGCCACCACCTTGCCGGTGTCGGTATCCATCACCACCATCTTGCCGGGCTTGAACAGGTGGCCGGGCTTGACCCGGGCGCCGACGAACAGGCGGTGATGGGCGGTATCGATCGCCACCGTGTGCGGCGCCGTGCCGCCGGTGATGTCCCAGGTGGCGATGACGGCGCGCTTCTCGCGGTCGATGACATGAACCTTGGCGGTGTCGCCCATGACCACGAACATGCGGGGCGTGGCGGCATCGAACGCGATGCCGGAGGGATCGGTGCCGTCGAGCTTGATGTTGCCGACGCGCGCCCCGGTCTTTGTGTCGACGATCTCGACCGAACCCTTGACGGTGGCGGTCGCCGAATTGGCATCCGCCGTGATGGTGACATAGAACAGCCGGCTCGCGGGATCGAACGCCCCGTTGTCCGGGATCAGTTTCGAATCCTTCTCGAGGTTGAACGGAATGTTCTTGATGAGCTGATAGGTCTCGGCATTGAAGGATTTTACCGATTCCGCGTCGTCCACCCAGATTTCGTTGCTCTCCGGCAGATAGATCGTCTTGCGCGGGGCGCCGTCGAGGCCCGTGATGGAGTGGATCACCTTGCCGGCGCGCAGATCGATCACCTCGATGGACTTATGATGCTCGGCCGGCACGAACAGGCGCTGGCCCTTGAGGTCCACCGCCAGGTGGTCGAACCAGCCTTCGACCTCTCCCAACGGGATATAGCCGATGAGCTTGGCGGGCGGCTCACTTTGCGCCTGCGCCGACGAAACGAGCCCCAACAACGACGCCAAGACGATGGCCAGCTTGGTTTTCATGATCTTCCTCCCTGGTGCGGCGCTCGCCGGAGCGCCGCGTTTATGGCTTTGTAGAATGATCGCCCACATTTGTACCTGTGTCGAGAGCTACGCTGCAGCTCTTGCTCGAGCGGTGCAGCGTGCTCCACCTCGCCCCGCGCGCGGGGAGAGGTCGACGCGCGAAGCGCGGCGGGTGAGGGGGCCTCACCGCGAGTCTGAGCCTGTGGAAACGCCCCCTCACCGAGCCGAGATCGGGTTTGCTTCGGTGCCGTGTCGCCCTCTCCCCGCGCGCGGGGCGAGGGAAGCTGAGCCGCGGCGCGCCGGCAAGAGATTGCATCTCTCAATCCGTGTCCTTGTTGGTGCGCAGGATATCCGCCCATTTGTCGATCTCGAATTTCAGATACTTGGCCAGGAAGTCCGGCCCGGTCGAGCGTGGCGCGATGATGCCGACCTGATCGAGCCGCTCGCGCAAGGCCGGATCGGCGAGCGCTGCATCAAGCGCGGCGGTGAGCTTGGCGGTGACCTCCGGCGGCGCGCCCTTGGGCAGGTACATGCTGATCCAGGTGGTCGCCTCATAGCCTTTGAGGCCGAGCTCATCGAAGGTGGGGGTGTCCGGGAACTGCTTCCAGCGCTCGAGCGTCGAGACGGCGATCGGATGAAGAGTCCCGGCCTGGATGTGATCGGTCAAAGTGGAGAGCCACATCATCGAGAGGCGCCCCGCGATCAGGTCGGTCTGCGCCTGCGGGGTGGTGCGGTAGGGAATGTAGCGGATGTCCACGCCGGCCATGTTCTTGAACAGCGCGCCGGCGAGATGGCCGGCAGAGCCGCGGCCATTGCTACCGGTGGTGAGCTCACCCGGATGCGCCTTGAGGTAAGTCACCAGCGTCGCATAATCGGTCACCGGCACGTCCTTGTGCGTGAGCAAGACCAGCGGTGCGGCCCCCATGACCGAGACCGGCTGCAGATCGCGCCGCACATCCACGCTGGAATTGGGATAAAGCTCCGCCGTTACGCTGATGCCGGGCCCGATGGTGAGCACCGTGTAGCCGTCGGGCGGCGCTTTCGCGACCCCCGCGATGGCGAGCGTGCTGCCGGCGCCGGGCTCGTTCTGCACCACCACGCTGCGGCCGAGGGTGCGCGACATGTGCTCGGCCAGGATGCGGGTGGTCACGTCCACGATGCCGCCGGCCCCGGAGGCGCAGATGATGGTGATGTAACGTTCCGGATAGGCGGCCGCCGCCAGGCGCGGGCAGAGGAGGGCGCCCGCGAGCACGAGGCCGAACGCTGCCGACCAACGAGGCCGTCCGATCATGATCAAGCTCCCTTGTGATGCCGTCGATATCCGGCCGCTTATATCAGCTATCGCCGGCAGCATTCCGAGCGGCGAGAGCTTCGGAAGATGGCTAATCCTGGTTGTGGTGCCGAGACCAAGAGCGATGTTTCGTGCTTCTTGCGATTGAGCCGCGGACCCGGACGATTGTGCTCGCCGCCAAGATCGTACTATATCCGTTTCATCCGTGGAGGCAGAGCTGAAAATTCCGTTCGTGCCGGCATTTGGCCGCGCCGCCCTCTGACCGGCGCGCGGGCGCGAGCATCGCGAAGCAAGAATTTCCTCGAGCACAGGGAGAGATCATGCGGCATATCGGTCTGACATCCGTTCTGGTCCTGATCGGCGCGCTGCCGGTGCTGGCGGACGAGTTGCCGTCGCGCAAGGCCGGGTTATGGCAACTCGAGATGAACATCGGCGGCCGTATCGCTCAAACGATGCAGCAATGCATCGACGCCGCCACCGACCAGATGCTGCAGGCGGGCGCCGGCCCGGTTCCGCGCGCGGATTGCTCCAAGCGCGACATGCAAAAGTCCGGAAACACGATCACCGTCGATTCCGCCTGCACCGTCAACGGCAAGGCCACCGCGACGCACACGGTCATTACCGGGAGCTTCGACAGCGCCTACACGATGACGGTGACCTCGCAGAGCGACACAGCGCCGGGCGGCAAGATGACCATGACGATCGCGGCCAAATGGCTGGGTGCCTGCGCGGCGGATCAGAAGCCCGGCGACATGATCATGGCCAACGGCATGAAGACCAACATCCTGAATATGCAGAAGGGCGCTGTCCCGCCCGTCCGCCCGCCGCCGCGGTAGAGCCGTTGCTCCTGTGGCCGCTTAAATCCGCCTTGGTTTCGGCTATGCTCCCGGTCCCTTCCGGTCCCGGTCCAACAGGCGCTGTCGACGGCCCATGAACGAAACCTTCGAGCAAGCCCTGTCCGGACGCGTCGACGCGATGCTCGATGCCTGCACCCGCTGCGGCAAGTGCGTCGAGGCCTGCCCGGTGACGGGGCCGGGCGGCGTGCAGGCCGAGCCGCGCGCGGTCATCGACGGCGTCATCGACATCCTGCGCCACGGCGAGGGATCGGAGCCGGCGCGCAAATGGGCGAACGCCTGCGTGGGCAGCGGCGAATGCATCAAGGCGTGCGACTACGGGGTCAATCCGCGCTTCCTTCTGAGCATGGCGCGCGTCGCGATGTTTCGCCGGCAGGACGCGGCCGGCGACGGACGCCGTCAGGGGGTCGAGAATTTCCGCAAGGTCGCCCGCGAGGTCACCCACATTTCCCGCCTGCAGCTCGACGACGAGCTGTTGCAACGGCTTGGCCAGAAATCCACCGCCGTGCCGGCCGATACGCTGCCGGATTTCGTGTTCTACACCGGCTGCAATGTGCTCAAGACCCCGCACATCGCGCTCTACGCCCTCGACATCATGGACGCGATCGGCATCAGCTACCGGGTGATGGGCGGCCCCAGCCACTGCTGCGGCATCGTGCAGATGCGAACCGGTGATATCGAGACCTCCGGGCGGGTGGCGCAGAGCAGCATGGACAAGCTCGCGCACAGCAAGACCGGCCAGGTGATCTCCTGGTGCCCGAGCTGCCATGTGCAGTTCACCGAGACCACGCTGCCCACAGTGGAAAAAACCCGCGGCGCGCGGCCGTTCGAGATGACGCCGTTTTTGCTGTTCCTGCGCCGCCATCTCGATCGGCTGCGGCCTTTCCTGCGCGAGCGCGTGGCGATGCGCGTGGCGCTGCATCGCCATCCGGGCATCGCCGGGGTGGTCGAGGCCGCGCAGGACATTTTGGCGGCGGTGCCCGGCGTCGAATTGGTCGATCTCGCGCAGCCCGCGGTCGGCCTGATGAGCAACTATTTCCGGGCGCTGCCGGCCTATCGGCGCGAGCTGCAGCGCAACGAATTGGAGGCCGCGCAGGCGGCCGGCGTCGATGCGCTGGTGGCGGTCTATCACGCGGATCACCGCGAGCTGTGCGCCCACGAGCGCGACTATCCGTTCCGCATCATGAATGTGCTGGAGATCGTCGGGCAAAGCATGGGCCTGCATCACGCCGACGCGTTCAAGCGTCTCAAGAAGCTGCAGGACGTTGATGCGATCGCCGACGACTGCCGCGATCTCGCGACCCGGCACGGGCTCGATGTGGCCACCACCCGCCTGGCGATCCAGGCCATGCTCGACGAGCAGCCGCTGCCGTTGCGCGGGCATCGCCCGGCCTGACGGCCCGCGTCGATCGCGACCCGTGGCGTTTTGGTGATCGCCGGCGTCGGCGTTGCCATCACATCTTCATCCCGGCGGCAAAAAAACGGCAAAGTTCCATGGGACAGTTCGCGTTCCCAAGAAAAAGCACAAGGAGTCGATCATGGCAGCAAAACCTATTCCGGATGGCTATCACACCGTGACGCCCTATCTCACGGTGCGGGGCGCGACCAAGGTCATCGAGTCCTCAAGCAGGCCTTCGGCGCGGAGCTCTCGCACGAGCCGATCAAGCGGCCGGATGGCAGCATCATGCACGCGCAAGTCACGATCGGCGACTCGCGCATCATGATCGCCGAGGAAAGCGAGATGGCGAAGGCGACATCGTCCACGCTTTACCTCTACGTTCCCGATGCGGACGAGACCTACAAACGGGCCGTCAAGGCGGGCGGTCACTCGATCATGGAGCCGATGGACATGTTCTATGGCGACCGCGGCGGCGGCGTGAAGGATCCGTCCGGGAACAGCTGGTTCGTCGCAACCCACAAGGAGGATGTCGCGCCGGCCGAGCTCGCCAAGCGCGCCGAGGCATTCAACAAGCAGCAGAAGGGCAAGGCGGCCTGAGCCTGGATGACGCTTATGCTCCCCCGGCGCATCTGCGCCGGGGGAGGGGGCGGCGTTATTGGTCATGCGTAGGAATTGGAACGCGCGTTCCGGTCTTCGCTCATGCCCCATAGCGGAGCGAACATCGCGCGCAAGTCTTCGGCCAAGAGCTCGGGTTCCTCGAGCGCCGCGAAATGGCCTCCGCGCGGCATCTCGGTCCAGCGCTGAACCTTGAAGAACCGTTCCGCCCATTCTCGCGGCGGATTCACCAGGTCTTTCGGAAAGAGCGCAAATCCGGCCGGCACATCGGCCGAGCCGAGCCAGCTCTTCACGGTCTCCGATATCCAACGCAGCGCCCCGGCATTTGCCATGTCGTAATAAGGGAAAAACGAGCTGTCGATGGTTTGGGTGACCCAGTAGATCATGATGTGGGTGAGCATCTGGTCCTTCGAGAAGCACTTTTCCAGATCCCCATCACAGTCGCTCCAGGCCCGGAATTTTTCGACCAGCCAAGCCGCCAGGCCGGCCGGGGAGTCGTTGAGGCCGCAAGCCAGCGTCAGCGGCCTGGTCGATTGGATGAGCGCGTAGGCGCCCTCCTTCTGCTGAAACTCCTCCATCTTCTTCAGGTAGGCAGCTTCGGCGGCCGAGGGCCGGCTCGGCTTCTGGAAAATATGAAAGAAAGGCACATCGGTGAGATGAATGCCGATGAGGGAGCCGGCATGGCTGCGCGCAATATGTTCCGCCACCATGCCTCCCCAGTCGCCACCCTGGACGGCATATCGCCGATAGCCCAGCCCTTCGGCCATCAGCTTGTGCATGAGATCGCCAAAGCCGAAAGTCGTCCCCTGCCGGGGTCGGTCCGAAAAGCCGAAGCCGGGGAGGCTCGGAACGATCACGTCGAATGATGACTGGAATTCCGCGCCATGCGCCGCCGGATCCGTCAGCAGCGGGATGAGCTTCAGGAATCGTGCAAACGAATCCGGCCAGCCATGCACCAGCAAAAGGGGGATTGGATTGTCGCCCTTGCCTCGTTGGTGGATGAAATGAACTTTAAGACCATCGATCTCGGCGCGGAACTGATCGAATGTGTTGAGATAGCGTTCCTGCTTGCGCCAATCGAAGCCGCTTTGCCAATAGTCGCACAGCGCTTGCAGGTAAGCCGGGCTTGTTCCGTAGTCCCAGCCGGCGTCGGACATTCCGGGCGCAAGGCGCGTTCTGGCGAGCCGCGCCTGCAGGTCGTGGAGAATCGATTCCTGAACCTCGATGCGAAACGGCTCGATCATGTGGGCCTCGAAGCGCGGACCGCCGGCGCCGCGCTACCGGCGTGATCCGGTTGGCGGACCCACTACAACGCCCGACGGAAGTGCGTGTTCCCGGGCGCCGCGCAGGTTCCGAGGCGGACCGCAGAGCCGGTCGTGAAGGGCAGGGTCGCGGGCTGCTCGAGGATTTACTTGCCGCCCTTGAGCTCCTGATACACCTCGGTCACGAACCGGTCGGCGCTGGTCCCGGCGCCCGCCGGCAGCAGGCCGCCCGGAACGCTGGCATCGTAG
>DASYFD010000267.1:0-22815 GCA_036498625.1 Xanthobacteraceae bacterium | reverse complement strand
CTCTACCTCAATCATCCCTACGGGCGGCCGGTGATTGGCTGGCGGCACGAGATCGAGAAGCTCGATCGCGAGGCGGCGCTGGCGTTCTACCGGCGCTTCTACACGCCCAACAACGCCGTCCTGGTGGTGGCGGGCGATGTCACCGCCGACGAGGTCAGGACGCTGGCGGAAGCCACCTATGGCAAGGTCGAGCGGGTGGTCGAGGTCGCGGCGCGCGAACGGCCGATGGAGCCGGTGCACGAGGCCGCCCGCACCGTCACGCTCGCGGATCCGCGGGTGACGCAGCCGAGCCTGCGGCGCCTCTATCTGGCGCCGTCGGCGAGCAAGGCCGAGCCCGGCGAGGCCGAAGCGCTCGATGTGCTGGCCTCCATCCTGGGCGGCGGATCGAACAGCCGCCTCTACCAGACGCTGGTGATCGACAAGGACATCGCGATCAATGTGGGGGCGGGCTATGACGGCACCGCGCTCGACTATTCGCCGTTCCAGGTTTCGGTCACCCCCAAGCCCGGAACCACCCTGCCGCAGATCGAGGCCGCGATGGACGCGGTACTGGCGGAGGTGATCGACAAGGGGGTGACGGCCGAGGAGATCGAGATCGCCAAGAACGGGCTGATCTCGAGCGCGGTCTATGCGCAGGACAATCAGACCACGCTGGCGCGTTGGTTCGGGGCGGCGCTGGCGACCGGCTTGACGGTCGAGCAGGTGCAGTCATGGCCGGAGCGGATCAGCCGGGTCACCGTGGAGTCCGTGCGCGCCGCCGCACGCCGCTACCTGGACAAACGCCGCTCCGTCACTGGCTACCTGATCAAGGATACGGCGCGGCCGGAAGGAAAACGCACGTGACAAGGCTTGCCATGGCTTCTGCTGGGCGAGGCATACGATCAGCCGGCGCGGCGGTCCTCGCCGCTGCGCTGCTGACGCTCACCCATACCACCGCCGACGCGACCCAGATCGAGCGGGTGGTCAGCCCGGGCGGGATCGAAGCCTGGGTGGTGCATGAACCCTCGCCGCTGATCGCGTTCGATTTCGCGTTCGAGGGCGGTTCCGATCAGGACCCGCCCGAGAAGCCCGGCGTCGCCTACCTGGCGGCCAGCGTTTGGGACGACGGCGCCGGCGACCTCGACGCCAAGGCCTTTCATGGAGAACTGGAGAGCAAGTCGATCGGGCTGAGCTTCAATGCCGGCCGCGACCATGTCCGCGGCAGCCTGCGCACACTCACGGTCAATCGCGACGAGGCCTTCGGCTATCTGCGCATGGCCTTGACGGTGCCGCGATTCGACACCGATGCGGTGGAACGCGCCCGCGCCCAGCTGGTGTCGCGGCTGCAACGCGGAAGCACGAGCCCCAACGACATCGCCAGCCGCACCTGGTGGCAGGCCGCCTTTCCCAACCATCCCTATGGCAGGCCGGTGACCGGAACGGTTGAGTCGATCGCCAAGATCAGCATCGACGATCTGAAATCCTACACGAGGCGGGTGCTGGCGCGCGGCCAGCTCAAGGTGGCCATCGTGGGCGACATCGACAGCGCCGATGTCGGCGCGCTGCTCGATCGCACCTTCGGGGCCTTGCCGGCCGAACCCGAGCTCACGCCGGTCCCCGACGTGGTGATGCAGGGGCTTGGCCGGCGCATCGTGATCCCGATGGACGTGCCGCAGGCGGTGGTCACCTTTGGAACCCGCGGCATCGGGCGCAGCGATCCGGATTTCATGGCCGCCTATATCGTCAACCACATCCTGGGCGGCGGCGCGTTCTCATCGCGCCTCTATCAGGAGGTGCGCGAGAAGCGCGGCCTTGCTTACGGGGTCTCCGACAGCCTCACCTGGTTCGAGCACGCCTCCGTACTGGTCGGCGGCACCGCCACCCGGTCCGCGGTCACCGGCGAAGCGATCGGCATAATCGAGGCGGAGATTCACCGGCTCGCCGATGCGGGCCCGGCCGAGCAGGAGGTGGCCGACGCCAAGTCGTTCCTGGAGGGCTCCTATGCGCTCGGGCTCGACACGTCGGCCAAGATCGCCAACCAGCTCGTCCAGATGCAGATCGACAAGCTCGGCATCGATTACATCGACCGCCGGGCCAGCCTGATCGAGGCGGTAACGCTGGCCGACACCAAGCGCGTGGCGAAGCGCCTGCTCGACGCCGGCCTGTTGGTGACAGTCGTGGGCCAGCCGCAAGGCGTCACCTCGACCCAATAGGTCAAGCCGGGAAACCGGCCTCGCCGAGATCTTGACCGTATCATGATCCGGATCACCGACCGCATCAGCATCGAGGAGAGCGAGCTGGAGGAGCGCTTCGTGCGCGCCTCCGGACCGGGCGGCCAGAACGTCAACAAGCTCTCAAGCGCCGTGCAGTTGCGCTTCGACGTGCGCCGCTCGCCCTCGCTGACCGCGGACGTGCGCACGCGGCTGGAACGGATGGCGGGCCGCAGGCTCACCCGCGACGGCGTCATCGTCCTCATGGCGCAGCGCCACCGCACCCAGGAGCGCAACCGCCAGGATGCCCGCGATCGCCTCATCGAGCTGATCCAGCGCGCCAGCGTCGCACCGACGCCGCGGCGGCCGACCCGGCCGACCCGCGGATCCAAGGAGCGGCGCCTGGCGACCAAGAAAAACCGTTCCACGATCAAGGGCCTGCGGGGAACGGTGGAAAGTGAGTAAGGAGCGGTGAGTGGTGAATAGTGAGTGGTGAATAGTGAATAGTGAATAGTGAGCGGGCAAGGAGCAGGCTCGGCTTGCTTTCCACTCACTACTCACTATTCCCTACTCACTCTTTTTCGCCCCACTCTTTTTCGCCCCCCGAGTAGCCCCCAATGCCGGTCCGCCAGCTCTCCGAAGGGATGGTCAACCGCATCGCCGCCGGCGAGGTGGTGGAGCGGCCCGCCAGCGTGGTCAAGGAGCTGGTCGAGAACGCCCTCGACGCCGGCGCGGGGCGCATCGAGATCGTGACCGACGGCGGCGGACGGCGGCTGATCCGGGTCGCCGACGATGGCACCGGCATGACGGCCGGCGACCTTGCGCTCGCGGTCGAGCGGCACGCCACCTCGAAGCTTCCGCACGACGACCTGCTCGACATTCGCACGCTCGGCTTCCGCGGCGAGGCGTTGCCCTCGATCGGCGCCGTGGCGCGCCTCACCATCACGACGCGGCACGTCGCCGAGCCGCATGCATGGGCGATCACGGTCGACGGCGGCGCCAAGAGCGAGGTCAAGCCCGCCGCGCTCGGCGAGGGCACCCGGGTCGAGGTGCGCGACCTGTTCTACGCCACGCCGGCGCGGCTCAAGTTCCTCAAGACCGACCGCACCGAGGGCGAAGCCATCCGCGAGGTGGTGCGCCGCCTCGCCATGAGCCGGCCGGATGTGGCGTTCACGCTGGCGGGCGAGGAACGCGCGCCGGTGACCTGGGCGGCGGCGCTGCCGGGACCGACCGGCCGGCTGACGCGGCTCGCCGATGTGCTGGGCGCCGAATTCCGCGCCAATGCGGTCGAGGTGCAGGGCGGACGCGACGGTTTCGCCATCGCGGGCTTTGCGGCACTGCCGACGCTGTCGCGCGCCAATGCGCTCGGCCAGTACCTGTTCGTCAACGGCCGGCCGGTGCGCGACAAGCTGCTCATCGGCGTGGTGCGCGGCGCCTATGCGGACTATCTGCCGCGCGACCGCCATCCGCTGGTGGCGCTGTTCGTCACGCTCGATCCGCGCGAGGTCGACGTCAATGTGCATCCCGCCAAGGCCGAGGTGCGGTTTCGCGACCCGGGCCTGGTGCGCAGCCTGCTGATCGGCGCGCTGCGCGAGGCGCTCGGGCGCGAGGGGCAGCGCGCCGCGACCACCGGCGGCAGCGCCACCATCGCGGCCTTTCGGCCGGCGGTCGCGCGCCGGAGCGGAGGCTGGGACTGGCAGCGCTCGCCGGCGCATCCGGGCGACCTGCGCGGCTTCGCGGGAGCGGCACGCGGCCTGGCGGAGGCGGCGCAGAGCGTTTTCGACGTGGGCGGCCCGTCCGCCGATACGCGCCACGAGATCGCGGCGCCGTCGCCGGACCTGCTCGACCGGCCGCTCGGGGCCGCGCGTGCACAGGTGCACGAGACCTATATCGTGGCGCAGACCCGGGACGGCCTGGTCGTGGTGGACCAGCATGCCGCCCACGAGCGCATCGTCTACGAGCGCCTCAAGGCCGCGCTCGAGCGCCAAGGCGTGGCGCGGCAAATTCTCCTGATCCCGGAAATCGTCGAGCTCGACGAGGCCGATGTCGAGCGGATACTGGCCCGCACCGAGGAGCTTTCCCGCTACGGGCTCGCCATCGAGCCGTTCGGGCCGGGCGCGGTCGCGGTGCGCGAGACCCCGGCGCTGCTGGGCGAGATCGACGCCAGGGCGCTGGTCCGCGATCTCTCCGAGCACATGGCGGAATGGGATGCCACGCTGCCGCTCGAGCGCAGCCTGATGCATGTAGCCGCCACCATGGCGTGCCACGGATCGGTGCGCGCCGGCCGCCGCCTCAAACCCGAGGAGATGAACGC
The DNA here is from genome assembly GCA_036498625.1 of Xanthobacteraceae bacterium. Taxonomy (GTDB): domain Bacteria; phylum Pseudomonadota; class Alphaproteobacteria; order Rhizobiales; family Xanthobacteraceae; genus VAZQ01. The sequence goes on along the minus strand of DASYFD010000267.1, from coordinate 18,312 downwards.
GCTGCTGCGCGAGATGGAAGCGACGCCCAATTCCGGGCAGTGCAATCATGGCCGCCCCACCTATGTGGAGCTCAAGCTCACGGATATCGAGCGGCTGTTCGGCCGGAAGTGAGCAGGCGTTGCCCGGCCACCGATGACGCCTCACCGGCACTCTTCCCCCGTCTTCCGAAAACTCTGTCCGAGCATATATCTGGCGTCGAGGCCGAGCGCAGCCGCAATGGCTGGCGCTACCCTGGCGGGGCGGCAAGACCCGCAGGATGAGGCAGAAATTGAGGAAGCCATGTCCGTCCGACCTGTGAAGCGGATCGTCTCGTCCAAGCCCACGGTAGAAGGCGCCGGCGTGAAGCTGCAGCGCGCCTTCGGCTTTGGCGATACCAGCGAGCTCGACCCGTTCCTGCTGTTCGACGATCTCCGTAACGACCTCCCCGACGACTACCGGGCCGGATTTCCCTGGCACCCGCACCGCGGCATCGAGACCATCACCTATGTGCTGGCCGGAACGGTGAACCATGGTGACAGCCTGGGCAACCGGGGAACGCTGGGCGCCGGCGATGTGCAGTGGATGACGGCGGGCAGCGGGATCCTGCATCAGGAAATGCCGCAGGGCGATCCCCAGGGGCGCATGCACGGCTTCCAGCTCTGGGCCAACCTGCCGGCCTCGCTCAAGATGACGGCGCCGCGCTACCAGGACATCGGCTCCGCCGAGGTGCCGAAGGTTACCGATGACGACGGCACCTGCGTGCGGGTCATCTGCGGCGACTTCTGGGGCAAGCGCGGCCCGGTCGATGGAATAGCGAGCGAGCCGCGCTATCTCGACGTCTTTGTGCCGGCGGGCCTGCGCAAGTCGCTGCCGGTCGAGACCAGCCGGCACGCCTTCGCCTATGTGTTCGAGGGGTCAGGCACGTTCAACGCTGCATCGCAACCGTTCGGCGTTTTGACCGAGAAGCAAATCGACGACCGCGAGATCCGGATTCGTGAACAGACCGGAAACCGTTCGCTGGTCGTGTTCGACAGCGGCGACGAGGTGACGGTGCAGGCCGGCCAGGAAGGCATCCGGTTCTTGCTGGTCTCCGGCAAGCCGATCGCCGAGCCGGTGGCCTGGTATGGGCCGATCGTGATGAACACCCAAGCCGAGCTGCAACGCGCGGTCGCCGAGCTGCGCGACGGAACGTTCATCAAGCGCGGCTGACTGCCGCGGGCAGGCCGCGCAAATTACAAACCGGCCTCGTGAAAGCGCGATTGCGTCCGACTTTATTGGAATCGGAAATTCGTCGCTCGCGACGCTTTCGTCATCGGGCGCGCCAGTTTGGGGCGGCGGCACTTTCCTTTTGCCGACCGCCTTCTGCAGCAGACTACCGCCCATCGCCAGTCGCCATTCTCTTTCAATTCCAAGAAGAAAGTCAAATCCGCGTGCGCGAGCGGAATGAAAGAGCATGCCTCGGGCCGCCGCCACCGCGAAGTGATCGGAAGCGAACGCTCATCAAATAAAAATCTCTACGTCACGCAACATACAAATGTCATTTTAGTTTTCAAACGTGTATAGTGCTTGTCTCAAGCCAGCGACACCGACCGCAAGCGCTCGGGTCGTCTTGCGGGACCGGTCGAGAGTGGCCGGGGGTACGGGGCCTGGTAATGAGTGAGCCGGTCATCGATCTCGGGATCGGATTTCTGTTTGCCCTCTTGCTCGCGTTTGGCGCCATCGCGGCCATGCGCATGCGGGCCAGCCGTTCGGCGGTCCTGCGCCTCCAATCCATGCCGCCGCCGGTAATGACGGTAATCGAGGCGGACATGGACCAGGTCCATTCCCAGATCGCGGTTGCGACCCGGCGGCTCGAGATCTGCGTCGAGCAGATGAAGTCCAAGACCACAAACCAGCTGGCCGAGATCGGCAAGACCAGCGAGACGATCGGCCGGCTCAAGGCGGAGCTCGCCGAAAGAAACGCCGTTCTGGCCGCGCTGCAGGACAAGGAGCGCGCGGTCGGCACTCACCTGCATACGACCGAGGCCGAGCTCGCCGCCAGGCTGCGCAGCCTCGAGGAGACCGAGCAGAAGCTTTCCGACCGCAAGGCGGAATTCGCCAAGTTCATGGCCGAGTTCAACCTCCATCCGGAGCTCGCCAAGGCGCAGAGCCGTCACGCGGCCGAGATCGAAAGCCTCAAGGCCGAGAAGGCCGCGGTCGAGGTGCAGCTCGCTCAATCGCGCCAGGAATGCGCCGGATTGCAGGACTATCTCGCGTCGATGACAAAGCAGGTCGAGACCACCTGGGCGTCGGAACGGATGGCCAACGCGGTCCTGCGCGAGCGCATCAATGATGTCGCGTCCGAGGTCGTTCGCGTCGCGGTCGCGCTCGAGGGGCTCAATTCGCCGATCGACCAGCTGGTGGCCGGCAAGGCTGCGAGCGCCCAGGCGCAGGCCGACGAGGTCTCCATGGCCGGCGAGAACCGGCAAATCGCGCTGCCCGCCGCCCTCGACAACGGGGACGGAACCAGCAGCGAGCTCATTCACCGAATCCGGGCGCTGCGCCAGCGCTCCGCCCGCACCACCGCCACGTCTTGATGGGCCGATGAGGTTTGCGATGACCTGACCGGGAATGTCTCCTTGAGGAACTCCTGCCAGCGGGAAGCAACGTTGCTTCGTGTCGAAGCGTTGCTTCGTGTCAAAGTGAGCGTCCGTAGCGAGTAGATGGCATGTTGGTGCAGGTGGGCGGGAGACGAACGGTATCCGCGCATGTCATCGTGCTCGGCAATGAAAAGGGCGGTACCGGAAAATCGACCCTGGCGATGCACCTCACCGTCGCCTTGATGAATTTCGGGCAGCGGGTCGCCACCATCGACCTCGATTCACGCCAGAAGACCTTCACCCACTACGTGGAGAACCGGCGCAGCTGGGCGACGCGCTACGACGGCCGCCTCAAGATCCCGGCGCATTCCTGCGTCTCGTTCGGATCGACCCGCAAGCTCGATGAGAACGAGGCCATCGAATTCACCCGCTTTGCCGATGCGCTGGCGGCCATCGGCCGCGCCTATGATTTCCTGGTGATCGATACGCCGGGAACCGACAATCATCTGACCCGGCTGGCCCATTCGATGGCCGACACATTGGTTACCCCGATCAACGACAGCTATGTGGATTTCGACGTGCTGGGCCGCATCGATCCCACGACATTCACGGTCACCGGCGAAAGCCACTACGCCAAGATGGTGCGCGAGGCGCGCCTCCAAAGACGGCAGGTCGACGGGGCCCGGATGGACTGGGTGGTCATGCGCAACCGCCTGTCGCCGGCCGACTCCGGCAACAAGGAACGGATCAGCCGGGGCCTCTCCGAGATGGCGATGCGGATCGGCTTTCGCACCGCGGAGGGCCTGGCCGAGCGCGTGGTCTATCGCGAATTCTTACCGCGCGGCCTCACCGCCTTGGATGACCTGGACGGCACGACGCTCGGCGCGAGCCCGAGCCCAGCCCATGTGGCGGCGCGACAGGAAGTGACCAGCCTGATGGAGACCATCAAGCTGCCGCTCGACGAGCGCGGCCAGCAGCGCGCGGCCGCCCAGGCCGAATGGATCGTGGCGCGCAGCGCACCGCTCGAGGTCCACGACGTCATCGCCGAATGAGCTGCAGCGATCGCGAGCGGCATGCGGTCCTGATCGGCGCGGTGATGACCAGCAAGGCGACGCACGACCGTGGCGCCGCCCGACGCTCAAACAAAAATGCATAGCTCCACGGACTGATCCATTGATAAATACAATCTGAAAGCAACGGACCGCCGTCGTGAGGCCGCCGGAGCCATGCGGCGCCCGCAAGGCTCAACGGACCGCCCTCGCTTCATGGGACGCCGAATCTCGGCCCATCCGATGCACCCGGCATGGTTTCCCATGCCGCCAAGCGCGGAAAAAATAAAACCGATCTCGGGCGGCCCGGGATCGGTGCGCAAATCACCAGTTTCAATTTCCTGAATACGCCGATGCGGAGAGATTCGTCAAGAAGCTTGAGAACCGCCCTGCGGTCGCAAACGCCGCCCGGTTGCGCGCTCCCGTGTCGCGACGAGTTGGTTCGACGCGGCCGGTGCCTGCTGCGACGCTCAGGGCCGCGGGCATCCAAGAAATTGGTGCGATAGCCAAGGTGTCGGCGTAATTCCAAGTTTGCCATCACGCATCGCAGCGAATCCGATTGTGTGATCGCCGTCACGTAGAGGCCGATTGCTGGGCGTTTCTTGAACGGTCATGAGGGGTGTTGTGACCAACAAGAGAATGACTAATCTGGGACTTGTGGTGACCTGCACGGAACGCCCTTGAGGTCGTGTAGAGGGGCTTCGACCAACATGCCGATGGCAGCCAGCTTGCTCGAGTGGGTCGGGAAACTCATTGCCCGTCAGGTAACCAGGCCGACAAGCGGCTACGAACCTTATGCCGCCGCGCGGCCGGAGCTCGTTGCCATGATCATCAAGCCATCGGACGTCCTCCTGGTCGAGGGCCGCCGCTCCAATATCGGCTCTGCCATCCGCTATCTCACGCAATCGACCTGGTCGCATGCCGCCCTGTATGTCGGGCTCGGGGCCAATCTGGGCGAGCGCAATGGCGAGCCGCTGGTACTGGTGGAGGCCGAGCTCGGCAAGGGTGTGATCGCCTCACCCCTGTCGAAATATGCCACCCACAATACGCGCATCTGCCGTCCGGTCGGATTGAGCCCGGAGGACCGCAAAGCCGTCGTTCGATTTGCGGTGGGCTGCATCGGCCATGATTATGATCTGAAGAATATCATCGACCTGTTGCGCTATTTTCTACCGCAGCCACCGGTTCCGGCGCGCTGGCGGCGCCGCATGATCGCGCTCGGGTCGGGCGAGCCGACGCGCGCGATCTGCTCGAGCCTGATCGCGCAGGCCTTCCAGTCGGTGAACTATCCGATTCTCCCCGAGGTCAAGCTGGTCGACGAGCAGAGCCGCCGTGAAATTCTCCACATCCGTCATCATACCCTCTACACACCACGCGACTTCGATATCTCCCCGTTTTTCTCGATCGTAAAGCCGACGATCGAGACCGGTTTTGACTACCAGAGGATGGCATGGGCGAACGGCGCGGGGGCGCAGTCCGATGAAACGACCGGCCGTCTGAGCGAGGCCTGAGACTTGGTTGATCGTTCATGAGTTGCCGCGCTGCTTCGCTGCCGCCGCGGAAGCTATGCCCCCGAAAGCTGCGGCGGCGAACTTGTGCTCTGCGCCAGGAGCGAACTGACGCAGCCGCGCGAAGGAGGGCGTTTGGGCCGCCCCGATTTTCCTGCTTTCACGGGGCGCTGACTGCGCCGCCAGTCTGCTTCACGACTTCAAAAGCGAAACGGAAGGCGGGCAGGTCCTCGCCGGGATGATCGTCTGCATAGGTCAGTTGTGGGATCGCGTAGTTATTGGGTCGGCGTTCGGCGCCTTTGTAAATGCCCGGATAGAGATCAATAAAATGCCACCCGGGATCGCCGGTGGCCTTCAGAAATATCTCCACGTCGCCCTGGCTGTTAAAGCCGCAGGCGTAGCCGATGTAGCCGTTGTCGTACACCACATGATAGATGTTGGCCGTCTCGGTCCATCCAACGCCTTTGAGGTGAACGGCAAACGTCGTTCCGACAGGTCCCCGCGTCACGTCGAGCGGGAGCGCCTTGGGGGCCACCAAGAGCGTGCCGATCTTGTTGCCCGCGTCCGTCGAGAGGAAAAGCGGGTGCGGCCCGCCGAGGTCATCCGGGACCGCGAAACGGAACTGCACTTCCCCGGCAGCATTCGATCGCGCGCTGGCAACCGCTCGCGCCACCTCCTCCCAACCTCCGCCGCCGACCCGGTTGCCGGTAAGCGTCACCCAGCTCAGCTCGTGGCGTTGGTTCGGCGTCACCGCCGCCGCGCTCACCGTTACTTCATCGCCGACGGCGGCGAATGCCGGCCGTGCAACGAGATCTCCGGCTGAAAGCTGCATCTTCAAGCGCGTTTGCACCTGTCGTTCGGCCGGCATCGGCAGGATCGGCGGAGCATCGGTCACCATGAACGGAATGGCCCAGCGCGGCCGGTCCGGTTCCGGGTTTTGTTGCATATTGCGATAGGGGAATGTGAATTCCCCGTGGAGTATCTCGAGGACATGCGGGCCGGGATTTCCGGTCGCCGGGATCACAAATTTCGCCGAGCCATGGGTCGTGACGGATGAAATCCAGCCGGTGAATCGGTTGTCATAGAGGAGATGCCATGAATTGAAGAGTGGCCGCCATCCGATCCCTTGTACCTCGACGGTTATCGGCGTTCCGGGTGGGCCGCTTTCCGGCGATATTTTCACCGTCATGTCGAGGGAGAAGGCGGCCTGCGTCAGCAAACGATCCCGGTGCTGGAGTACGATGTCGTGCACGAAGCCGAAATCCTCCGGTGCAACGAATGTTGCCGTGAGCGACCCCGCCGAACTGGAATTGAATTTGCCGATTTCGTAAGCGACGACCTTGAACTCGCGGCCGTGATATTCCCCTTCCGAGACTTTCCATGCTCCGATCACGGTGCGCCATGCCAGCGCAAACTCCTCATTGGCCGGCAGCCGGTCGGCCGTGATCGTAACCGGCGTACCCGCCGGACCATTTGGAGGCGAAACTTGCAGCCGGCCGACAAAGCCGTCCCTGGCCTCGACGACGGGAAGCTCCGGTCCCAGTGCCGAGGCAGGACCTGCCGACGCGGGCGGGCCCGATAACAACAAAGCAAACACTGAAAATATGAACGATGCGATGCGAATATCTGTGCTCATGAGGCGATTTTGCGCGGATTTCATACGAACCGGATCACTTCGTCAGGTCTAGCAGGCCGGGCAAAATCGCCTTCCGACGACGCCAGAGCTTGTCGAGACGCTCGGGTGATTTGCCCATACCGTCTCACTTCGCAGAAAACCGATCGCTTGGGTAAACACACAAGAGACGGTGCCTTGCCTCAAACGCCCTGCGGGCCGCCTTTGTCCGCCTTACGGCTTGCGGAATTCGACCTTGCCGTCGAGCACCGTGGGCCAGGATCGCGGATCATTGAAAGGCGCCCAGTCCTGGGTATTGCCCTGCAAATCGGTGGCCGTCACCTTGTAGGTTACGGTGCCGGTGGGAAAGTCCTCCGGGATGCGCCAAGCCGCCGTCCACCACGCATCCGTGGGGCCCGGAAGCTTCAACGAGGCGATGATGTTGGCCGGCGGCCGGGTGGCGAAACGTGCCGCAAACGTTTGGCCGCCCATCAACTGCACGACGGCGCCTTTTAAGCCCTTGTCGTCAAGAGGCTGCCCCGTGACGTCGCGAACGCGAATGCGAAAGATGACGTTCTCGCCTCGCTTGAACTGGTTCGCCAATACGCAGACCGGCCCCGTGGCGCCATCGGGCGTATTGCCCCGCACGATATCGCCTTCGAAGAAGAATTTTGGGGCTGATTGCGCCCGAGCCACGTCGAACAGCGCGGGCAACGCGAGCAGAGCTGCCGAGACGACCACTATCGTGCGCATCATAGGCTCCGCGAGTCTTGGAGTTTCCTCGATCCTTCCACCAACCCAGTTACATGTCAATTGGTGCCCTGCATCCGCGAATAAAGATGCCGTGAACCAAGATTCAGTGCGGTTGCGCGCGTTTCCAAACGGTCTCCAAGGTCATGCCGGACGGCGTTCGCGGATTCGCAAACTTCAGCTCGCTGGCGGTGAGCGACGTGACCAGGCGCTGTTGGGCCGGGCCACCCAGCAAATTGGCAAATGTTGAGCCTTCAAGGACGACGGACAGCGATTTCTCCGCTTCATTGACCGAGTACGTCCCAAAATACGCGATCGACCCGCCGACTATTGCCGCCGCTTCTTCTGTCGTGGCTTTGCTGCGATCGTTTGAAGCGATCTTCGGAAGCTCACTGCGTGACTGGAACAAAGCGAAGTGCCCGTCGGGCGTGAAGATGATCGTTCCCTTGGGATTGGCGCCGAATGGCTCCGCGCCGGTACCATTGGCAAGCTCGGCCGTGACTGCGACCAGCGACCACGCGCCGACGATCCCGTCCTTGATCGGTTTTTGCTGAGCGTCGGCGGGGCTGATGATGGACGCTAGAATGACAAGCATCGCCAAACGGGTCATGTGTTTCCCATCGATGTTGGGCTATTGATGGCAATTCCTGCCTGAATTTCGCGTCGAACCCATTTGGCGACCTCAATAACCGGGGCCACCCAAATCGAACTTTCGGAGGCAAGGAAGTCTAAAAGCTTGCGGTGAATCGATGGCTCGACGAACGAACTATGGGTGTCTGCTCCGATTCCATGGATCACAAGGATCAGCCAGCTGCCCTCGTCACTCGCGTGTTTGATCGCATCAGTGAGCGCGGTCAATGGAAGACTATCGGCGAGAAAGCCACCGAGGCTCATGAGGTCGAGATCGTGCGACACCACAATCGGCTGATCTGTGCGTGCTCCGCGTCCCGCGATGAAATTGTCTCGGATAAGGTCCGAGATTGGCGTCTTTGTGCGCCAGCCGCCAAGATGGGTATCGAAACAGGTGTAGGCATAGGTCCGCTCGCTCCTCCCGTCGATCAGCTGGAGAAACGCGTTCGCGACGCTGAGCTCCTGCCGGAATCTGTGCGGCGTGTAGTGGCGCAGATCGAACGCCTTGTCGACCCAGCTCCGGTCTCCCTTGTCGCGCCGGCATGGATGAAACAGGCTGTGATTGCCGAGCTCATGGCCGCGGGCCGCGAGCTTGCGCCAGGAGAGCGGGGTCTGTGACGGACCAGCCGAGATATTGAGGTAGAAGGTGCCGCGCAGTCCATGAGCTTCGAGAGCGGAACCGGCGAGCTCATAATGGATGGGGAGCGCGTCGTCGTATGAAATCGAGACGGCGCAACTGCGACCTGCCGGCCAGGAAAACTGCTTAGGGGCTCCCAAAGGTCGACCTCTCTATAACGCGCAATAGATACCAGCCAGGATGCCACGCTTGCAACAGCGAGGAGAACCGTCCAATGTTCTGATGGAGTAGTCCTTGTTGGGTACCGTTCTACGCTGGTTGTTGGCTAGCTGAGCGAAACCGGGAGCCAGCTTCTGTCATTTAGGAGGATGGATGGCGGTCGGACGCGATGTGCTTCTTGGAGAAGGGGTGTTAATTTTTCATCCTGACCTGGTCAATCTCTACGGCTGCCGGATTGGAGATTTTACCCGGATTGGGGCTTTCGTCGAGATCCAGAAGAATGCGTCGGTCGGGGCGCGGTGCAAGATCTCGTCCCATTCATTTATCTGTAAAGGCGTAACGATCGAGGACGAAGTTTTCATAGGTCACGGCGTGATGTTCACTAATGACCGCTTCCCTCGCGCTACAATCGCAGGTGGCGCTCTGCAAAGCGAGACAGATTGGATGGCAATCGAGACCTTGGTCCGGCAGGGCGCCTCCATTGGATCCAACGCCACGATCCTGCCGGGCATCGTGATCGGCAAATATGCAATGATCGGCGCCGGCGCGGTGGTAACCCGCGAGGTCAAGGACTATGCGATCGTCGCCGGAAACCCCGCCGTGCAGAGCGGAGACATCCGCAAGCGTCAAAGAGGACCCTGGATTGCCCAAGACGCCAAAGAGTAACGTCATGATCCGCATCGCGATTATTGGATATGGATATTGCGTACCAATTTTGCGCAAGGGGCCACCCTGTCAAACTCGAGACGCGTCCCAAGGCGCTGACCGCTGCCTTCGCCGCGTGGGGAGGACGAAATGGCCGACAAGCCACGTCAGGTTCTAGTGGCAGCCGTGCACGGTCTCAGTGAAGTGACCGCCGACCCGGCCTTCGAGGCCGAATTCGCTCTGGATCTTAAGCACCGTTGCACACCTGAAGAGATCTTGTCGCTCTTTCGACGCTTCTCCGGGGGCGACGATTACATCGATGCTCTGATGCGACGGATCTGTATCAGGGGGCTCGCCCGACGCTGCGGCAGCAATCTGAGGGTGGCTCCCGGCGTCAGCATTCGCCACCCCGAGACATTCGCAATTGGCGATGGCGTCATGATCGGCGAGCAGGCCATCATCCACGGTCGCATCAACGGCACCTGCGTGATCGGCGACAAGGCCTGGATCGGCCCGCAAAGCTTCCTCGATGCTCGCGATCTGGTCATCGGTAACAATGTCGGCTGGGGACCGGGAGCGAAGGTGTGTGGGTCGGAACACACCGGCGTGCCGATCGATGTGCCGATCATTGCGACCGACCTCTGTATCGCGCCGGTACGTATTGCCGACGACGCGGATATTGGAACGGGCGCGATTGTCCTTCCAGGCATCACCATCGGCCGTGGCGCCATCGTCGGTGCCGGCGCGGTAGTGACACACGACGTTGCTCCCTATGCGGTCGTTGCAGGCAGTCCAGCGCGCGTGATCGGCTCGCGCACCGGTGACGTGCCGGAAGGCGGAGCAAAAGCATGACCTCCAGATCCATTGACCTACGAGGCCACAGGATCCTTATCACGGGCGGTGCCGGATTGGTCGGGAGCGCGACGGTGCTCTCGGCTTTGCGACGGAGGTGTCGTTGGACGATAGATTGACCAGGCTGGTCTCGAGGTGGCGCCGCCAGCGCAAAGGTGTGGGCATGACGGCAGGGTCCGCCACGTGATTCCGATCGCAAGGCCGGTGCTTGACGACCGCGAGGCGCAGGCCGCCGCGGCGGTGGTACTGTCTGGCTGGCTGAGCCAGGGCGCCATTGTCGCTGAATTCGAGGCGGAATTTTCCCGGCTCGTGGGCGCGGCACATGCCTGCGCGGTGTCGAGCTGCACCTCGGCCCTGCATCTGGCGCTTCTGACTGTGGGGGTCGGGCCGGGCGACGAGGTGATCACCGTGAGCCACAGCTTCATCGCCGCAGCCAATGCGGTGCGGCAGTGCGGCGCGACGCCGGTGTTCGTCGATATCGATCCTGCCCTGTTCAACATGGACCCGGAGCTCATCGAAGCGGCGGTGTCACCGCGAACGCGGGCGATCCTCTGCGTTCACCAGATGGGCATGCCGTGTAATCTCGCCCGTATCGTCCCGATCGCGCGATCGCACGGATTGATTGTGATCGAAGACGCCGCCTGTGCTGCTGGCTCGGAGATCGAGCTGAATGGAGAGTTCCAGCCGATTGGGGCCCCGCACTCCGACATCGCCTGCTTTTCGTTTCATCCACGGAAAGTGATCACCACCGGAGAGGGTGGCATGGTGACCACACGGCGCGCGGATTGGGATCACACATTCCGCACGCTACGCCAGCATGGCATGAGCATCGACGCCTCGGAGCGGCACCGATCCGGCACTGTGCTGCACGAAACGTATAACGTCCCAGCCTTCAACTACCGCATGACCGATGTCCAGGCAGCGATCGGCCTTCAACAGCTTGGGCGGCTGCCCGGGCTCGTGCAACGCCGGCGGACGTTGGCGGAAACCTACAGAGGGCTGCTCACCGATATTCCTGACGTCACACCGCCGTCCGAGCCGGCCTGGGCGCGATCCAATTGGCAGAGCTACTGCGTCCGGCTGCCGTCTTGGGCCGATCAATCGAGCGTCATGCAGGCCATGTTCGACCGCGGTGTCGCCTCGCGACGGGGCATCATGTGCGCCCATCTCGAGGCGGCCTATCGCGATTATCCGCCGCGCCGCCCCCTGCCGCATTCCGAGGCCGCGCATCGGCATTGCATTCTGCTGCCGCTATTTCCCCAGATGACCGAAACCATGCAGGACGAAGTTATTTCAGCGCTTGGAACCGCATTGGCGGCGCGAGCACGCGCTGGCCGTTGACCTCGATAGGCTGGACAGGCAGATCAGGCTTCCCCGCTTGATCAACGGATGTCTCGTCGAGGGCGCGCCGACAGGCGCCGTTTTATGCCCAGGAGAAAGCGTCGGGCCAAGCGCCAGATCAACCGGATGGTTAGAAACATGCCCGGCGCGACACGATATGCAAAGTGCATCAACCGCAGAGCCGAGCGGACCCGCCTATGGCGTAGCTGTATCACGGCTTCGTCTACGATTTGATTGGCCAGCTGGTGGTTGGCGAGTGCGGCAAGCCGTTTTCCGTCATGCAAATCGAGCCCATGCTCGGCAAAAAAGATCCGGAAGGCGTCATAACGCTGGATGAAATCGAACATCATCCCGTCGGCCGCGTAGAGCGCACTCAAATTGCTGTCGTGCAATCGCCGATATGCCTGAACGACCTCGATCTTGCCGACATCGCCACACGCCGCGCAACGCAGCCACATCTCGAGATCGCCCGCGTGAGGCAATTCATCCTTGTAGTAACCGACCCGCTTCTGCACGCTGGTACGGACCACCGCCGTTGCGGTTGCGACCGGATTGATCGGATTTGCGCAGATGTCGGCGATAAATCGGCGTCCCGGGACGACCCATGACGGCGTTGAATCAACTAGTGCGGATGGTGGGATGTCGCCTCTAAACTCGTTCGCTTTGCCGCAAACAAATGCCACGCCGGCATTTGTTTCGAGGAGGTCGGCTGCACGTTTCAGGGCCCCAGGCGCCAAGACATCGTCGGCAGAAAGCAGCAGAAAGTATTTCTGTCGAGCCCAAGCGATCCCTTCGTTGTAGGTTGCTATATGGCCCTTGTTATCCGCATGCGCGATCAACTCAATGCGTGGATCACGAGCGGCAAGGTCTTGCGCAACATCGACAGATCCGTCTGACGATGCATCATCAATAATAAGAATCCGAACCAAACATCCATCCTGGACAAGGATACTTTTCACGCATTCCATTAAATACCTGCCGTAATTATGGCAAGGAACGACGATATCAAACGGATGCATAAAGCCGGTCCCTCTCCTGGGTGTCGCGTGAGGATTTCGAAGACGCGACAATTGAAGCAGGCTTTCGCGCAGCCAAGACCTTATCGGGCTCGATATGCTAGCCGGACACGGCGCGCACCGCTCAGTCGGGGCCCATAGCGGTGAACGGCACCACCATCATGCGACGGCCTCGTCCGCCCCGACGGGAATTTCCCTGCCGCCGGACGCGAGCGAGCGACTGGCGGTCTCCAGCAGACGGACCACGCGCAGCCCCGCGGCGCCGTCGCTCAAGGGGCGCGCGCCCCGCAGGATGCAGGCCGCAAAGTGCTCGACGACATTGTGCAGCGGCTCGACCTGCTCGAGCGGCGGGTGGAACGCCCGCGCCTCCGCACCGACGCCGAGACGCACGGTCAGCTTGTCGACCGGCTGGAGGTCATCGAACAGCAGCGTGCCCTTGCTGCCCATTATCTGCATGCGGCGCGCCCTGGCGTCGCCCCGCCAGCCGACCTTGATATCGGCAGCGAGCCCGCCCGGGTAGACGAGCGCAAGCGCGGCGCTGAATTCGGGGTCGCAGCGGACTGCCCGCACGGTGCAGGGCGCGCCGCCGAACAGGTAATCGAGAATGGAAAGATCATGGGTGCCGAGATCCCACAGCACGTCGACGTCCCGGTGGATTCCATCGCCGTTCATGCGCACGGAATCGACGGCATGAATCTCTCCGAGCGTACCGCCGGCCAGCAGCGCGCGCATCGTGGCGACGGCCGGGCTGAACACATAGGTATGGTCGGTCATGAGGACGAGGCGCCGATGCTCGGCCCCGGCGATCAGCGCGGCGACCTCTTGCGAGGTCCGCGCAATCGGCTTCTCGACCATCACATGCTTGCCGGCGGAAAGCGCGGCCCGCGCCAGCGGGAAATGAGTGGCCGTGGGGGTCGCCAAGAGGAGCGCGTCGAGGTCCGGATCCGCGATCAGGGCACGACAGTCGGATTCCAGCCGTGTGCCCGGATGAATGTGCGCCGCGGCCTGCCGGCGCTCGACCGATAGATCGCAAATCGCGCTCAGGCGACAGTCCACATGGGCGGCGGCACAACGGGCGAGATTTATTCCCCAACGGCCGAAACCGATGACGCCAACTCGTATCATCCCGCACGCGCCCCAAGGGTCTTCAGCCGAACCCGGGGGCTCACAGGCATCGTCACGCCCCCTAGCTCCGCCTCAATTGCAACTCGGCCCGTTGGTAATCCGCGCCACCGCGATGGTAGTATGGGGGTGCGCGCAATATCAATCGACAATCCGCCTGCCCTCGCTACTTTTCGTCGACAAGATGCGTGCTCACGCTAGGCCGCCCATCACGCACCCCGGCGCGGGGCCGCTGTCGCTACCTCGGCGACGGCTTGAAATACTTCAAATCCGGCGGCGACTGATCCCGCTTGGTCGGCATCAGGTAGCCATCGGCGCTGAGAAAGTAGGCCTCCTCGCCGATCTTGACGTGCTGATTGCCTTCGGCGCAGATGACCTCGCGCCAGGCCGGGCGCGCGGTCTGCTGGCGGCGGTAGGTCTTGGTCACCGTCCACGGCCGCGTCAGCGCATGGTCGATGGTGGTGAGCTCGTCATGCAGGAGGTTCGGATCGGCCTGGTCGGAGAAGATCCGCTCCTTGATGATGGTCTGGTTGTCCGTGTGCAGCGGCAGACCGGTCGAGTCGTAGACGCGCGGACCCTTGAACCCGCGGGTCTCAACCTCGAGCAGGTCGTAGTGACCGTCGAACTTGCTGTCGACCCAGCGGCCGATGGAATGGCCCTGGAAGGTCGGCTCGAGCTCCTCGGGCCAGTCGCGTCCGTCGGTGAAGATCCGGCGCGAATCGTGAATGTGCCCCATCAGCATATGGGTGGTGCCGGGCGTGATGATGATCTCCATCGGATCGTAGACGATCATGACCCGCGGCATGCCGGGCGCGAGACACGTGTAGGTCGGATCATTGCCGGGCCCGCCCGCCGCCTGGTCGGCGATGCTGGCCTCGAGCACCGCCTGATACTCGGGTGTCAGCGGGGCCTGCTGCGCCAGCCCCTCGGATTTCCCCGGATCGTGTGACGGCTGGCCCTTGAGACCGGCGACCGGGATGCGCCGCCATTCGCCCTTCCACTGCGGATATTTCGATTCATCGAACGCGAACGCGCCCGTCATGGTGCTCAATACGACAGCGGACAGCGCGATCAGGGCGACGCAACCTCGGTGCAGCATGACTGTCCTCCCGTAGTGATCCGGATGTGGGTTGGCGGCCGGCCGCCTGCGCAAATCCCCGCCCGGAATTTGTTGGTTGTTATTTCAGAGCGGCTCGGTCTGCTCCCAAACAAAGCCGCTCCGCGATATTTTGCGTCGTCGCCCGGGCCCCTTATTGCGGGCCGATGACCAGCATCTCGAACGATCCATCCTTGGGGGTCGGACGGCCGCCGCCGCCGCGCGGCTTGCTCGGATCGGGCTCGGCCGACATCAGGTAGACGCGGCCCGACTGCGGGTCGACGGCGCCGGTGCGGGCCAATACATGCGTCTCCAGATGCTGCACCAGGGTCACATGGGCGGGATCGGCCACCGAAATGATCTCCAGCACGCCGTCCACCCCGCACGGGATGAAGGCGAGCTGGCGCACCGGATCATAGATCACGGCGTCGGGCCCCTTGCCGATCTTGATCGAGGCGACCTCCTTGCCGGTGGCGGCCTCGAGCACCTTGGCAACGCCGTTGCAGGACGCGATCAGGAGCTTGGACTTGTCCGCATAGGCGAGGCCGGAGGGGTCCTCGCATCCCGGCATCTTGTAGCGCGTGGTCACCTTCTGGGTCTTGATATCGATGACCACGATCTCGTTTGCCTGCGAGCCATTGACGAAGAGACGGCCCATCCCGTCGGCGGCAGGAAACTCGAGCTTGCCGCCGCCGACCGGGAAGGTGGTGGACTTGCCGGCCTGGGGATCGACCTCGGTCACCTCGCTTGGATCGCGATCCGCAACGAAGACATGCTTGGAGAACGGATCGTAGGTGGCGCCGTCCGGCGTCTCCCCGCCCGGCACGTCGGCCACGATCTTGTCGGTCGCGGTATCGAGGATGCGGATGGTCTTGGCCGGCATGCGCAGCGGCAGCACCACCAGGGTGGTGCCCTCGACCGGCACCGCGAGATGCCCGTTGCCGGTGTTCTTGAGCTGGGACAGCTTGCCGGTCTTCACGTCGATGATGTCGGTGAAGCCCTCGTTGCGGGCCCAGTAGATGCGGCCCTTGGCGGGATCGGAGCTGGCATAATCCCAGCCCCCGTCCGGCATCTTGAAGCGCTCGATGATCTTGTAGCCATCAGCGAGCGCAGGGGTGACGAGCGCGGGCGTGGCAAGCGCGGCCGATACGGCGAGCGCGGCAACCAGGATACGCGACATGGTGATGTTCCTCGGCGATGTTCTTCGGGTTTGCTGACCGGTGACCGGGCGCACTATTGCGGCCCGACCACCAGCATCTCGAACGAACCTTCCTTCGGGGTCGGACGGCCCCCGCCGCCGAGCGGCTTGCTCGGATCGGAAACCGCCGTCATCAGATAGATGCGTCCCGATTGCCGATCGACGGCGCCGGTGCGGGTCAGGACCTGGGTGGGCAGATGCTGCACCACCGTCACATGCGCCGGGTCGGCGACCGAGATGACCTCCAGCACGCCGTCGCGGCCGCACGGGATGAAGGCGAGCTGGCGCTGCGCATCGTAGATCACCGAGTCGGGGCCCTTGCCGATCGGCAGCGAGGCAACCTCCTTGCCGCTGTCGGCCGCCACCACCTTGGCGACGCCGTTGCCGCAGGAGGCGATCAGGAGGTTCGTCTTGCTGCCCGTATAAGCGAGGCCGGAATTGTCTTCGCAACCCGGCATCTTGTAGGTCGTCGTCACCTTGTGGGTCTTGACGTCGATGACGGCGATCTCGCCCTTCTCCTGCATGTTGACGAACACGTGCCCGGCGCCATCCGAATCGGGAAATTCCAGCTTGCCGCCGCCGACCGCGATGGTGGCGACCACCGTTCCGGCCACCGGATCGACCTCGGTCACGTCGCTGCCGTTGTGGTTGGCCACGAACACGTGCTTGGAGAACGGATCATAGGCGGCGCCGTCCGGCGCCTCGCCGCCGGGCAGATCGGCCACGATCTTGTCGGTCGCGATGTCGATGACGCGGATGGTCTTGGCCGGCGTCCGCAGCGGCAGCACGGCCCGCGTGGTGCCCGGCACCACCACCACCATGTGGCCGTTGCCGGCGCTCGAGAGCTGCGAGACCTTGCCGGTCTTGACGTCGATCACGTCGGCGATGCCGTCGGCGCGGGTCCGGTAGACGCGGCCATGGTCCTGGTCGGCCACGATATAGTCCCAGCCGCCGTCGACCATCTTGATCCGGTCGACGATCTTGTAGCTCGGGTCGGCGGCCAGCGCCGGCGCGACCAGCGCGGTGGACAGCCCTAAGGCAGCGAAGAGCATGCGTGTCATGGTGTCATCCTCCCAGATGAATTTTCCACGGCGTTACGCGGCCGACGGCCCGGCGTGGATTTTTTGAATTCTCGAGCCGGACCCCACTCTAGCGGAAACCTCCCTGCCGGTCACTTCTGCATTTGCTTTGAAATACCCCAAGTCCGGCGGCGGCTAATGCACCGATCGCGGGCGCGCGATGGGCCGGCTCATTTCACAAAAAACGGCGGCGAGGACGCAAGTCCCCGCCGCCGATCTCGAGCGCTGCTGCCTGCGCTACTACTTCTTCACGAACCGGCGCAGGTTCATGGTGTTGGTGTAGCCCGCATAGACGTTGCCGGCATCGTCGGCGGCGACGCCTTCGAGCGCGCCCAGCTCCTTGGTCTCCGGAATGTACGCGCTCACCTTCTTATCCTTCACGGTTCCGATCCGGATGCCCTGCCCGAAACCCGGATTGGTCTTGGCGTCCGACTGCGAGTCGGCCACGTAGATGATGTCGTTCTTGTTGATGTAGACGCTGCTCGGCCGCCCGAACTGCTTCCACTCGTCGAGGAACTGGCCGTCCTGGTCGAAGATCTGGATGCGGTTGTTGACGCGGTCGGCGACGAACAGCCGGCCGGCGGAATCCATCGCCAGCATATGGGGCGTATCGAACTGGCCCGGCGCCGTGCCTTTGCTTCCCCAGGCCTTGATGAACATGCCATCCTTGGTGATCTTCACGATCCGCGCATTGGTGTCGCCGCCGTGGCCGTCGGCAACGAAGATGTCGCCATTGGGCGCCACCAGGGTGTTGGAGGGCGCGTTGAAGGTATCCTGGCCGTCGCCTTTGACGCCGGCCTTGCCGAGCGTCATCAGCACCTTGCCGTCCGGGCTGAACTTCACGGCAACATGGCCCTTGCCGTCCTTGCCCTGGCCGTCGGTCACCCAGACGTTGTCCTGGCGGTCGACGAACAGGCCGTGCGGGAAGATGAACATGCCGGCGCCAAAGCTTTTCAGCAGTTTGCCGGAGGCGTCGAACTTCTGGATCGGTGCGAGGTCCGAGCCGGCGCAGGTTCTGGCGCCGCAGCGGTCGAACACCCACAAGCTCTTGCCGTCGCG
>DASYFD010000266.1:0-15772 GCA_036498625.1 Xanthobacteraceae bacterium | reverse complement strand
CTCGCGCAGATCGACGCCGAGCTCGTAGTTGTAGGGCGTATAGAGCGCCGAGATGCGGCGGATGCCCTGCGGTCCGAAGCGGGTGCCGGGCCGATAGGTGGTGCCGGAATCGAACGGAATGCCGATCACCGCGGCGTCGTATTTGCCGACGTCGCGCACGTTCTCCACATAGGGCGCCTTGAGGAAGGTGTTAATGCCGGCGAAGTGCGGCAGCTCGCCGCGCGAGAAGGTCGGGATGCTCCGGTCGGTCAGGCATTCGGCGCCGGGCAACCCCATGCCGAGCGCCCATTTCTGCTCCTTGCGCCAGCCCTGCTCGGCCAGCTTGCCTTCGGCGTCGGCCGCCTTCCAGCCCTGCGTCGCCAGCCGGTCGAAGTCGGGATGATGGCGGCGGACGCGGTCGGGTGGCGGCTTGAGCCCGGCCTTGGCCGAATGTCGCACGGAATGGCGGAAGGTCATGAAGCCGCTCCTCGTGGTTGCTTGGCGCCGTCGATGAAGGGATGCAATTGCGGAATCAAGGCCGCGATCAGATGCATCTTGCCGGAGGTGACGCCGCGCCGCGACGTCATCGCGTCGGCGATCATCTGCAGCTTGCGTGCCGGCCCCTGGACCAGGATCACCTCCATGGTCTGGTTGTGCATGAGATGGACGTGCAACGACGAGATCACCTCGTCGATATGCTGGAACTGCAGATCGGCGAGCTGCTTCTGCAGGCCGGGTACCGAGTTGTTGTAGAACAGCGCCACGATACCGACCATGACGTCGTCGCCTTGGTCGCATTTATGCTCCAGCAGAAACTGGTGGAGCATGTCGTTGACCGCCTGCGAGCGGCTTTCAAAGCCGCGAGCCTCGACCATGCGGTCGAGATCGTTCAACAGATCCTCGGGCAGCGATATGCTGATCCGGCTGACCGGCCGGCTCTTGGGGAGCGCGCGCATGCTCAGCTCCTAATCCACGTTGTCGGAGACATCGGTGAGCCGCGCCACCATGGCGTAGCTCTCGGCCTCCTCGTCATCGTCCGACTTGGACTGATGGATCAGCTCCTCGAGCCGGGCCTTGGTGGCGAGGAAGGCCGGCGAGATCAGCTGCGCGGCGCTGCGCGGCCGCGGCACCGGCACCTCGATCAATTCTCGCACCTCGCCCGGATGCGCCGACAGCACCAGGATGCGATCGGCGAGGAAGATGGCCTCATCGAGATCGTGGGTGATGAAAACGATGGTGATGTCGATCTTGCGCCAGATCTCGAGCAGATGCGCCTGCATGCGGCAGCGTGTCTGCGCGTCGAGCGCGCCGAACGGCTCGTCCATCAAGAGGATGCGCGGCTGGTTGGCGAGCGCCCGCACGATCGCCACCCGCTGCTTCATGCCGCCCGACAGTTGGTGCGGATAGGCATTGGCGAAACGCTCGAGCCCGATCAGCTGCAGCCATTGCAGCGCCTGCCGCTCGGACTCGTCCTTGCCATGCCCGTTGACCTCGAGGCCGAACATCACGTTCTTCTTGACCGTCAGCCACGGAAACAGCGTGTAGCCCTGGAACACCATGCCGCGGTCGCTGCCGGGCTCGGTCACCGCCTTGCCCTGCAGCAGGACCTGTCCCGAGCTCTTCTCCTCCAGTCCGGCCAGGATGCGAACCAGCGTAGTCTTGCCGCAGCCGGAAGGCCCGACGATACAAAGGAACTCGCGCCGGTGCGTCTGGAAGTTGATGTCATCGAGCGCGGTGGTCGATCGCGGCCCGGAGCCGAAGAGCTTGTTCAGGTGCTGCACGTCCAGAATGACCTCGCGTGCCTTGAGCCGGTCGAAGCGCGCCCGGACCTCGGCGGTCTGCTCGAGATATGACGGCAGGGCGGCCGGAGACGTCAGCTGATCCATCTGCCCGCCCGCTCCTCAGCTGCTCTTCTCGAGGGAGCGATCCCACGGGAAGAACCGGCGGCCGAGCAGCGCCAAGGTCATGTCGGTACCCACCCCGATGACGCCGATGATGATGATCGCCGCGTAGACATTGGCGAAATGCTGGTAGCGCGCCTGCAGCGTGATGAACCAGGTGATGCCCGAGGTCGTGCCGATGAGCTCAGCCACGATCAGGTAGGTCCATGCCCAGCCGAGCAGGATGCGCTGGTCGCGATAGAGATCGGGCAGGATCCCCGGAATGACGACGCGGGAGAGCAGCTTGCCGTTTTTGGTGCCGAGCGTGAGGGCTGCCTCAACCAGCCCGACATCCAGCTTACGGGTGGTATTGGCGATGATCAGGATTTGCTGGAACAGGGTGCCGATGACGATGATGGTGATTTTCGGCCCGTCATAGATGCCGAGGATGGCGACCGCCAGGGCGCCGAAGGCCGGCGCCGGCAGATAGCGGAAAAACTCGACGAAGGGCTCGTTCAGGCGCGCGAGCACGCCGTAGGTTCCGCACAGCACGCCCAGCGGCACCCCGATAAGCGACGAGATCGCAAATCCCCAAAAGATGATCTGGATGCTGTGCCAGAGACTTTGATGCAGCCATTGACCGTCCCGCGACACCGGCGGAGAGGTGAATGAGGTGTAGAGCGCGACCGCCACCTCGTGGGGGGCCGGAAGATAGATGGGATTGCTCTTGTAACCTTCCGGCTCCGCCCTGCCGTCATTGCGCGCGTCCGTCACCGCGTCTTGGAAGGCCTCCCGGTCCATCCGCATACCGGGCTCGAGATACTCGACCGCGCCCGGCTTGGTGATCAGGACCTGCGGATGCCACACGGCCGGGACGTAGCTCACGATGCACCACACCGAGATCGGCAGCACGAAGGAAAGGCAGCCCAGCACCCGCCTGGCGCGCAGCGACAGCGGCTTGAGAACCTGCAGCCACCTTGTCTTCATGACGCGTTCTTGCCTCGTGGGCTGCGCCCGTCCGTGATGGATTATTGGCCATTGGTCAGCGAGGGATCGATATAGCTGTTGATGTCCTGCGCTTGCTTGTAGACCTCGTTGGCCACGTTGAATTCGTCGGCGATCTTGGACGATCCGTAGAGCGAGGTGAGCCCTTCGGCCTTCTTGAACGTCTTCTTGCCTTCCGCCACGTCGATGAGGTGCGTGCCCTTGATCAGCGGCTTGAAGTCTTCCGGCGTCAATTCGACGCGCGCGGCCATGATCTTGATGGCATCGTCCTGGGTCTTGGGATCGTTGATGTAGTGCACCACCTTGTCCCAGACGCCGACGAGCTTGATCCAGTCGGCGCGGTGGGCATTGAGGCTGGCCGGACTGACCGCCAGCACGTCATAGATCAAGCCCGGCGCCTGCGAGGATGTGTAGATCGGGTGCGAGCCCGGAGCACCCTTCATGGCCTGGCCGGAAATGGGCTGCCAGGCGCCGATCGCCGAGACCTGGCCGGAGGCGAGAACCTGCGGCGTCTCGTTGGTCTTGGCGTTTACCAGCTTGACGTCCTTTTCCTTCATGCCGGCGCCCTGCAGCGCGTGCAGCAGCAGCAGGTGCTCCACCAGCCCGACCTCGATCCCGATCTTCTTGCCCTTGAGGTCCTTCACGCTCTTGATGCCGGGCTTGGCGACGATCATGTCGTTGCCGCTCGAATAGTCGGTCAGCATGACCATGATGCCCTTGCCACCGCCGGCTCCGGTGACCAGCGTGTCTCCGTTGGTCATCAGGTTGGCGTCGAGCTTGCCGGCCGCGAAAGCATCCATCGAAGCCGAGTAGTCGAACCACTCGAATGTCAGGTCGAGGCCGGCTTCCTTGATCCAGCCCTTGTCGATCGCCACCTGCCAGGCGACCCAGCCGGGCCAATCGCTGTAGCCGACCGTGAGCGGCGCGGCCGAAACAGGTCGCACCGCGATCGATGCAAGGCCCAGAACAAGGCCGATCGTCCATCCAAAGTTCGCTTTGCGGCTCATTGCAGTCTCCTGGTTTGAGTAATACGAAACGTCAAAGCCGTATTACTGAGTTGCAAAGCCTATGCCAGGATGTGGGCCGCCCGATTCCCGCAGAAATCCGATGCCGAGGGCGGAAAATCGCGATGAGCGGCAGCTCGGCTGCCCGCAAAGCAAGCGCGCGCTCCGTCGCTTCGCCCAATCCGTGCCCATCGGTCGAGGGACCGACGACCGGGATTGAACGAGACATTGGAGGCAAGTGCTGGACAATTTACGCGCCGATGAACGATCCCCGCGACGACGCCCTGGATTGCATCAACGCGTCATCTCGCGCGAGAGAAAACGATCCAAGTTATACAAGTCGAATTTATTGCACAAAATTGAGGCTGACAGCCGCCCTCCTATGCTCAATGGCTGCCGCATCATTGAGCAATGGACACACCTGTAGGCCCCAGAGGCCACGCAACCAACCACTTACCGCCCGAGGCGGCCTTGGCACGGTCTTTGCGATCTTTGGGGATGCGAGATGGCAACGGGCCGATCGCGGGGCGTCACAACAAGAGGGTATGGCGATGTTTGCAACCAATCGAGCGGCCGCCCAGCGGCCGCGGGTTCATCCTTGGCTCGCGGCCACGGCCGCCGCGGTGCTCGGCGTTTTGGCGGCACCCGCCGCCAATGCGCAGGAGACCATCAAGATCGGCATTCTGCATTCGCTCTCCGGCACCATGGCGATCAGCGAGACTACGCTCAAGGACGTGATGCTCATGCTGATCGACGAGCAGAACAAGAAGGGCGGCGTGCTCGGCAAGAAGCTGGAGGCGGTGGTGGTCGACCCGGCCTCCGATTGGCCGAAGTTCGCCGAGAAGGCGCGCGAGCTCATCACCAAGGACAAGGTCGCGGTGGTGTTCGGCTGCTGGACCTCGGTGTCGCGCAAGTCGGTGCTGCCGGTGTTCAAGGAGCTCGACAGCATCCTGTTCTATCCAGTCCAGTATGAAGGCGAGGAAAGCGAGCGCAACGTCTTCTACACCGGCGCCGCCCCCAACCAGCAGGCGATCCCGGCGGTCGACTATCTGATGAAGGAAGAGAAGGTGAAGCGCTGGGTGCTCGCCGGCACCGACTACGTGTATCCGCAGACCACCAACAAGATCCTCCATGCCTACCTCAACCAGAAAGGGGTCAAGGACGAGGACATCATGATCAACTATACGCCGTTCGGGCATTCCGACTGGCAGACCATCGTATCGGACATCAAGAAATTCGGCTCGGCCGGCCAGAAAACCTCGGTGGTATCCACCATCAACGGCGACGCCAATGTGCCGTTCTATAAGGAGCTGGGCAACCAAGGCATCAAGGCGACGCAGATTCCGGTGGTGGCGTTCTCGGTCGGCGAGGAGGAACTCGCCGGTCTCGACACCAAGCCGCTGCTCGGCCATCTGGCAGCCTGGAACTACTTCGAATCGATCAAGTCGCCGCTCAATGCCGCGTTCATCAAGGAATGGCACACTTTCATCAAGAACGACAAGCGCACCACCAACGACCCGATGGAGGCGCACTTCATCGGCTTCAACATGTGGGTGAAGGCCGTCGAGAAGGTGAAGTCGACCGATCCCGACAAGGTGATCGAAGCGCTGCCCGGCATCGAGGCTCCCAACCTGACCGGCGGAACCTCGAAGATGCTGCCGAACCACCACATCACCAAGCCGGTCTATATCGGCGAGATCCGCCCCGACGGCCAGTTCAACGTGGTCTACAAGACCCCCGACCTGGTGCCGGGCGCGGCTTGGTCGCCCTATCTGGAAGGCTCCAAGGATCTGGTCGCCGATTGGGTGACGCTCAAGTGCGGCAACTACAACAAGGTGACAAAGAAGTGCGGCGGCGGCACCTGATCGCCGCTATCCCATGATTACCCGCGAGAGGCGGCGCAACGCTGCCTCCCGCCTCCCCATGCCGGGAATCACGATGCTAGGCTTCTGTCATCGCTTGCTGGCGCTCGCATTTGCGTTAGGCTTGCTCGCGTTGCTTCCGACCGTGGCGCATGCCGGACCCTATGAGGACGCGCTCGCCCGCTTCCTTACCGACGATTTCGACGATACCACCGAGGCCATCAATGGGATCGCCGGGAGCGGAAGTCCGCTCGCCGCGGCCGTGCTCGGCGCCCTGCAGGACGGCCGGCTGGTCGTCAGCCCGCAAGCCAAGCAGGTCTTTTTCCGCGACAGCTCCGAGCGCCTGATCGACGCCGCCACTGGCCAACCGGCCACCGCGGCGCCTCCGGCCGATCTTGCACCAGTGCAGATCAACAACCGGTTGCGACGGGTGATCGAAGCGGCGCTTGGCGCGCTCACCCAGATGGTGGGCGAGCCCGACAAGCGCCTCGAAGCCCCCCAGGCCGTGTTCCAATCGCGCGACTCGAGCGCGCTGCCAGCCCTCGACCAGGCCATCGCCAAGGAGACCAACGCGCGCGTCAAGCGGGCGCTGGCCGAGGCACGCGCCGCCATCGTGCTCAACCTCGAGGACGCCTCCGACGCCGACAAGATCGAGGCCATCGGGGTGATCCGCAGTCGCGGCGACCAGGACGCGGTCGCGCTGCTGGCAAACGTCCCGGCCGACAGCTCGCCGGCGGTGAAAAAGGCCGCAACCGATGCCGCAACCTCGATGCAGAGCGGGCTGGCGCTCTGGGGCGCCCTGCAGAACGCCTGGTACGGGCTCTCCCTCGGCTCCGTGCTGGCGCTTGCCGCCATCGGGCTCGCCATCACGTTCGGGGTCATGGGCGTGATCAACATGGCACATGGCGAGATGGTCATGCTCGGTGCCTACACCACCTTCGTGGTGCAGGAGCTGATCCGGACCCGGAACCCGGCGCTGTTCGATTATTCGCTCGCGATCGCCATCCCGCTGGCCTTCATGGTCTCGGGTGTGGTCGGCATTCTGGTCGAGCGCTGCATCATCCGCTTCCTCTATGGCCGGCCGCTCGATTCGCTGCTCGCGACCTGGGGCCTGTCGCTGATCCTGCAGCAAGCGGTACGCACGGGCTTCGGCGCCAACAACCGCGAGGTCGGGTCGCCTTCGTGGATGAGCGGCGCCTTCGAGGTCGGGCACATGACCATCACCTACAACCGGCTCTGGATCATCGTATTCACGTTTTTGGTATTCATTGCGCTGCTCGGGCTGTTGCGGCTCACCCGGCTCGGGCTCGAGATGCGCGCCGTCACCCAGAACCGGCAGATGGCCGCTGCGGTCGGCATCCGCACCGGCCGGATTGATGCGCTGACCTTCGGGCTCGGATCGGGCATCGCCGGCATCGCCGGCGTCGCGCTCTCCCAGATCGACAATGTCAGCCCCAATCTGGGGCAGAGCTACATCATCGACTCGTTCATGGTGGTGGTGTTCGGCGGGGTGGGAAATCTCTGGGGAACGCTGGTCGGCGCCTTCACGCTCGGCATCGCCAACAAGTTCCTGGAGCCGTTCGCCGGCGCAGTGCTCGGCAAGATCACCATCTTGGTGCTCATCATCCTGTTCATCCAGAAGCGTCCGCGCGGGCTCTTCGCCCTCAAGGGCCGGGCGGTGGAAGCGTGACCCCGTTCCCGCTCATCCGCACCCTGGACCGCGGCGGCCTCATCTTCATCATCCTGCTCGCCGCCATCGCGGTGGTGGTGCCGGTGCTCAATCTCGCGCTGCCGCCGACCTCGCCGTTCAACGTATCGACCTATTTCGTGTCGCTGTTCGGCAAGTACATCTGCTACGCGCTGCTTGCCATGGCGCTCGATCTGATCTGGGGCTATTGCGGCATCCTTTCGCTCGGTCACGGCGCCTTCTTCGCGCTGGGCGGCTATGCGATGGGCATGTACCTGATGCGGCAGATCGGCACCCGCGGCGTCTACGCCAACCCGATCCTGCCGGACTTCATGGTGTTCCTGAACTGGAAGGAGCTGCCGGTCTATTGGTATGGCTTTCAATCATTTCCCTATGCGCTGCTGATGGTCGTCCTGGCGCCCGGCGTGCTGGCCTTCGTGTTCGGCTGGTTTGCGTTCCGTTCGCGCGTCACCGGCGTCTATCTGTCGATCATCACCCAGACCCTCACCTTCGCGCTGCTGCTCGGATTCTTCCGCAACAATTTCGGCTTCGGCGGCAATAACGGCCTGACCGACTTCAAGGACATCCTCGGCTTCAACGTACAGGCGCAGGGCACCCGTGACGCCCTGTTCGCGATATCGACGCTCGCGCTCATGCTCGGCTTCATCATCTGCCGGGCCATCGTGGGATCGAAATTCGGCAAGGTGCTGATCGCGATCCGGGACGCCGAATCGCGCACGCGCTTTCTCGGCTACCGGGTCGAGTCCTACAAGCTCGCCGTGTTCACGCTGTCGGCCTGCATGGCCGGGATCGCGGGCGCGCTCTACGTGCCGCAGGTCGGCATCATCAACCCGAGCGAATTCTCGCCGGCCAACTCCATCGAGGCGGTGATCTGGGTCGCGGTCGGCGGCCGCGGCACCCTGATCGGGGCGGCCTTGGGGGCGGTGCTGGTCAACTTTGCCAAGACCTATTTCACCTCCGGCATTCTCGCACCCTATTGGCTGTTCATGCTGGGCGGGCTGTTCATCGCGGTGACTGTCCTGCTGCCGCGCGGCATCGTGGGCTCGGTCCGTTACTGGATGGCGGAGCAGCAGGCGCGCCGGGCGGCGGAGGGATCGTCGCCCACGGTGGCGGCCGCGCCACGACCCGCGGAATGACGGGGAGCCCGATGGCCGAGCGCACCACCACCGCAATGCTCTATCTCGACGGGATCACGGTCTCCTTCGACGGCTTCCGGGCGCTCAACAATCTCTCATTCGCGGTCGAGCCGGGCGAGATGCGCGCCATCATCGGACCCAACGGCGCCGGCAAGACCACCATGATGGACGTGGTGACGGGCAAGACCCGCCCCGACAGCGGCGATGTGGTCTTCGACGGCAGCCACGATCTCACCAAGCTCGACGAGAGCGAGATCGCCGAGCTCGGCATCGGGCGCAAGTTTCAGAAGCCCACCGTGTTCGAGATGCATACGGTCGAGGACAATATCCTGCTGGCGCTCAAGAGCGACCGCCGGCCGCGCGCCAGCCTGTTCTGGCGCGACACCGCGGAGTCCGACAGCCGCATCGACGGCATCCTCCAGGTCACCCGGCTTGGCGCCGTGCGCCATCGCGTCGCCGGCGGCTTGTCGCATGGCCAGAAGCAATGGTTGGAGATCGGCATGCTGCTGGCGCAGGAGCCGAAGGTTCTGCTGGTCGACGAGCCGGTTGCCGGCATGACCGATGCGGAGACCCAGCAGACCGCCGAGTTGCTCAAGCAGATCAACCGCGACCGCACCGTGGTGGTGGTCGAGCACGACATGGCCTTCGTGCGCGAGCTCGGCGTCAAGGTCACGGTGCTGCACGAAGGCACCGTGATCGCGGAAGGATCGATCGACCAGGTGTCGGAAAACGAGCGGGTGATCGAGGTTTATTTGGGACGATGAGGAAGAGAAGCGAATAGCGAGTGGCGAATAGCGAATGGTTCAGCCTTCGCTACTACTCGCTACTCGCCATCTAAGGTGTACCGCATGCTCGAAGTCACAAAAGTCGACCTGCACTACGGCGCCGCGCAGGCGCTTCGCGCCGTGTCGTTGACCGCGACGCCCGGCGAGGTGACCTGCGTGCTGGGGCGCAACGGCGTCGGCAAGACCAGCCTGTTGCGTGCCCTGATCGGGCAACGTCCCATCAGCAGGGGCGCGATCGTCTTCGATGGACACGATATCACCAAGCTGCGGCCGTTCGAGCGCGCCCGCAGCGGCATCGCCTATGTGCCGCAGGGTCGCGAAATCTTTCCGTTGCTCACCGTCGAGGAGAATCTCAAGACCGGATTTGCGCCGCTCAAGCGCGACCTGCGCTCGATTCCCGACGACGTATTCTCGCTGTTCCCGGTGCTGAACGACATGGTGGGCCGGCGCGGCGGCGACCTTTCGGGTGGCCAGCAGCAGCAGCTCGCGATCGGCCGTGCGCTGGTCATGCGGCCGCGGCTGTTGCTGCTGGACGAGCCGACCGAAGGCATCCAGCCCTCGATCATCAAGGACATCGGCCGCGCCATCTCGTATCTGCGCGGGCTCAAGCAGATGGCGATCGTGCTGGTGGAGCAATATCTCGATTTTGCCCGTGAGCTGGGCGACCAATTCGTGGTGATGGACCGCGGCTCGATTGTCTACTCCTGCGACCGCGCCGGCATGGAGGAATCGGCCCTCAAGCGCGCCCTGGCGATTTGAACCGGCCCCCCTTCAGCAGGCGGGGAGAAAAAAGCTACCATCGGGGAGGGGCGGCGCCGCAAGCACGCTGGCCTTGAGGAACACTCCCACCTGGCAACAACAATGCTCTTGGACAAAGATACGATATTCGCCGCCAACCGGGCGATCGGTCGCGTCGCCCTGGACGCCAAGTGGGCGGAGGGCGCGACGCGGCGCGGCCGCGTGCACGAGCAAGGCGCCTGGCGGGTACGCTGCCCCGGACCGCCGGCGCCGGAGCTCGAAGCCATGATCGTCAACACGGCGGGGGGCATGGCGGGCGGCGATGCGCTCGCGCTCGATGTCGCGGTCGGGCCAGGCGCGAGTCTTGTCGTCACCAGCGCGGCGGCCGAGAAGGTCTATCGGACGCTCGGTTGCGAAACCTCCATTACGGCAAAGCTCGATGTCGCGGCTGGCGGCTCGCTGGCGTGGCTGCCGCAGGAAACGATCCTGTTCGACCGGGCGCGGCTGCGGCGGACCATCGAGGTCGATCTCGCCACCGATGCGCGCCTTTTGCTGGCCGAGGCGGTGATCTTCGGCCGCTCCGGCATGGGCGAGGCGGTCGCGGAGGGGAGCCTGCTTGACCGCTGGCGTGTGCGGCGCGGCGGCAGGCTCATCCATGCCGAGTCGGCGCGGCTCGACGGCAGCGTGGCGGCTAAGCTCGCGCAATCGGCGGTCGCCAAGGGCGGCATCGCCATGGCGAACATACTGTTGGTTCCGAGTGATGAAGCGACCGTGGGCGCCGTGCGCGCCGCCTGCCGGGAATGTCGCGGCGAGGTGGGGGCTTCCGCCTGGAACGGTCTCGCGGTCCTGCGCCTGGTGGCTGCCGACGGCGCGGCGTTGCGCCACGATCTGGCTTCTATTCTCACCACCATCCGCGGCGGGCGTTTGCCGCGGCTCTGGCTGCATTGAGGCAAGGTTGCGGACATGAACCTGACCCCGCGCGAAAAGGACAAGTTGCTGATCGCCATGGCCGCCATGGTGGCGCGCCGCCGCCTGGAGCGGGGCGTCAAGCTCAACCATCCGGAAGCGGTCGCCCTCATCACCGACTTCATTCTGGAGGGCGCCCGCGACGGCCGCACGGTCGCCGAGCTGATGGAGGCCGGCGCCGGCGTGCTGACGCGCTCACAGGTGATGCCGGGCATCCCCGAGATGATCCACGACATCCAGGTCGAGGCGACCTTTCCGGACGGCACCAAGCTGGTCACGGTGCATGAGCCGATCCGATAGGAGATGAGCATGGTTCCCGGCGAGATCATCATCAAGGACGGCGACATCACGCTCAATGCCGGCCGCAAGACTGTGACGGTCGCGGTCACCAACACCGGCGACCGGCCAGTCCAGGTCGGCAGCCATTATCATTTCTTCGAGACCAATCCGGCGCTCGCGTTCGAGCGCAAGAAGACGCGCGGCATGCGGCTCGACATTCCGGCCGGCACCGCGGTGCGGTTCGAGCCGGGGCAAACGAGAGACGTGACGCTCATTCCATTCGCCGGGGCGCAGAAAGTCTTCGGCTTCCGCGCCGCCGTCATGGGCAAGCTCTAACATGTCGCATTTTCTGACGGAAAACCGGATGCCACTTTTCCTGAAAATGCTTTGAGGACAACGCCATGTCATTCAAGATCGAGCGCCGCGCCTATGTGGACATGTTCGGCCCCACCACCGGCGACCGGGTGCGGCTCGCCGACACCGATCTCATCATCGAGGTCGAGAAGGATTTCACCACCTATGGCGAGGAGGTGAAGTTCGGTGGCGGCAAGGTGATCCGCGACGGCATGGGCCAGAGCCAGGTCACCAACCGGCAGGGCGCGCTCGACACCATCATCACCAATGCGCTGGTCCTCGATCATTGGGGAATCGTGAAGGCCGATGTCGGCATCAAGGACGGCAAGATCGCCGGCGTCGGCAAGGCCGGCAATCCCGACATCCAACCCGGCGTCACGCTGGTGATCGGCCCCGGCACCGAGGTGATCGCCGGGGAAGGCAAGATTCTCACCGCCGGCGGCTTCGACACGCATATTCATTTCATCTGCCCGCAGCAGGTCGAGGAGGCGCTGATGTCGGGCGTCACCTCGATGCTTGGCGGCGGCACCGGGCCCGCGGCCGGCACCAATGCCACCACCTGCACGCCCGGGCCCTGGCACATCGCGCGCATGATCCAGGCCGCCGATGCCTTCCCGGTCAATCTGGGCTTTGCCGGCAAGGGCAATGCCTCGCGCCCGGCCGCGCTGGAGGAGATGGTCAAGGCCGGCGCCTGCGCCCTCAAGCTGCACGAGGATTGGGGCACCACGCCGGCGGCCATCGATTGCTGCCTTTCGGTCGCCGACGATCACGACATCCAGGTCATGATCCATACCGACACGCTCAACGAATCCGGCTTCGTGGAGGACACCATCAAGGCGTTCAAGGGCCGCACCATTCACGCCTTCCACACCGAGGGGGCCGGCGGCGGCCATGCGCCCGACATCATCAAGGTGGCGGGCCTGCCCAACGTGCTTCCCTCGTCCACCAATCCGACCCGGCCGTTCACCCGCAACACCATCGACGAGCATCTCGACATGCTGATGGTGTGCCATCACCTCGATCCCTCGATCGCCGAGGATCTGGCCTTCGCGGAGAGCCGCATCCGCAAGGAGACCATCGCGGCCGAGGATATCCTGCATGACATCGGGGCGCTCTCCATGATGTCGTCGGACAGCCAGGCCATGGGCCGGCTCGGCGAGGTCATCATTCGCACCTGGCAGACCGCCGACAAGATGAAGAAGCAACGCGGCCGGCTGAAGGAGGACAAGAGCGACAACGACAACGCTCGCGCCAAGCGCTACATCGCCAAATACACCATCAATCCCGCCATCGCGCACGGCGTCTCCAAGCTCATCGGCTCGATCGAGAAGGGCAAGCTCGCCGATCTGGTGCTCTGGTCGCCGGCGTTCTTCGGCGTCAAGCCCGACATGATCATCAAGGGCGGCTCGATCGTGGCCGCCCTTATGGGCGATCCCAATGCCTCGATCCCGACCCCCCAGCCGGTGCATTATCGGCCGATGTTCGGCGCCTTCGGGCGCGCCCGCACCGCATCCTCGGTGGTATTCTCCTCCAAGGCTGCCGTGCGCGCCGGGCTCGGCAAGAAGCTCGGCATTGCCAAGACGCTGGTGGCGGTTTCGAACACGCGCGGCGGCATCTCGAAGAAGAGCATGATCCACAACGGCGCCACACCCAAGATCGAGGTCGATCCCGAGACCTACGAGGTCAAGGCCGACGGCGAGCTCTTGACCTGCGCGCCCGCCGAGGTGCTACCCATGGCGCAGCGGTATTTTCTGTTCTGAGGCTTTCAAGCATGCGGCGGGCGCAATCAGTGCGGCAGGCAGGACAGTGGGACAATGCGGCCGCCGTCGACCGGGTGGTGCTCGATGCGAGCGAGCGCCATCGGCGCCGCGTTGTGCTCACGGCCGAGCGCGGCACCACCCTGCTGCTCGATCTGCCCCATGCCACCACGCTCCGGGACGGCGACGGTCTGGTGCTCGACGACGGCGCGGTGGTGGGTGTCATCGGCAGGCCGGAGCCGCTGCATGAGATCGCGGCCGCCAATGCCGTCGAGCTGGCGCGGCTCGCCTGGCATCTCGGCAACCGCCACGCCGACGTGCAGGTGGTCGGCGAGCGTTTGCGGATTCGGCGCGATCATGTGCTGGCCGCGATGCTGGAAGGCCTCGGCGCGCGGGTGAGCAAGATCGAAGCGCCGTTTGATCCGGAATCGGGTGCCTATGACATGCATCGCCACGAGCCTGAACGTGGCGCTTAAGCGGACGCCGGAGCCCCCTCACCCCAACCCTCTCCCAGCGAGATCGGGTTTACCCGATCTCGCCACCAAACATGGCCGAAGTCGGATAGATCCGACTTCGGCTGGGGCGAGGGAGCTCGCCCGTGTTGGAACAAAGCCATCCGATTCATTGCTAGGGACGGCAGCGCTCTATCGGTTGATGGCTTGGCTGTCGCCGGCATATCCGGTGGGCGCGTTCTCCTATTCGGGCGGGCTCGAATGGGCGGTGGAGGCTGGCGATGTTGCGGATGCGGCGAGCCTCATGCACTGGCTCACGGTGATGATCCGCGAGGGCAGCGGATTTTGTGACGCGGTGTTTCTGGCTTATGCCCACCGGGCGGTTGCCGCACAGGACGATGCGGCGCTGGCGGCGGTCGCCGAGCTGGCCGCTGCCTTCACGCCGACCCGCGAGCGCTTTCTGGAGACCACTGCGCAAGGCCGCGCATTCTTTGACACGACGCGTGCGGCCTGGGGCTGCGCGGCGCTCGATCGACTTGCTGCCGTGTGGGATGGTCCCCTCGCCTATCCGATCGCCGTCGCAGTCGCGAGCGCCGGTCACGGCATCGCCCTCGCGCCTGCCCTGGCGGCTTTCCTGCAGGCGGTGGCGAGCAATCTCGTATCGGCCGGATTGCGGCTCATTCCGCTCGGGCAGACCGATGGGCAGCGTGTGCTCGCCGCCCTCGAGCCGATCATCGCGGCATGTGCACAGCAAGCGCTCGCCCGCCCGCTCGATGAGGTCGGCAGCGCCGCGTTCCGGGCCGACAT
Organism: Xanthobacteraceae bacterium; assembly: GCA_036498625.1. GTDB lineage: Bacteria > Pseudomonadota > Alphaproteobacteria > Rhizobiales > Xanthobacteraceae > VAZQ01. Next base: position 1,060 of record DASYFD010000266.1, on the reverse strand, counting down.
TGCCGGCATGCGCCACGAAACCCAGTACACCCGTTTGTTCCGCAGCTGAACCCGCAACCGGAGCCCCGATGGACCAACCAAATCACCCCCATGGCCCGCTGCGCGTCGGGGTCGGCGGCCCGGTCGGCTCCGGCAAGACCGCGCTGATGGATGCCTTGTGCAAGCGCATGCGGGAGCGCTACGAGATCGCCGCCATCACCAACGACATCTACACCAAATGGGATGCCGACTATCTGGTGCGCTCCGGCGCGCTCGCGCCCGAGCGCATCATGGGGGTGGAGACCGGCGGCTGCCCGCACACCGCCATTCGCGAGGACGCCTCGATCAACCTTGCGGCGGTCGCCGATATGCGGGTGCGCTTTCCGCAGCTCGACCTCATCCTGATCGAATCGGGCGGCGACAATCTCGCCGCCACCTTCTCGCCCGAGCTCGCCGATCTCACCATCTACGTGATCGATGTGGCGGCCGGCGACAAGATTCCGTCCAAGGGCGGCCCCGGCATCACCCGCTCCGACCTCCTGGTGATCAACAAGGTGGATCTGGCGCCCCATGTGGGGGCTTCGCTCGAGCTGATGGAGCGCGAAGCCAAGCGCATGCGCGGTGCGCGGCCGTTCGTATTCAGCAACCTCCATACCGGCGCGGGGGTGGAGACCATCATCCGGTTTGTGGAGGAGCGTGGCGGGCTCGGAGCGTCTGTTTCGTAGGGGCGGCCCTTATGGCCGCCCTGGGCGCCCACAACCAGGCCGTTTACGCCCGTCTTCGACGGGCTATGGGACGCCCCTACGCCGGACGTGCAGCGGCCTCCTTCACCGGAATCACATCCACCGCCACCTTGAGATGCTGCTCGCCGGACGAGAACACGACGCCGGCGATCGGTGCGATATCGGAATAGTCGCGGCCGATCGCGAGCGTCACATGGTCGTCGCCGACCAGGATCGCATTGGTGGGGTCGAACCCGCACCAGCCCGCGTCGGTGCCGCACCAGACCATGACCCAGGCATGCATCGCGTCGGCGCCCTCGAGCCGCGCCTGGCCCTCCTTCGGCACCGTTCGCAGATAG
>DASYFD010000265.1:0-14579 GCA_036498625.1 Xanthobacteraceae bacterium | reverse complement strand
TTCGGCGGGCGCCGTGCCGCTGGTGGTGCGCGAGGGCCGCATCGCGTTCGAGGAGGTACGCTTCGGCTACGGCCGTGAGGCCGGGGTCTTGGAAGGGTTCTCGCTCGCGGTCAAGCCGGGCGAGAAGATCGGCCTGGTCGGGCGGTCCGGCGCCGGCAAGTCCACGGTGGTCAATCTGCTGCTGCGCTTCTTCGATCTCGAGAGCGGCCGCATCCTGATCGACGGCCAGGACATTTCGCAGATGACGCAGGAGAGCCTGCGCGCGCAGATTTCCGTGGTGACCCAGGACACCTCGCTGCTGCATCGTTCCATCCGCGAGAACATCCGCTACGGCCGCCCGGATGCGAGCGAGGCCGAGATCGTCGAGGCGGCGCGGCTCGCGCATGCGGACGAATTCATTCCCGTCCTGGAGGACTGGCGCGGCAACCACGGCTACGACGCCCATGTAGGCGAGCGCGGCGTCAAGCTCTCGGGCGGCCAGCGCCAGCGCATCGCCATTGCGCGGGTGATCCTGCGCAATGCGCCCATCCTGGTGCTGGACGAGGCCACCTCCGCGCTCGACAGCGAGGTCGAGGCCGCCATTCAGTCGAGTCTCGATACCCTGATGGCCGGCAAGACCGTGATCGCCATCGCGCACCGGCTCTCCACCATCGCGCGCATGGACCGGCTGGTGGTGCTCGACCGCGGCCGCATCGCCGAGCAGGGCAGCCACGAGGCCCTGCTGCGCCTCGACGGCCACTACGCCGCGCTCTGGCGCCGGCAGTCGGGTGGCTTCCTCGACACCGCCGACATGGAGGCGGCGGAGTAGGGCCCGTAGGGCTTGTAGCCCGGATGGAGCGCAGCGCAATCCGGGAGCGCCCTCCCCGCATTCCGCTACGCTCCAGAGCCCGGCGAAGACAGGCGTAAACGCCCTTGTGCGGGCTACAGGCGCAAAAAGTTTCCTTTGCAACCCGACCGCCACAGTCCTGTCACGAACGCCCCTTACAGACCCGCGTCCCTTTTACCCTGATGGTCGTGCCGCGCGGCGTCCCAACGCCGCCACGCGGCACGATCGCTTTTTGCTTTGCGAGCCCGTCATGTTTGCCTGGTTCGAGCGGCTGTTGCCTTCGACCGACACGCCCCGGCATCCCGAGCCGCCGCCCGGGCTGATCGCGTTCTATTGGCATTTTGCCCGCCAGGCCAAAGGCCTGTTCGCCGGATTGTTCGCGGCCGGCTTCGCGGTCGCGCTGCTCGATTCGCTGATCCCGGTGTTCATCGGCCGGGTCGTGACCCTGATCACGTCGAACCCGCCCGAAACCCTGTTCGCGGCGTTCTGGCCGATCCTGCTTGCCATGGCGGGGGTGCTCCTGCTGCTGCGGCCGCTGGCGCTGACCAGCCAGAACATCATGGCCAACCAGGCGATCGCCGCCAACGTGGGGAACCTGATCCGCTGGCAGAGTCACTGGCACGTGGTGCGCCAGAGCTGGACCTTCTTCCAGAACGATTTCGCCGGCCGCATCGCCAACCGGGTGATGCAGACCGGGCCGGCGATCCGCGAGAGCCTGGTCGCGCTGTTGACGGCCGTTTGGTACATCCTGGTGTACGGGACCAGCGCTCTCCTGCTGCTGGCCAGCGCCGACCGCTGGCTGGCGCTGCCGATCGTGCTGTGGTTTGCCGGCTATCTGCTGCTGCTGCGCACCTTCGTGCCGCGCATGCGCGATCGCTCCAAGATCATGTCGGAGGCACGCTCGCTGCTGACCGGGCGGATCGTCGACAGCTACACCAACATCCTCACCGTCAAGCTGTTCGCGCGCCCCTGGCAGGAGGATGCCTATGTGCGCGACGCGCTCGACCAGCATACCGGCTTGTTCCATGCCTCGCTGCGGCTCAACACGCTGTTCGGGCTGAGCCTCTCGATGCTCAACGCCCTCATGGTCACCGCGACCGGCGGCCTCGCCCTGGTGCTGTGGACGCGCGGCCAGGTCGCGGTCGGCACGGTCGCGATGGCGCTGCCGCTGGCCTGGCAGATCATCAACATCTCGGGCTGGGTGGCCTGGCAGGTGACCTCCATCTTCGAGAACATCGGCGTGGTGCAGGAAGGCATGATGACCATCGCGCGGCCGATCACGCTCACCGACCGGCCGCAGGCGGCGGCGCTGACGGTGTCGCGCGGCGAGATCGCGTTCGAGGATGTCCGCTTCCACTACGGCCGCGACGTATCGGCGCGCGCAGACGGGGGCCTGCGTCCCTCCGCCGTGCTGGAGGGCTTCAACCTGACGGTTGCGCCGGGCGAGAAGATCGGGCTGGTCGGCCGCTCCGGCGCCGGCAAGTCGACCGTGGTCAACCTGCTGCTGCGCTTCTTCGATCTCGAGGGCGGCCGCATCCTGATCGACGGGCAGGACATCGCGGCGGTCACGCAGGAGAGCCTGCGCGCGCAGATCTCGGTGGTGACGCAGGATACCTCGCTGCTGCACCGCTCGATCTGCGACAATATCCGCTATGGCCGGCCGGAAAGCAGCGACGCCGAGGTGATCGCCGCCGCCAGGCTCGCCCATGCGGACGAGTTCATTCGCGATCTGGTCGACTGGAAGGATCGCCGCGGCTACGAGGCACAGGTGGGCGAGCGCGGCGTCAAGCTCTCGGGCGGCCAGCGCCAGCGCATCGCCATCGCGCGGGTGATCCTGCGCAATGCTCCGATCCTGGTGCTGGACGAGGCCACCTCCGCGCTCGACAGCGAGGTCGAGGCCGCCATTCAATCGAGCCTCGACACCCTGATGGCGGGCAAGACCGTGATCGCGATCGCGCACCGGCTTTCCACCATCGCGCGCATGGATCGGCTGGTGGTGCTCGACCGCGGCCGCATCGCCGAGCAGGGCAGCCACGCGGCGCTGTTGCGCCTCGACGGCCACTACGCCGCGCTCTGGCGCCGGCAGTCCGGCGGCTTCCTCGACACCGCCGCCGTACAGGCCGCGGAGTAAGGCCTTCGGACTTTCCCCGGACGCGGTGCAGCGCGAAGCTCTTGCGAAGCGTGCACCGCTGATCCGGGGTCGTTCCAGACTCGGAGTATGGAGCGGTCCCGGGTCTGCAGCGCACCACTGAAGAAGTGCTGCGCTGCGCCCGGGACAAGGGCGCCGCCGTTCAGCTCCCCGGGGTCTCCATGGCGCTCTTGCGTACCAGGGCGGCGTTCTCGGGCGCTGCCATGAACTTGATGAAGGCCTTCGCAACCTCCGGCTCTTTCGACACCGTCAGCAGGCCGGCGCCGAAGCGGCCGTATTCCATCAGCTCCTTGGGCAGGGGTCCGAGATAGATGGTCCCCGCCACCGGCTGGATGACGTTGGTCTGCTGGATGCCGATCTCCACATCGCCGGCCGCCACCGCCATCGCCACCGTGCGGCCGGTGATGATCTTCACCTTGCCCTTCACCTGATCGTAGATTCCGAGCTTCTGGAACATCCTGGTGTTGAACGGGCCGGTTCCGGCATTGGTGTGCCCGATCGTCGCCGAGTTGAGCATCGCCATCTTGAAGGCTTCTGGCGTGCTGATGTCGCGTTTGACCGAGCCAGCCTTCACGGCCACGCCGTTGCCGGCGCGCGCGAACTCGACCACGCTGCCGGATATGACTTTTCCGCGCTTCTGGAGATCATCGAACGAATCAAAGGTATTGGCCACGAGATCAGCCGGCGCATTGGCATCGATCTTCTCATTCAGCGCATTCCCGGCCTCGAAGCTGACATTGACCTTGTTGCCGGTGGCCTGCTCGAAACCGGCTGCAAGGTCACGCACGCCCGACAGGCAACCCTGGCTGGTCAGCACGGTGATTTCCGCGGCGCTCGCCGCTCCGGCGAAACCCAGCGCGCCTGCCAGTGCGGCAACCGCAATCGTCGCCCTTATCCTGGTCTCAAGCCCCATGGCAACCTCCCTTTTGTTTGGCCATTATGCGGAAGCTTACACGATTTTTCCGCCGCTCGGCCAGCACTTGGCGCTTCGCGCCCCGGCGCCTCAGCGCCCGGCGCCTCAGTCAACCAGCTCACGCATGATGGCATGGAGCGCGGATTGCGCCTCGAAGCCGACGCCCGGACGGTCCGGCAACCTGATGGTGCCGTTGACCGGCTTGGCATCGTCCGCAAAGCCCCCGAAGGCCCCGAACACGCCCGGATAGGATTCCGCGCCGCCGAGCCCGAAGCCGCCGGCGATGTGCAACGACATCTGGTTGCCGCCGTGCGGAAACAACGAGGTGCGCTTCCAGCCGTGGGATTCCAGCATCGCGAGCGTGCCGGCATAGTGCACGATGCCGTAGGACTGCGGCGGATCGACCTGGATGATGTCGCGATCGGGACGCAGGCCCCCGAAGCGCGCCAAATTCTCCACGTCCCGGGTCGAGAACAGATTCTCGCCGCTCGCCAGCGGCGGCGCATAGCGGCTCGCGATCTCGGCCAGCAGCGCAAAGTCGAGCGGATCGCACGGCTCCTCGAACCAGCGAAGCCCGTAGGGCGCGAGCGCCTTTGCATAGTCGAGCGCAGCCTGCCGCTCGAACTTGCAATTGGCATCGACCGCGAGCGCGCCGCCGGTGCCGACCACTTCGAGCACGGCGTCGAGGCGGCGCAGATCGTCGGCAAGCGGCAGGCCACCCACCTTCATCTTCACCAGCGTGTAGCCGGCATCGAGATGGCGGCGCATCTCGTCCTGCAGATCCGCGATGGTGGCGCCCGGCTGGTACCAGCCGCCCCCGACATAGCAGAACACCTCGCGCGCGATCCGTCCGCCGTTGTAGCGCTCCGCCAGCACGCGATGCAGCGGCTTCTCCTCGATCTTGGCAATCGCGTCCCAGAGCGCGACCTCGATGGTGCCGATGGCGATCGAGCGCTCGCTGTGGCCGCCGGATTTCTCCCGCTGCAGCATGCAGGCCAGCACCTTGGCAGGGTCGAAATTCTCAGCCTTGCTATCAATCAAGCTCGCCGGACCGGCCGCCATAATGCGCGGGATGAAGCGCGCCCGCATCTGCGCCCCGCAGGCGTAGCGGCCGGTGGAGTTGAAGGCGAAGCCTGTGACCGGCCGGCCCTCGCGCACCACATCGGTGATCACCGCCACTACCGAGGTGGTCATCTCGGAAAAATCAAAGCCCGAATTCGCCAGCGACGAGCGCAGCGGGATGGCCTTCTCCCGGATATCGAGGATGCGCATCGGGGTAACTCGGACCAATCACTCGATCTTCGGAATTTTTGCGTCGCGAATGATCTTGGCCCAGAGCGCGACCTCAGCCTTGATCCTGATCCCGAACGCCTCCGGGGTATTGGCGACCGGGGTGAAGCCGATGGCGGCCAGGCGCTCCTTCACGTCCGGCAGCACGATCATGCGGGCGATCTCCCGATAGAGCGTGTCGATGACCGGCTTGGGGGTTCCGGCCGGCGCCAATATGCAGGCGATGAACTCGGTCACCTGGTCGGGCACACCGGCCTCCGCCAAGGTCGGCACGTCGGGGAATTCCGGATAGCGCTCGCCGCTCGTCACCGCCAGCGCCCGCAACTTGCCGTCCTTGATGTTCGCGGCCGCCGACGGGAGCGCCGAGAACATGATCGGGGTGTGGCCCCCGATCGTTGACAGCACCGCCGGCGCTGCACCGTTGAACGGCACATGGATGAGATCGAGCCCGAGCGAGAGCCGGAACAGCTCGCCGGCGAGCTGCCCGGTCGTGCCGGTGCCGGGCGAGGCATAGCTGTATTTGCCGGGATTGGCCTTCACCAGGGCGATCAGCTCCGCCACGCTGTGGACCGGCAGCCCGGGGTTGACCGTCAGGACATGCGGCGAAGCCGCCGCCAGCGTGACCGGCGCGAAGTCGCGCAGCGTATCGTACGGCAGGCTGGCATAGAGGCTCGGATTGACCACCACGGCGCTGGTGGGGCTCAAGAGCGTGTAGCCGTCGGGCGCCGCCTTCGCCACCATGCCGACCGCCACATTGCCGGCACCGCCTGGAATGTTCTCGACATAGAATTGCTGCCCCAGCCGCTCGCTCAGCTTCTGCGCCATGACGCGCCCGATCACGTCGCTCGGCCCACCAGCCGCCGCCGACACGATCACCCGCACCGGGCGGGTCGGATAGCTCTGCGCCCAGGCGCCGGACGATGCCGCCGCCACGACGATGCCGACCAACAACAACAATGAACGGACGTGTTGCATGCCGCCTCTCCCGGAGGCGGGCATTGTAGGATGGGTTGAGCGCATGCGAAACCCATCAAGCGCCGCTGATGGATTTCGCATCGCTCGTCCCCGCGAAGGCGGGGACCCGGTCCTCTCGCAAAAATGAGCTGAGCTTCCGCTTGCGAGAGAGTGCGTGAAGCGCTCGTGCTCTCCAGCAGCGCTGAGGTTGCCACTGATCAAGGCATTTTGCGAAGGGACTGGATTCCCGCGTGCGCGGGAATGAGCGGATGTGGCTCAACCCCATCCTACAGACATGCCGCGGTTTGCTACGCCAGCAGCCCCATCATCGGCTTCACGGCGCCGCTGTCGGGGAACACCTTGGCGGAGAGCGCGGCCTCGTTCACGCGCAGGTGCTGGTGCAAAAGGCCCTTCACCACGGCGCGCAGGTCGGTGGTGGGCTTGAGGTCGCGTCCGTCCTGCAGCTGCGCCAGCTTGAGGCCGGGCCAATCCGAGATCACGCGGCCGCCCTTGAGGGCGCCGCCGGCCAGGAACGCGACCGTGGCGGTGCCGTGATCGGTGCCGTCGGTGCCGTTGATGCGGGCGGTGCGGCCGAACTCGGTGACCACCACCACGACGGTGTCGCGCCAGGCCGGGCCCATATTGGTCTCGATCGCGGCGAGCGCGCCATCGAGCGCGCCCAGCAATGCGGCCAGCCTGCCGCCGACCGCGCCCTCATCCGCATGAGTGTCCCAGCCGTCGAAGGCGAGCGCGCCGATGCGCGGGCCGTCGGCCTGCGCCAGGAACTTCGCCGCCATGCCGGCGGATTCGGCGAAATAGGCGCGCACCTGCGCGGCCGGGCCGGGCTGCGGCTTCTGATCGGATTTTGTATTGCCGCCGACGCCAGCGATCGCGGCCAAGCCCATGCGCTCCTCGAGCGCGCGCGCGAGCGCCGGATCGGTGTGGCGATAGAGATCGAGCAGCCGCATCATGGTGTCGTCGTTGGCGGGCGGCAGCCTGGCCGGCGTCCATGACAGGACCGGGGCCGCGCCGCGCACCACCAGCGGGGTCATGGGTCCGACCGCAAAGGCCTCGCGGCTGGCCGCGCCGGCGCGGCCGTCGGGCGCAAGCGTCGTCAGCGCCCGGTTGAGCCAGCCGGTCTCCGAGGCGCCTGGCCGCAGCACGCCGCTTTCGAGCACATCCTGGCCATCGAAATGGGAGCGCTCCCGATAGGGAGTGGCGGCCGCATGCACGATGGTGGCGGCGCCGGCCCCGTACATGCGATGCAGATTCGGCATCGCCGGGTTGAGGGCGAAGAAGGCATCGAGCGGCAGCCCCGGGGTCGCGCCCTCGAGCGTGAGCGCCTTGTCGCCGCGCAGCCCGATCCAGTCCGGATCGCCGACCGGCGCCACCGCCGCCAGCCCGTCGAGCGCGCCGCGCAGCACGATGGTGAGCAGGCGCGGATCGCGGCCCTCGGCGCGGGCGAGCTTGGGCGCGAAGGCCCAGGCGAACAGCGTTCCGGAGGCGAGCAGCAGCTCGCGGCGGCTCGAAGCATGAAGAGCGAGGGTCATGATCTCACCTGCGTTGAAATTCCGGCGCCATGAACAGGAGCGCCAATGCCTGCGGCCGGCTCTCCGCACGATTGATGGTCTGGCGTGTTTCCGCCGAGGCGAGCGGCCCCAGCGCGAGCTCGAGCGCCGCCTTGGGATCGATCCGGTTGCCGAACCGGCGCGCCGCCTGGTTGGCGATGTCGAGCCGCTGCGACATGCCGTCGATCCAGGCCGCGTCCTGGTCGGCAAAGCCGTTGGGCGCCGGCGGCCGCCACAGCGGCTCGCCCAGCAGGTTCTGCGCCTGCAGGATCGGCCTGATGTCGGGCGGATCGGTGTCAGTGGCGCGCAGCATGCCGATCATCCATTCGCTCGGCCGCTTGAGCTTGCGCGGCGGGGCTGCCCAGCTTTCGGGCGCCGCGACCAGCGCCTTGGCCATCTCCTTGAGATCGCCCTGGGTGGCGAGAAAGCGCTTGCTGAGCTTGTCGACCAGGGCAAGCGGGGGATCGTCGGCCACGAAATGGCGCACCAGCTTGGTGGCGACATGGCGGGCGGTCGCCGGATGGCGCGCCAGTGCCTGCAGCACCGCGCGGCCCTGCTCGAAGCCCGTATCCGGATAGGTCTGGTCGATCACCTTCTGGGCGGCGGGCTCGTGCATGCGCGGCGCAAACGTGAACTCGCCCGCATGCGCCAGCTCGGGACGCGGCGGCACGATGGTCCAGCCGGTGATGACATCGGCGAAGCTGGTCACGTCGGCTTGGCTGTAGACGGTGCGCACGCCGAGCGTATGCAGCTCGAGGATCTCGCGGGCCAGATTTTCGTTGAGGCCCTTGCCGCCGCGCTGGCCGGCCGGCGAGTTGGGGCCGATCGAGCGCGCATTGTCGAGATAGAGCAGCATGGCCGGATGGGTCTCGACCGCCAGCAGCATGTCGGCGAACCGCCCCAGCACATGCGGCCGGATCGCTTCGCGCTCATAGGCGCCGGCGAGCTGGAGCACGCCCGCGCCCTTGGCGGCCGAGATGCAGAAATGGTTCGACCAGAACCAGGCCAGCCGCTCCGCAAACCCGATGTCGGCAGCGGCGGCAGCCCGCATCCGGGCTTTCGCCTCCTCGAGGAAGATCTGTTGCGGAATGCCCGGGCCGGGATCGCGCGCAGCGGCCGGCGCCGCCGGCTTCGCGTCTGAGGCTGACTTCATTTCGGAGCCGGTGCTCATGTCCGGGCCGGCGCTCATGTCGGAGCCGGCTTTCTGTGCATTGCGGGCCTGCTGGGCGGCCTGCTGATCGGCATCGCGGGTGACGCGCTCGGCCAGCCGCGCGGCCTTGCGGACCTGGCGGAAATCGTGCCCGGCCTGGGCCGCCTCCGCGCTGGTCAGCAGGTCGGGTTCATCGATCAGGCCGGCGGCGGCTCGATCGAGCTCCGCCAGCAAGGCGCCGCGCGGATCCGATGCGATCTTGGCGATTGCCTCGGCGCGCGGGCCGAGGCCGAATCGATGCAGCGCCAGTGCGGCTGTTTGGGGATCAAGGGCCATGGGGATCAAGCGCCTCGTGGATGAGAGATCGTTGAATCAATCCCGGTCAACGCGAACAGCTCGGCTCAACTCGAACAGCCCCACATCCGCGAGCTTTCTACAAACTAGTGTCGACACTGAGGCGTCTACATTTCATTTTGGTAAGGAGGCAATGAACAAATTGACAGTTTGGCGTCATTTATCTCGCACCGCGTCGCCCAACAAGAAACAGGCGAAAAGAGGCGTAAAACCAACGGAATCCAGCTGCGCGGTGCGATCCCCGCCCAACGATCACGGTGACGATCGCGGAATATCGGAGGAGCGATACGCTGCATCGCCGCAAACGCGCTGTGACGGCCATCACATTTGCTGCGGCGGAACAGTGGCGGCGTCACGACCGTGTAACACTGGCCGGCTAGACGTGCGTGGCCTGACACGCCGGTACGCGTATTGCGGTCCGGGTATTTTTCGTCGTCTGCGTATTGTTTGTATCAGTTGCGTCTGAGCGTCATGACTTGCGCGGTTCCAGCTGTCGGCTTGCCCCGAGTTGGAGCCGCTTTTTTTGGCACCGCCTCGCACGCCGCGGCGGACACGCCGGGCACTCCGGCACCTCCGTTCTGCCTCGATATTTTTTTGCAATCGGATCGCCAGGGTGGGCGCGCCGGCGGCGGACAGCGTGCTATCCTTCGGCCGTGCGGGTGGCTGGACGGTCGGGAGCCCGCTCCGGCGCATGGCGCTCCGCTTGAGGATGGCGCGGAGTGCGGCCCCGGTTTTGCTTCAATTGGCTGTTCATCAGTGGCTCAAATCTGGAGAAAGAGATGCGCACCCACCGTTTTGGCCTGACCACCCTCGCCACCACCGCATTCGTGATCGCCGGCGCGCTTGCCGCCACCTCGCTGCTGGCGCAGCAACCCGCCCCGCAGCCGCCGGCGCAACAACAAGCCCCGGCGCTGGCGCCGCCCAAGCCCTACAAGCCGGTCACCATCAAGCTGCCGACCCCGGTGGCCGACCCGAGCTTCGTCGCGTTCCGCAAGCAGGTCGGGGACATCTCGCAGAAGAAGGACCGGGCCGCCCTCGCCAAGCTGGTGGCGCCGAGCTTCTTCTTCATCAACGGCGAGAAGGATGCCGCCGACAAGAAGAAGCCCGGCATCGACAATCTCTCCAAGGCGCTCGGCCTCGACGGCAAGGATGCGGCCGCCGGCTGGGCCACGCTCAGCGAATACGCCAAGGAGCCCACCGCCGAGCCTGACGAGGAGCACAAAGGCGTGCTCTGCGCCCCGGCCGATCCGGCCTTCGACGAGAACGCCGCCGAGGCGCTCGCCAAGGACACCAAGACCGATCCGGGGGACTGGGGCTATCCGGTCAAGGACGGGGTTGAGGTGCGGGCCGCCGGCAAGCCGGATGCCCCGGTCACCGAGAAGCTCGGCCTCTATCTGGTGCGGGTCTATCCCGACGATTCCCCGGCCGCCGCCGTCCAGGGACCTGACTTCATCCGGGTCGTGCTGCCGTCCGGCAAGACCGGCTATGTGGCGGCCGACCAGCTGCTGTCGCTCGGCAACGAGCAGCTCTGCTACGCCAAGGAAGGCAACGCCTGGAAGATCGCCGGGTTTATCAGCACGCAATAGCGAAGAGATGTGAGTGGTGAATGAAGAGACGTGAGTGGTGAGTAGTGAGTAGGGGTGGCTAGATATCTCACTATTCACTATTCACCACTCACCCTTTCGCCATTCGCGAGTCCCCCCATGATCATCGAGAACCAGAACGACGTCACCAAGGCGGTGCTGGCCGAGCTGCAGCGCGCGCCCGATGCCCGGTTCAAGGAGATCATGACGGCGTTCGTGCGCCACCTGCATGACTTCACCCGCGAGGTGAAGCTGACCGAGGCGGAATTTCAGGCCGCCATCGGCTACATCATCGGGCTCGGCAAGCAGACCACCGAGACCCACAACGAGGCCGTGCTGATGTCCGGCTCGCTCGGCCTCTCGACTCTCATCTGCCTCATCAACAACGGCGACGACGGCCAGACCGAGACCTCCGCCAACCTGCTCGGGCCGTTCTGGCGCATGCACTCGCCCGCGACTGCCAACGGCGCCTCGATCGTGCGCTCGCCCACGCCCGGGCCGGCGATGTTCGTCAATGCCTGGTTCCGCGACCGCAAGGGCGCGCCGGTCGCCGGCGCCGAGGTCGACGTCTGGCACTCCTCGCCCGAGGGCTTCTATGAGAACCAGGATCCGGTGCAGGCGGACATGAACCTGCGCGGCAAGTTTACCACCGATGCGGACGGCCACATCGCGTTCCGCAGCGTGAAGCCGGCCGGCTATCCGATTCCGATCGACGGCCCGGTCGGCGAGATGCTGCGGGCGCTGCGCCGCCACAACATGCGGCCGGCGCATCTGCATTTTCTCGCCGTCAAGGACGGCTTCAAGACCCTGGTCTCACAGGTCTATGTCAACGACGACAAGTTCCTCGACAGCGATGTCCAGTTCGGCGTCACCCGCCATCTCATCGGCGACTACGTCAGGCACGAGAACGAGCCGGCGCCGGCGCCCGACGTCACCGGCCCGTGGTACTCGCTCGACTATACGTTCGTGATGGAGCCCGGCAATGCCCGGCTGCCGCGCCCGCCGATCACCGGCAAGGCAAGCGGCGAGCGCCCGAAGATCCCGCATCTGGCGCGGTGAGGTTTCCCGAACGGGCCGCGAATTCATCTGTCACCACCGGACACGGCCCGCAGAAGACCCCGTGCAGAACTTGTCAAAGCTCAGACTCTCCCGCTCGTCCCCGCGAAAGCGGGGACCCAGTGAGCTCGTAAAAATGAGCTGAGTTTCCGCTTGCGAAAGAGCGAGTGGGGCGGGGCGCAGTGCCCTCAGGCTTGCGGAGACTGCCGCTCGATACGGTCATTTTGCGAAAAGACTGGATTCCCGCGTGCGCGGGAATGAGCGGAAACTGTTTGCCTACTCGCGTTGAAAGCTCCAGAGCTGGTTCGGCTCGCTGTCGCCGCAGTTCCAGCTCTGCACCGGCGCGCCGGTTTCCTTGGAGCCGTAGCGAATGTCCAGGCAGAGGCCGTTCTGGCCTACCAGCTTGGTGAAGTTGCCCTTCGGCTCGGACTTCCAGGCTTGATTGGCGCCGCCCCCGCAGGCCGAGAGCTTGACCAGCGCACCCGGCTGGCCGCCGTTGGCATCGACGCAGAGGCCGCCGATCGACAGATGCAGGCTGGTCGGGTCGTAGTTGAAGTTCTGCGCCGACGAGCCGTTGCAATCGGCCATCTGCAAGCTTTGGTCCGGCACGAAATCGCGATTGGGAACCTCGATGCAGTGGCCGCCGCCCTGCGGGGAGATTTGCAGCGCCGCCTGGAAGCTCTGCGCCCGAGCGGCGCTTGCAAGGAATGTCAGCAGGCAAGCAACCGAAACCACCGCCATGCGCACAGACGCGACCGCCATGACATCCCCTCCGCCGATTGAACCGCCATCACTCTATGGCCATGGCGCCGGCGCGGTCAATTTCGGCCCTCACCCGTGCCGCAGCTTGAGCGCCAGGATCACCAGCATGAAGGCGAGCGTGATCGCGCTCGAGCCGATCAGCGGCCAGTCCGGCAGCGCCGCCCCGTAGATGAGCCAGCACCCGACCCCGATCGCGCAGGCCAGGTTGGCGGGAAACGAGATCGCGCGGGTGTCGCGCTCGCGCACGATCTTCACGACTTGCGGCAGCCAGCAGAAGGTCGTGAGGAGCGCGCCCGCTACCCCGACCGCATCGATGAGCAAGGGATTCATCGCGACCCGATACCAGCGATTCGCTGTCGGCTTTATGACAGCGGGCACTCTCGGCGCTCCTCGCCCCGCGCGCGGGGAGAGGGCGACACGGCAAGAACGAAAAACGGAATTCGGCTCGGTGAGGGGGCGTTTCGACAGGCTCAGAATCGCGGAGGCGCCCCCTCACCCCACCCTCTCCATAGCCCGTCGAAGACGGGCGTAAACGCCCTGATGGCAAGCGGGGCGAGGGAGTGAAACGCGATGCGTCCCTGGCATGGCCTGCGCTTCCATCGCCGCGCCGGCGGCCCCATATTGGAGCGATGGCGAAATCCCCCGACCAACCCGACGCGCCGCGTCCGCCCCGACGTGCCGCAGCCAAGCGCGATCCGGCCAAGCATTCCAAGAAGGATCCGGCCAAGCCGACGCGCGCCAAGGCCAGCCGGCCGGATTCGGCGCCGACCGACCCGGCGCTCGAGGAGCTGCTCAATCCCGGCATCCGGCAGGGCACCGCCGGCATCGGGTCGCAGACCGGCCATGAAACCGGGCGGCGCGGCGACAGCCCGAGCGGATTGCAGCCGCCGCCGGACAATTCGTGGGACCGGCGGGCGGATTTCTCCGGCGCCCATACGGCGCGGCGCTCGACCCGGGCCAAGGAAGGCTTCGGCGAAGCGCCGCAGTCCGGCTATGTGGGCAAGAGCCCAGTGGCGCCCGGCGACCTCGATCCCGATCTCGCCAAATCGCTCGGCCTCGAGGACGACGCGCCGCCGTCGGGCGAGACCCCCGGCGCGCCCGCCCTGCTGCGCGGCAAGCATGGCGAGAACCTCGGCGTGGCGGCGACCGCCCATGCGCTCGAGAGCCTGCTGCGGGAAGGGCGGCGGGAGTTCAGCGAACGCCCCTGGGTCCCGCACCGGCCGCCGCGGCCGGACAAGTCCGAGGGCGGCCGGCCGCTGGTGATCAAGTCCGATTTCGAGCCCAAGGGCGACCAGCCGGCGGCGATCGCGCAGCTGGTCGAGGGCGTCAGGCGCCACGACCGCAACCAGGTGCTGCTCGGCGTCACCGGCTCCGGCAAGACCTTCACCATGGCCAAGGTGATCGAGGCCACCCAGCGCCCGGCCCTGATCATGGCGCCCAACAAGACGCTCGCGGCCCAGCTCTATGGCGAGTTCAGGAGCTTCTTCCCGGACAACGCGGTCGAATACTTCGTCAGCTACTACGACTACTACCAGCCCGAAGCCTATGTGCCGCGCACCGACACCTATATCGAGAAGGAATCCTCCATCAACGAGCAGATCGACCGCATGCGCCATTCGGCCACGCGCTCGCTGCTCGAGCGCGACGATGTGATCATCGTGGCCTCGGTGTCGTGCATCTACGGTATCGGCTCGGTCGAGACCTACTCGGCCATGACCTTCACGCTCAAGCGCGGCGAGCGCATCAACCAGCGCCAGCTGATCGCCGACCTGGTGTCGCTGCAGTACAAGCGCATCAGCGGCGATTTCGCCCGCGGCTCGTTCCGGGTGCGCGGCGACACCGTCGACATTTTCCCGGCCCACTACGAGGACCGCGCCTGGCGGGTGAACCTATTCGGCGACGAGGTCGAGTCGATCGAGGAATTCGATCCGCTCACCGGCCAAAAGAGCGACGAGCTCGACTTCGTCAAGGTCT
>DASYFD010000264.1:0-10677 GCA_036498625.1 Xanthobacteraceae bacterium | reverse complement strand
TGATCTGTGGGACTTCGACGCGCCGAGCCCGGTGGTCCTGTTCGAGCAAAGCTATGAGGGCGTAAGGCGAAAGGGCATCGCCCAGGCCGGCAAGACCGGCTGGATCTACATGCTCGATCGCAGCAACGGGAAACCGCTGATCGGCATCGAGGAGAAGCCGGTCGAGACCGATGCGCGGCTGTTCTCGGCCCCGACCCAGCCCTATCCGGTCGGCGACGCCGTGATGCCGCAGTGTCCGCAGCCGCTCGCAGGCTGGGTCACCAAGTGCATCTTCGGCACCATCTACGACACGCCGCTCCTGATGTCGCCCGGCGGCAATGGCGGCGTGAACTGGTCGCCGATGGCCTATAGCCCGCGCACCAATTACTTCTACACCACCGCCGCCGATCGCCCGCAGAGCCGCATCGCCCAGGGCACCGGCAAGACCGTAGGCCCGGCGCTCGGAGCCAAATACGGCGGCACCCTGACGGCCGTCGATTCCCGCACCAACAAGATCGCCTGGCAGAAGCGCATGCCGTATTCGATCGGGCAGGGCAGCGGCGCCCTGGTGACGGCGAGCGATCTCGTGTTCCATGGCGAGCCCGACGGCAATTTCCAGGCCTATGACGCCAGGACCGGCGAGCTCCTGTGGCAATGGCAGACCGGCGCCGGCGCCGATGCGCCGGCCATCACCTATGAGATCGACGGCACCCAGTACGTGGCCATCGCGGCCGGCGGCGTCTCGATCCAGACCACGTCGGCGAACGGCGACATGGTCTGGGTGTTCTCGCTCGCGGGCTCCCCGGGCGACCGGCTGCGCCCGTTCGCACCCCCCACGCCGCCCGACAGCGTGGTCGGTTTCGCCGGCCCGGTGGTCAAGGCGAGCAGCATCCAGCTCGAGGACTATCGCTTCAACCCGGCCCGCATTACGGTCGCGACCGGCACCAAGGTCATGTTCAGCAATGCCGGCACGCAGCCGCACAATGCTTCCTCGTCCGACGGCGGCGGCTGGGACACCGGCCTGCTGGCCCGTGGGGAATCCGCGACCGTGACCTTCAACAAGCCTGGAACCTATTCCTTCACGTGCACGCCCCATCCCTCCATGATCGGGCAGATCATCGTGACCGGACCAGCCCTCGCGGACGCCGCAGCCACCGTGGTGGAACCGCCGGCCGGCAGATCGGCCGCGCCGCCGAAGGACTCCGTGCCGGCCGATCATGGTGCCCATTGATCGACGTGAACCAGAACAAGCTCAGCTTGGATCGAAGCCGAATGCTCCACCTCCGACGTTTTGCGCTCACGGCCGCGCTCGCCCTGCTCGCCTCCAACGCCTTGGCGGCGGATCGCATTCGCGTGGTGGCGCAGCGCACCGGATCGCTGGCCTGGGAGCTCGACGTCATCAAGGCACACGGGCTCGACCGGAAGGCCAACCTCGACATCGAGACGGTGGAGCTCGCCAGTACCGAGGCCGGCAAGATCGCGCTGCGCGGCGGCTCGGCCGACATCATCGTGTCGGACTGGACCTGGGTGGCGCGCGAGCGTGCGCTCGGCGACGGGCTCGTGTACTACCCGTATCTGAGCACGCTCGGGGCCGTGATGGCGCCGGCCCAGTCGACCATCCGGGATATCGCCGATCTCAAAGGCAAGAAGCTCGCCGTTGCCGGCGGCCCGATCGACAAGAGTTGGCTGCTGTTGCGCGCCTTGGGGCTGCGCTCCGGCATCGACCTCAAGGCCCAGACCACGGTCGTCTACGGGGCGCCGCCGCTGCTGACGCAGAAGGCCCTGCAGGGCGAAACCGATGCCACCCTGACGTTCTGGAACTTCTGCGCCGACCTCGAAGCCCAGGGACAGAAGCGTGCCATCCCGATGGACGGCGTGCTGCACCGGCTCGGCGCCAATGGGCCGGTCGCCATTCTGGGCTACGTGTTCGACGGAGCCTGGGCGGCCCGCAACCGAGCGGCGCTCGACAGTTTCCTCGACGCCTCGCGCCAGGCCAAGGACATCCTGGCCGCCTCCGACACCGAATGGCAGCGGCTTGCGCCGCGCATCGGCGTGAGCGACGCCGGCACGCTGGCGATCTATCGCCAGCGCTACAGCGAGGGCATTCCGCGCCGCCGGGTGGACGACGAGGAGGCCGACGGGCGCGCGCTCTATAAGATCCTGGCCGATATCGGCGGCACCGAGCTGGTCGGTCCGGCGCGGGAGCTCGATGCCGGAAGCTTCTATCGGCGGGCCGAGGGGGATTGAAGGTGGTTCTCAGACTGATCTCGCTCGCCTTGCTGATCGCGGCCTGGTCCATCGGCTCGCATTTCGCAGGGCCGCGCCTCTTGCCGGAGCCGCAGGCGGTGGCGCTGGCGATCATCGCGGAGGCGCGCTCGGGCGCGCTCGCCTTCAATCTGGCGGTGACGCTGGCGCGGGTCGCGGCCTCGTTCCTGATCGCCATGGCGCTCGGCACCGTGCTCGGCCTGCTCATGGGCCGCCACCGCAGCGTGGACCGGCTCGGCGACCCCTGGCTGGTGGTACTGCTCAACCTGCCGGCCCTGGTGATCATTGTGCTCGCCTATATCTGGGCCGGCCTGACCGAGACCGCCGCCGTCGCGGCGGTGGCGCTCAACAAGCTGCCGATCGCGACCGTCACGGTGCGGGAAGGCGCGCGCTCGCTCGATGCCGGGCTCGACGACATGGCGCAGGTGTTCCGCATGGGGCCATGGGTGCGGATGCGGCATGTGGTTTTTCCCCAGCTCGCCCCCTACCTTGCGGCCGCGGCCCGCTCCGGGCTATCGCTGGTATGGAAGATCGTCCTCATCGTCGAATTGCTCGGGCGTCCCAACGGGGTCGGGTTCGAAATCGGGATCGCGTTCCAGCTGTTCGACGTCACCCGCATCCTGGCCTATGCCCTCGCCTTCGTCGCCGTCATGCTGGTGATCGAAACATTCCTGGTGCAGCCGCTTGAACGACATGTCTCCCGCTGGCGTCCCAAGACGGCCTGAATCAAGGCGGCTCGAAGTCTGCATCAAGCAGAAATTCTTTCGCGCCGCTTCGGGCGACAATCTGCACGTATTGGGCGAGCTCAACTTCGCGCTGGCCAACGGCGAGGTCGCCGCGCTTGTCGGCCCCTCCGGTTGCGGCAAGACCACGCTGCTGCGCATCATCGCCGGCCTCGATCGCGACTACCAAGGCACCGTGCGGCTGCCCGATCATTGCCGGCTCGGCATGGTGTTCCAGGAGCCGCGCTTGTTGCCCTGGCGCAGCGTCGAGGCGAACGTGCGGCTGGCCGCTCCGGACGCGACCGACGCCACCCTCGATGCGCTGTTCCAGACGCTCGGCCTCGCCGCCCACCGCGGCCATTATCCGGGCGAGCTGTCGCTCGGGCTGGCGCGCCGGGTCGCGCTGGCGCGCGCCTTTGCGGTCGACCCCGATCTCCTGGTGCTGGATGAGCCGTTCGTCTCCCTCGACGCAGCGCTGGCGGAACGGCTGCGCTCCGAGCTGGTGGAGCTCGTGACCCGCCGCCCGGTCACCACCTTGCTGGTGACCCACGATGTCGAGGAAGCGATCGGCCTCGCGGATCGGCTCCTGGTGATGTCCGCGAGCCCGGCCCGGATCGTGGCGACGGTTCCGGTTCCGCGCCCGCGCGGGACCCACACCGCCGAGGAGATTGCCGCGATCCGCAGGGCGATTGCGCTGTAGTTTCGAGTTGTCATGGCCGGACATAGCCCGCGAAGACGGGCGTAAACGCCCTTATGTTCCGGCCATCTCGCTTAGGAGGGCACGGCGCGTCCCTCCGAGATGGCCGGAACAAGTCCGGCCATGACAACTGCGGAAGCTCACGCCGGTTGCGCGGCGCGCCGCAGCATGCCGCGTTGCGGGTCATAGCCGACCACCGCCAGCAGAAAGAACACCACCGTGGAGCACCCGACCACCAGGGCCGAGACCGGGTCGAACATCCCGTAGAGCGTATAGCGGATCATCTCGACCGCATGGGTGAACGGATTGGCCATGGATATCCAGTAGAGCCATTCCGAGCCGCCCTCGCGCAGCTTCCACAGCGGGTAGAGCGCGGAGGAGAAGAAGAACATCGGGAACATCACGAAGTTCATGGCGCCGGCGAAATTCTCGACCTGCTTGATATGGACCGAGAGAAACAGCCAGAGCGATCCCAGCATCAGCCCGGACAGGATGAGCGCCGGCAGCACGGTGAGCCAGCCGCTCCAGTCGAAGGTGACGTCGAACAGGATGCAGACTGCCAGGAATACGTAGCAGGTGATCACCGAAAGCACGGTGCCGGCGCCGAGCTTGCAGGCCAGCAGAACCCAGCGCGGCAGCGGGGCGGTGAGCAACAGGCGCATCACTCCCATCTCGCGGTCGTACACCATGGACAGCGAGGACTGCATGCCGTGGAACAACAGGATGATCCCGAGCAGGCCCGGCACGATATAGACCTGATAGGTGATGTAGGTCTGGTAGGGCGGGATGATCGACACCCCGAATACGTTCTGGAAGCCGGCCGCGAACACCGCAAGCCACATCAGGGGCCGCACCAGCGCCGACAACAGGCGACCGCGCTGTTGCACGAACTTGATGATCTCCCGGGTGGTGACGGCGCGCAGCGCCCGGGCGGCGTGAATGAGCTGCATGAGGTCTACTTGTTGAGGTGGCAGGGCGTCTCGGGCTCGTCGTCGCCCAGGGTATCGAGCTCGTTGGTGCGGTGCAGGAAGCCCTCGACCGGTGCGCTCGCCACCACCGCATAGGGGGCGGCCAGCAGCACCGCTTGGCGCACCTGATGGTCCCAGGGCCGCACCCCGACCGCGAGCCCCTTGTCGCCGTCGAAGGTGGCGTCGCCCAGGATGAATTTCCGCTGCTGCGGAAAATCGACCGAGCGGGTGCGCAGCGCCGATTGCACGATCATCTTGACGGCGACCCAGGCCGCCCAGTCGGCGCTCTCCATGTGGCGTCCGCCGGAGCGCTTCTCGAAGCGCGAATTGACCTGCGGGGCGCCGTTGTGCTCCCAGGTCCAGTGCCAGGCCACCGGCTCGAGATCGATGCTGCCCACGATCGGACGCGGGCGCACGATGTGATAGGGTACCTGGCGCACGAAATCGAAAGCCTCGTCGGCCACGAACACCACGTCGTAGTCGCGGCTGATGGCGCTCAGCAAGGCGGGGTCGTTCTGCTCGCGCTCGCGCGGATCGGTGCCGGCCTTGAAGTTCTGGTGCGCGGCAATGCGGGCGCCGAATTTCTTGGCCGAGCTTTCGAACGCCTTGGTCTTCATCTCATCGGCGGGGGCGGGTCCCTGCAGGACCAGGTAATCGCGCCACTTGCGCGAGACCAGGTATTGCACCAAGCCGTCCATGAGCATGGCGAGGCTCGGCATCGTGTGCACGACCTCGGCGGCGCAAAGATTGCGGCGCAGCGAATCGTCTGGCGCGCTGACGTTGAACAGCAGCGCGTCGCGGCCTTTCACGGCAGCCACCAGCGGTTTGAACGCCTCCGCCGGCGCATCGACCAGGAAAAAATGGATGCCGCGGGCCTCCACGGCCTGCTGTACGGCAGGCGCGACCTCCTCGGCCGATTTGACCGTGATGCGCTCCAGCACGAAATCGGTCTTGAGCACCCGCGTGAGCGCCGCCGCCTCGTCGATCCCGACCTGGGCGCCCGCGAACGGATGATCGCGGGTCTTGAGGATCAGCCGCTCGAAGCCCTTGATCGGCTCGTAACGCGGATCGCCGTCGATCTCGACGAAGCCGATGGTGACTTTCTGCTGCTGCTGTTGCGGCTGTTGTGTGGGCGGCGCGGGCTGCGCCATCGGAGTGCCGACGGCGCAGGCCAAGATGATTGCGCTGCAGACTGCATACGCCAAGTGCTGCGTGCTCTTACCTCCCCTTTGCAGAGGGAGGTAAGGCGGAGAGCGCGTTGTTTGTTCACTCATCGATCACCACGCCCCAGGGAATGCGGCCGACCGGAATCGAGATGGTCGCCTTGCGGGACTTCACGTCGATGATGGTGATGTCGTCGCCGAAGCCGTTGGCGACGAACAGCTTGCTCTCGTCCTTGGAGAGCGTGATGCCCCATGAGCGCTTGCCGACCAGGATATAGGCCTCGATCTTGCGGGTCGCCACATCGACCACCGCCACATGGGCAGCATGGCCGAGCGTCACATAGGCGGTCTTGCCATCCCGGGTCATGGTGAGGCCGACCGGGGTCACATCGGTCTTGCGCATGCCAGGGGGCAGGAACTCGATCTTGCCGGTGATGGTGAATTTTTCCCGGTCAATGATGTAGACCTCGCCCGACAGCTCGGTCGAGACCCACAGCTCCTTGCGGTCGGGCGTCGCCGCAAAGCGGCGCGGGCGTGTTCCCACCACGACGTCCTGCGTCACGAACCCGCCCTCGGCATCGATCGAATGAATCAGATCGCCGACCTCCGAGGTCACATAGACGGTCTTGCCGTCCTCGCTGACCAGCACGCCCTCCGGCTCGGCGCCGGTCGGGACCTCGAAAACCGTGATGTTCTGGTCCATGTCGATGATCGACAGCGACGAGCCTTCTTCGTTGGAGACGTAGATGCGCCGCCGCTGCTCGTCCATGGCGAAGGTCTCGGGGCTCGGTCCGGTATTGATCCGCCCGACCACCTCGAGCTTGGCGACGTCGATGATGTCGATCACGTCGTCGTCCCCGCAGGCGACGTAAAGCTTGCTATGATCGGCATTGAAATGCATGTCGCGCGGCCGGCGTGCGACCTTGATGTCCTTGACGATCTTGTAGGACTTGGGATCGATGACGATGAGATTGTTGGTCTTCTCGTTGCTCACGAAGATGAGGCCGGTGTCCTTGGCCCACGCCGGCGCCGGGGCGAACGCCAGGAGGGCGGCGAGCGGGATCATGGCCAGATGAGATCGTCGGGGCATCACGGGCGATTTCTCTTGAGCTTGCGGAGACCACGTGTTGCTGCCAGCGTAGCCCCGATCGAAGCGGTCGGGCAAGCCGGACCGGGCCGGGCGCAGCAGGCGTAAAACCAGAGTAAACAAGGGCTCCAAGGGGACGGAAATCGAGGCTGAATGGTGACCGAGCCGCGCGCCGACACGAATACGCAGCCGCCTGCGCTGCTTCTGGACAAGGTGGTCAAGACCTATGGACCGATCCGGGCCGTCGACGGCGTCAGCCTGCGCGCCCATGCCGGCGAGTTCATCGCCTTGCTGGGCCCCAACGGGGCCGGCAAGTCCACCTTGTTCCAGCTGCTGTCCGGCCTGTTCACGGCCGATTCCGGCCGCATCGAGGTGATGGGCCATGACATGTCGCGCGATCCGGTGCCGGCGCTCGCCGGGCTCGGGATCGTGTTTCAGCAGCCAACCCTCGATCTCGAGCTGTCGGTGACCGCCAATCTTCTGTTTCACGCCGGGCTGCACGGCATGCCGCGCGCGACTGCGCTGCGGCGGATCGAGGAGGAGCTCGGCTGGCTCGGCCTCAAGGAGCGCGCCCACGACAAGACTGCGCAATTGAGCGGCGGCAATCGTCGGCGGGTCGAGCTCGCGCGCGCGCTCCTGCACGAGCCGCGGCTGCTGCTCATGGACGAGCCCACGGTCGGTCTCGATCCGGCAAGCCGTAGCGATCTTCTCAAGCAGCTTTTGATCCTGCGCCGGGAGCGGCAGGTTGCGATCCTGTGGGCCACGCATTTGTGCGACGAGGTGCCGGATGCCGACCGGGTCATCGTGCTGCATCGCGGCAAGGTGCTGACCGACACCACGCCCGCGCAGCTGATCGCTTCATCCGGAAAGACGACGATCGAGGACGCATTCCTGGCCATGACCGGCCCCGCCGGCAAACCGAGCTGAGGCGCTGATCGTCAGGGCTTCGGGGGCAGCAGCGGGTGCGGAAGCGGGTTGAATACGACGTTTTGCATGTGCTCCGGCGCCGCCATGATCTTGCTCAGATCCACATTGTTGGCATTGGGTACTTGCGACGGGTTCGAATTTTCCGGCAGGTTCGCCATATTGGCCGGCGGCGATTCATTGTCCTCCAGGTCCTCGGCGGTGCCTTCCTGCGGATTGCCGGACATGATCTCATCGCGCGCCTTGAGCGACTTGTCCGCCATCGGCTTGGTATAGGGGAGGCGAAAGGAGCGGGGCGTGCCGACCGGAACGTTGTTCTCGTCGACTTCCTCGACCCACAGGAAGATCGACCCGGCATCGTGGACCTTCGGGTCCGGCTCGACCACCCGCGTCCACAGCAACTGGAATTTCCCCGGCAGCCGCCCGCTTCCCGGCCAGCCCAGCAGACTCTTGGTGGCGAAGAAGGCCTCGACGAAGAACACGGACGTCACCACGATGGCGCCGGCCTTCAGCCACCACCGGATCGGCGAGGCGAGACCCGCGCACAGAAGCAGCACGCTCACCACCACATAGGCGGCGGAGATGGCGAGCAGGGTCGTGGTCATTTCGCGGCGTCCCCGCTCGCTGCGTTGCGGCGGACGCTGCGGGTCAGCTGGACCAGCGATTTCTTGACGTGACTGGTGCCGGTGACGCTGCCGTCCTGGGCGACGCGGAAACGTACCGCCGTCTCCTCCTGTCCGGCATGATCGAGCACGATCTTGTCGTAGTGAATGACCTCGACGACCGGATTGATCTTCTCCACCTTGACGGTGACCGGAACCGGGTCGTGCTGGCTGGCGAGATAATATTGAATGTTCACCGTATATTCGCCAGCCACGATGCCGCGAATACTGACCGTCTCCTCGCGGATCGGGCTCAGGATCGAGCGGCCCGCCACCGTGAGGCTGTTGTTGGCGCCGCCGCGGTCGTCGCGATCGAGCACCATGAAGCCGCGTTCGCGGTCGTGATACCAGACGATGTTGCCGATCGGATCCTCGACATAGAGATCGATGTCGTCGGGGTGGCTGTCGGGCCAGTCCATCGCGATGATGAACTCGGCCTTGGTGTCGATCTTGCCCTGCTTGGCTTCCGGATTCATCACCAGGAGCGCCAGGAAGAACAGGAACGCGACGACCTGCAGCGCCTTGAACAGCATCACGCTGAAAGGGTCGAACGGCCGCTCGCGCGGATAATTGCCGAAGCTATCCATTCTGCTCTCGCTCGAGCCCGGATACCACGAACACCTCGGTGATGTCGGTGGCAAGCGCAAACAGCTTCGCGGTCGCCTCGTCGAGCATGTAGTACTGCGTCTGCACCAGGATGGAGCCGATGAGGCCGGCGAGCGTGGTATACATGGCGACCGCCATCCCGTCGCTCATCAGGCCCATGGACAGCTTCATCGAGGCGTGGTCGGCGGCGTCGAGCCCGGCGATCGGCGCCAGCATCAGGATGAAGCCCACGATGGTGCCCAGGAGGCCGAGCTTCATCAGCGAATCGCTGGCGAACGACCCGAGCTGATTGGGACCGCGCAGCACATCGGCGAGCCCGCGCAGCAGCAGCGTCTGGTCGATGCGGCCGCCCTGCAGGCCGGCCTTGAGGATGATGTTGCGGATATGGGAGGTGATGGGCCCGGGCGGCAGCTTGGTGCCGTCGCCGGTCAGCACGTCCTCTCCCACCACCCGCAGATGCGGCCCGCCGTGGCCGACCAGGGACAACACCCGATGGGCCCGGTCGGACTCGCGCGAGATCACGACCGTGCGCACGAAGCAATGGATGCAGGTCGCCGCATAGAGGCACACGATGATGCTGGAAATATAGGTCTTGTCGCTCACCAGCATCAGTCGGAACAGGCCGTAGTACCACAGCAGGACGAAGCCGAATGCGGAGACGCCGGTGAATATCAGCCAGCGCAACAGCGGCAGATGGTCGTTGGGGAAGTCTCGTTCGAGGACTTGCACGCTCATGGCGGGGCGCATCTGCTCTCAGGTTGGTCGCGGAGGCTCAGATAGTGCCGCAGGCGGGTGGTCTGTCAAGCGTTGCGGGTACGCTTCCGTTGGTCCCGGAAGGGCGATAGTCTAGGGTCGACATAGCGTAAAGCCCGGGGGTAATCCATGCAGCGACTTGTTTTTCTGGTTTTCGCCTTGACGCTTGCCGCATCGGCGGCGTTTTCCCAGGCCCGGACCCGGTTCTGGAACCTGACCCATATGCGGATTTCCGAATTCTATCTGGCTCCGGCCGGGACCACCACCTGGGGGCCGAATCAGGCCAAGAACGACAAGGACGGCGTGGCCGACCCGGACGAGCGGCTCAACATCACCGGTGTGCAGTCCGGCACCTATGACATCAAGCTCGGCGACAAGGAGGGACGCACCTGCATGGTCAAGGGCGTCAAGGTCGAGGCGGGCCAGATCTTCTCGATCGACGACAAGGAGCTGACATCCTGCAACCGCTGAGCCGCGCGTGATCCAAGGACCGGCGGGGTACGCTTGACCCACCGCATTCGAAGCCGATCGAACGGCAGCAACAAGGGAGGACGTGTCATGAGAACAATACGAACGCTGTCACTGGCCGGTACCCTGATGAGCTCGCTCCTGGTCGCCACCGCGCTCACGCCGGTGCGGGCGGCCGACATGACTTTCGAGCGCGCCAACAATGTCGAGAAGGAGCCGCAGAACTGGCTGCTGCATCACGGCAACTACCAGGGGCACCGGTTCTCGGCGCTCAAGGAGATCAACACCGACACGGTCAAGAACCTGAAGGTCGCCTTCACGATCGCGCTCGGCGGCTTCGAGGGCGGCGGCACCCGCTACAAGTTCGGCAATCTCGAAGCCAC
>DASYFD010000263.1:0-4356 GCA_036498625.1 Xanthobacteraceae bacterium | reverse complement strand
AAAGGCGCCGCTGAGCACCGGATAGGTCCTGGTCTCGACCGTCGACTGAAGCTGCAAACGACTCTCCTACCGAACCAAGCGGCGCGTCCAGTTGGGGACGCAGGGCGTTTCACCCCTTCTCCCCGCGTGCGGGGAGAAGGTCGGGATGAGGGGGCGCTGCCGCGAGTCTGAGCCTGTGGAAAACGCCCCCTCACCAGGCTGAGCTCTGGATTTCCGCAGTGCCGTGTCGCCCTCTCCCCGCAAGCGGGGCGAGGGAAGCCGTGCGTCACCCCGCCAGTGCCGACAAGCCCGACGCCAGCGCGCCGCGCGCGGTCTCGACCTTGTGCTCGTTGTATTTCAGCGGCGCGGCGTTGGCGAGCGCGCGCGTCGCCGCCAGCTGAGGCAACTCGCCGTCGAGCCGCTTGCCCTTGAGGAAGGCTTCGACCGCATGCTCCCGGTAGGGGCTGACCGCGATGCCGCCGAAGACCACCCGCGCATCGCCAATGGTGCCGTCCTGCACGTGCAGGTTCACCGCCACCGATGCCATGGCGAAATCCCAGACGCCGCGCGGCCGGATTTTCTGGAATGTTCCGGTCCAGCCGTCGCGGGGCGGGGGTATGACGATCTCGGTGAGGATCTCGTCGGAATGCAGCACATGGGACTGCACCTTGCCGTCCACCATCACGTCGCCCGGAATGAGCGCCTCGAGCGACATCTCGCGCGGCCCGGAGGGTGCCGCCACCTTGACGCCGGCATCGAGCGCCTCGAGCCCGATGGCGGCATCCCCATGATAGACCGCAAAGCACAGGCGGCCGCCCATCACGCTGTGGTAGTAGCTGTTGTCACCGATCGCCCCGTAGCAAATGTAGCCGCCGTTTCGCCAGCAGGGATAATTGCCGCGCAGATACTGGCACCAGACCTCCTGCATGATGTCGCCCGCGATGGTGGACTGGTTGCGCAATTCGGGCGAGGAGATCCGCTTCAAGGTCTGCAGCAGCAGCGGATATTTGCGCCCCACCAGCTCGGAGGCCTCGATTTCCGCGATGGTGGTGATGGCCCCGATGGAAAGGCCGCCGTCCGGCCGCTCGCGGATGAAATTGAGCTCGCCGATCTGCTTGATGTCCACCAGATATTTCGGCGAGGCGGCGAGCCGGTTCTTGAGCCGCACCAGCAAATCGGTGCCGCCGGCATAGACCGCGGCTTCCGGCCCGTGATGCGCCAGGATCTGCGTCGCCTCCTTGACGCTCGCCGGCTTGTAGAGCGTGACCGGTTTCATCAGGCTACTCCGCGCTTTTTCAGGCCCATGAGAATCCGCTCGGCGCTGATGGGATGGCTGGTGCGCACCCCGG
Organism: Xanthobacteraceae bacterium; assembly: GCA_036498625.1. GTDB lineage: Bacteria > Pseudomonadota > Alphaproteobacteria > Rhizobiales > Xanthobacteraceae > VAZQ01. The sequence continues at coordinate 3,028 of DASYFD010000263.1, read as the reverse complement.
TGGCGTTGTAGATGGCGTTGCCGATGGCGCCCGGCACCGAGCCGATGCTGGTCTCGCTGAAGCCCTTGTAGCCGTAGAACCAGCGCGGCTCGAGGCTCTCGATGAAGACCTGGGTGATCTCCTCGGGGAATTCCATGATGGTCGGGATCGGGAACGACAGGAACGCGATGCTGTTGTGCATCTGGCCGGGGAATTCCTTGTCGTAAGGGATCGAGTTGGTGGCCACCTGGAAGCTCTGCATGAACGAGCCCTCCATGTCGCTGACCGCCACGAACGGATTGATGACCTTGCCGGTGTCGTGGCTGTAGACCACGCGCGTGACCTTGAATTGCCCGGTCCAGGTATCGACCTCGACCTCCACGAAGCAGGCACCCACGCCCTTCGCCATGGAGCGGCCCTGCACGGCGCGTACCTCGCCATGCATGCGCAGCGAGGTGCCGCCGAGCAGCTCGGACGCGGCGATCGATTTCGTCGGATCGGCCTTGACCCGCACGACGCTGTCCCGAAGATCGAGCAGCGCGGCATCGACGCCGAGCTTCGGCGCCGCCCGCTTGAGCAGCTCGGCCCGCAGCTTCTTCGCCGCTACCAGGGCGGCGCCGCCCTGCACCGTGCAGGTGCGGCCGGCGGCCCATTGATCGGTCGGGGGCGCGGTATCGGAATCGCCCCACATCAGCTTGATGCTGTCGATCGAGCTGATGCCCAGCATCTCGGCGATCAGGATCGCCATGCCGGTATCGTGATTGGTGCCGCTGTCAGGCAGCGCGCTGCGCAGGATCACCCGCCCGGTCGGGTCCATCTCCACGTCGGCGCTCCAGAGAATGCCGCGCTCGGTCTTAAACGCCGGCTCGCCTTCGTGATAGGAGAGCGAGCCCGGATGATGCTGGGAGATGCCGAGCCCCATGCCGCGCTTGAAGCGGCCGGGCGCGCTGCCGGGCTTGGGATTGCGCTTGTCCCAGCCGAACAGCTTGGCGCCCTCTTGCAGGACCTCGACCGAGGCGAAGCAGTCATAGGTCAACGCCCCGTTCTGGGTCTCCGGCTTCTTCATCTCGGTGTGCCAGTCGGTCGCGGGATCGAGCCGGTCGCCGGGTTGCGCAACGTTGAGGAGCCGGAACTGGACCGGGTCGAGACCGGCCAGCTCGGCGAGCTCATCGGCCAGATTCTCGAACGCCCATTTCACCTCCTGCTGGGTGCAGCTGCGGTTGCAGCCGATCATGGGCGTGTTGCTCTTGTAGGCGTAGGACACCTGCTCCCAATGGGGCGTGCGGGCGGTGTAGAGCTCGAGCTGATTCTTGGAGACTTCGGCGGCCACATGCGGCGGCAACGTGTCGGTGAGGCCGGCGATCATATGGAGCTCGTAGCGCAGCGCATGGATCTTCCCTTCCTTGGTCAGACCCACCTTGAACTTCGACATCGTCTCCGGCTTGTGCAGGATGTGGTACAGCTCCTCGGCCTTGGTCAGCATGGCCTTGACGGGCCGTCCGGTGACCTTGGAGATATGCGCCACCAGCCCCCAGAACGGCGCGGTGCGCACCCCGAAGCCCCCGAAGGTGCCGCCGTTCCATTTGTTGATGAAATGAATGTTGTTCTTGTCGATGCCGAGCCACCCGGCCAGGAACTCGCGCGACGGATAGATGTCCTGCCCGTGGCCCCAGAAGGTGAGCTTGTCGCCGTCCCACTTGGCGACCCCGCTGAAGGGCTGCATCGGAACGATGCGGCTGCCGCCGAAATAGTAGGAGAACTCGCGCACGATCGCGGATTCGGCAAAGCCTTTATCGATGTCGCCATGATGCCAGCGCGCGCTCGCATTCGGGGAATGGTTGGGGCTGTTGGCCGGCATCTGCAGCAGGTTGCCCTTGCCCTCGCGGATATCGGTCGCGCCTTCGGATTCGGCGGTGGCGAGGTCGGGCACCGAGGGAAGATCGAGGTAATCGATCACGATGGCCTCGACCGCGTCCTCGGCCTGATCCTCGGTCTCGGCCGCCACGATCGCCACGATCTCGCCCTGCAGCATCAGCTCGATCTGCAGCGGATTGGTCTTGGGCGCGTTGCGGTAGGTGAGGATGTGATGCACGCCCGGCATCTGCTCGGCCTTTGCGGTATCGAGAGCCCGGATGGCGGCGCGCGGATAGGGGCTGCGCAGGAACTTGATATAGAGCATGCCGGGCAGGCGAATGCGGGTGGCGAACTCGGCGGTGCCGCGGTAGCGGGGCTCGACCACCTCGCGCAGCGGCGCCTGCGGCGTGCCGATGATGGCGAGATCGACGGGCGGATGACCCTGCCATTTCCTGGTGACGAACCTGCCGTCGCCCTCGGTCAGCGTGTCCTCCGGACCATAGCCGCCGCCGGTCGAGAAGTTGCGCACCATCGGCTGGGTGATGATCCGGGTGTCCTCCAGCGACGGCTCGATCTTGTAGCTCATAGGGTGGCCTCCCCGCGCATATAGGCGGCCGTGTCCTTCACGGTCTTGATGATGCCCGCATAGGCGGAGCAGCGGCAGAGATGCCCGGCCAGCACGTCCTTGATCTCGTCCTCGGTCGGGTTGGGATTCTTCGCCAGGAACGTCTTGGCCACCGTCAGCCAGCCGGCGGTGCAGTAGCCGCAATCGGCCGCCATGTTGCGGATGCCGATTTCCTGGATCGGATCGAGCGTGGTCGCGTCGCCGAGCCCTTCCACGGTCAGGATCGGCTTCTGCGCGGCCTCGAAGGCCAGCATGTGGCAGGAATAGTGCGGCGTGCCGTCCACCACGACGGTGCAGACCCCGCAGGTGGCGCGGTTGCAGCTCCGGACCGTTCCGGTGAGCCCGATCTTTTCGGAGATCACCTCCCACAGCGTGGTGCGCACCTCGTGCTCGACGGTGTGCGGCGTGCCGTTGAGGTTGAACGTTGATGACATCGCCGTGATGGCCTGCGGAAGCGGTGCCGCCGACGAGCTGCCGGTGGCCAGCACGCTGCGCCGGAACGGCGACACCACGGCCGGCGCCGCCACCGCGCCCGCCACGATGCCGGTCGCCACGCTCGCCTTGATGAAG
>DASYFD010000262.1:0-10246 GCA_036498625.1 Xanthobacteraceae bacterium | reverse complement strand
GCCGCGTTTTTCTCGGCAAGCGCAGGATTCGCGGTCAGCGAACTGGATTTGAACACGCGCGATGTTAAGAATTCGGCACGAGTGATTTCTACACTGAGCTAAAAGCGAAACAGGAACAGCTCCGCCTAAGCGGAAGCAGGGCGATGTGCCCGAAGGAACGAACGTATCTGGCGCACCGCCAGGGGAATCCGCTCCTTGGGCTCCTTCCACGGGAAGATGCTCACTTCGGCATTGGGCGCGAGCATCGCGGCCTCCATGGCCACGGCGTACGGATGCGCCGGAATATCATCCGGCAGGATCAGCACGGGCGTCTGGCAATTGCGCACGAAATCGCGCGTTACGGTAAAGACGAAATCGGAGTTGGTGCGGTACATCTTGGTCAGGAATTTGTCGACCGTCTCCATTGTGATGTCGGGCCGGCGTTTGACAAGTTCCGGACCCCAGCCTTTCATATTGGTGTCGTAGAAAAGGTCGCGCATCTCCGGACGCGACCCGCTGGGCTGCGCGAGCACGGCGGCTACAATGCGATCCGGTGCCCGCCGCAACAAGTTCCAGATGAAGGGGCCGCCAATACAGAAGCCCATCACCATGAACTTCTGGATGCCCAGGTGGTCCATAAGTCCGAGATGGTCATCGGCAAAGGAATCCCACGGCCGGTCGATCTCGAGCGGGCCGGAGGATTGGCCGCCATTGGCGTTGCGGAGGTCCGACGCAATGCAGCGGTACTCTCCCTTGAACTCCCCGATCGCGTCGAAGGGGTTGGTCAAGCCGGAGATCGTCGAATTCAATCCTCCGCCGGCGATGAGCAACAACGGGAAGCCGGAGCCGGCCTCATCATAGCGGATGCGGACGGAGCCGCGCTCGTAGAACTTGGCGGTTCCGCCTTGTCCGGTCTGCTGAGCAAACACTTGCGGCGCTGCGGCCATCGCGGTTGCGGCGGCCCCGGTTGCGAGCACTTTGCGTCTGATCGGATCCATCATCGGCGCCCTCCTTGATCTCATAATTGCGGGTTGCGTTCCTCGCGAAGCGTGGCGGACTGCACCGAAGCCCGCCGGGGTCTCCGGGCACGATCCGCGGCACAACCTTGTAGCACGGGCTCGCTTGGCGCTGAAGGCGCCCAATGTGGGTGGTGGCACGAAGCACCGGCTCGTTGCGGCGCAGCGATGCACCGGCCGTCGCAGACAAGCGGCATCGTGCAAGCCACACCGAGCAGGATCGATTTGCGGCCACCGGATTTGCGGTACTTCAATCGGGTTGATAAACAGCCTCGGCCGTGCCGTGACGCGATGTGATATCGTGCGCGCGGTGTAGCGTACTCTCCAACCGCCGGCCGGCAAATGAGCCTGCGGGACTCTTGGACTGGAAGGAAACAAGCGCCATGGTTCGTCAAATCGCCGCCGCAAGGACGCTCTCAGCGCTGGGACTGGCCGCTCTCGCGTTGGCCGCCACCTGCATGGCGGGCCGCGCGCAAAGCAGCGCAGCGATAGATTCAAACGAGGCGCGAATCGAGGACCTCATCACTGCCAGCCACATTCTCGCCAATGAGGGCATACTCGACAGTTTCGGTCATGCGACCGTCCGTTCTGCGACCGATCCTGGCCACATCTTCATGCCGAGAGCGATGCCTCCCGCACTCGTCGCACGCGCCGACATCGTCGAATTGGACCTCGACTGCAAGCCGGTGACGGCAGGCGCGCCGCGGCTGAATGGCGAGCGCTACATCCATTGCGAGATCTACAAAGCCCGCCAGGAGGTCCAGTCCGTCATCCATACGCACGATCCGGCCGTGATCCCCTTCGGCCTGACCGGCACGCCGCTGCGGCCGGTGCTCGCACAGGCAGGATTTTTGCCGAAAGAGACCCCCCTGTTCGAGGTCCGCGATGTGCCCCGTGCGGGCACGGAGCGCGGCATGTTGGTCCTCGATCCGGCGCTGGGAAAAGCATTGGCCGCGAAGCTCGGGAGCAATCCGGTCGTCTTGATGCGGGGTCATGGCGAGACGGTCGTCGGCCGCTCCGTCAAGGAAGCCGCTGTTCGCACCCTCTACACCAACATCGACGCTCGTGCGCAAGCCGCCGCCATGACGATGGCCTCCCGGTTTGTCGTCCTCGACGATGCCGAGCTGGCAGCCTTCGAAAAGGAAGAGAGCCCCGATCGGCCATGGGAAAACTACAAACAGCGGATGCTGAAGGCGCAAGGATCTTCACGTTGAACACAGCCCGGGACGAGGAGCCGCGGTTTGGTCGAGATCGCGCAAGCGCATGACCAATTCCGAAGCCCGCCAAGGCCCGGCGCGCCGGATTTCAAAGCCCTGGCGGCAAAGTATGGAGCGGAATTCCCGCGCTGACGGGCATGGAAGGATTACGTGATCGGCCAGGGCAGGCACTCGGCCAGCCCCTTCCCCAAAATCCACTCCTGGTCTCCCTTCGAATATCCCATCTCTTCGGTGAACAGCGTCACCGCCTGCCGGTACGTACAGGTCGACCGGCTCAGCATCACCGAAAGATCGGTGCCCCAGAACGAGCGGCGCGGCGAGAAGGCGTCGATGAGCCGGCGCACCTCGGGCTGAATGTTCTTGTAGGGGTATTCGGCGGACGAGCATTCCGAGATCAGGGTCAGCTTGACGTGCACGTTCGGGTATTTGGCGAGCGCGATGGTCTTGTCGAGCAGCAGCGTCGCGTCCTTCATGCCGCGCAACCGGCCCATGTGGTCGATGATGATGCGCAGCTTGGGATGACGCGCCGCCACCTGGCCGACCTCCGGCAGCACCGTGGGAGCGTTCATCATGACCGGGATGTTCAAACGCTCCGCGGCCGGCCAGAACCAGTCCGCCACCCCGTTCTTGATCCAATCCTGGTCCCACGGGTGATGGAAGGTCAGCCGCACGCCGAGCATTCCGGGCTGGTCCTTCCAGGTCTCGATCATCTGCCGGCCTTCCGGCTTGTCGATCGGGATGCGTCCCATCACGGCGAACGTATCCGGATATTTCGCGGCGGCTTCGAGCGAGAATTCCGAGCTGTCGCCTTCCCAGGAGGGCGGGATCAGGATCGCGCGATCAACGCCGACTTCCTGCATCCGCTTGCGAAGATCCTCATAGCCGATCGGCTCCGGCAGGTGAGCCGTGCGGCCGGGCATCCATGGGCGCTCAGCGGTCGGCGCGCGCCAGATGTGCAGTCCTGCGTCGATAATCATCATTCCGGTCCCTCTTCGCGCAATCGGATACCAACCCTATTTCTGCGGCTGATTGAAATAACGCAGATCGGGAGGCCGCTGGCCCTTCTTGGCCGGCATGATCCTGCCGTCGGCGCTGAGAAAGTAGGCCTCCCCCTCGATCCTGATGTGATTGTTGTTCTCCATGCAATTGTCCTCGACCCACCACGGATGCGCTTTCGGGCTGCGACGATAGTGCTTGGTCACCGTCCAGGGACGCGTCAGGGCGTGGTCGAAGACGGTGACCTCGTTGCCGATGATGTCCGGTGCGTAGCGATCGAACGTATAGCGTTCCTTCACGATGGTCTGGTTGTCCGCATGCAGAGGCATTCCGCTGGCGTCGAAAGAGCGGGGACCTTTCAGGTTGCGGGTCTCCACCTCGAGCATATCGTAGCGGCCGTCCCCATGCGTATCGACCCAGCGGCCGATGGAGATCCCCAGGAAGGACGGCTCGACATCGGTCGGAAACTCGCGGCCGTCGGTGAAGATACGGCGGCTGTCGAGAACGTGGAACACCAGGATATGTAAGGTTTCCGGCGTGACGACGAATTCCATCTCGCCATAGCCGTTGGTCACACGCGGCATTCCGGGCGACAGGCACCAGGTGGTCGGATCGGTGCCCTGGCCGCCTTCCGCCATGTCCTTGAGGTTGGCCTCGAAGATTGCTTGATATTCCGGTGTGAGCGGCGCCTGTTGTCCGAGCGCCCGCGGCCGGTCCGGCACAAATTTGACCGAGCCGCCGATCGCGGTCCACTGCCCCCGCAAGTCGGGATATCTTGTCAGATCCTGCGCGCGGGCGCACGTCAGGTTCACCAGGAGCGCGGCAGCGAACACCACGCCACCCATTGAGCCGAAATAGCGCATGGTTTTCTCCCTGTGATCACGGCCGAGGGACACGCGGCCACCGAAGGAGGTTGGCTCCGCGATATGACGAATGACCGTTGAGGAACCGGTGCCTGCCGACGGCAAACCAACTGCCCTGCTCGATCGGCGGTGATGTCGGCACCTCCCGCTGGCAGCTCGCCTTTGAATCTACACCATGGCTTTGCGCAGCGGGAGGATTCTTCGCGCCGCGAATTTCGAAACCTTGTGTGCGACGGCGTTGATGCGATAAGTGCGGCCGGCACGGCGATTGCAGGAGGACGGATTGGATCTCGAAGCCTCGAAACGAAAGGTCGCGGCGCTCACGGCGCCACGCAATGTCGTGCTGGTCGGCGCCAGCGACCGCCCGGGCAGCTGGGCGGCGCGGGTGTGGCGCAATCTCAACCGCTACCAGTTTCCGGGCCCGATCCATCTCATCAATCCGCGGCGGGACGAGATCTGGGAGAAACCCTGCTATCCGGATTTCAAGTCGCTGCCGGAAGCGCCCGATCACCTGGTGGTGCTGGTGCCGGCGGCCGCGGTCGCGGAAACATTGCGCAGCGGCGCGGCCGCAGGCGCGCGCAGCGCCACCGTGTTCTCGGCCGGCTTCGGCGAAGCCTTCGACCATGAGGCCGCCGCGCTCGGCCGCGAGCTCAAGGCGGTGATCGCGGAAACCGGCTTGGGCGTATCGGGCCCCAACTGCATGGGCAATGTCTGCGCCAAGAGCCGGCTGGTGACCCTCACCGAAGACCGGCCCCTGGCGGTGCGAACCGGCCCGGTCGCGCTGGTCGGGCAGAGCGGCGGCATGATGATCTTCATCAATGCGGCGCTGGAGGAGCGCGGCATCTGGGCGCAGTACCTGATCACCAGCGGCAATGAATCCGGCCTCTCGGTGCCCGACTACGTGGCTTTCTTCGCCGATCAGCCCGAGCTCAAGGTCATCATCATCTACGTGGAAGCAATGTCGGATCCGGAGAAGTTCGCGGCCGCCTGCCGCATGGCGCGCGCCGCCGGCAAGGAGATCGTGGCGGTGAAGCTCGGCCGGTCGGAAGCCGGGCGCACCGCCGCCATGGCGCACACCGGCTCGCTTGCCGGCAGCGTCGAGGTCTTTGATGCGCTCGCGGGCGAGCTCGGCGTCATCCGGGCCGACACCCTCGACGATGCAGTCGAGGTGACGGAGCTCATCGCCCATACGGGGGCGCCGGCCGGCCGGCGGCTCGGCGCCATCACGCTCTCGGGCGCGTTTCGGGGCCTCATCCTGGACGCCACGGAAAGAAACCAGCTGGTGCTGCCGGCGCTGGCGCCGCAAACCACGGACCGGCTCAATGCCGTGCTCGGAGTCGGATCACTGGTCAGCAATCCGATCGACGGCGGGTTCGGGGTGCTCACCAGCGCCGAGAATTACCTGGCGTCGATCGAGGCCATGCAGGCCGATCCCGGGCTCGACATGCTGCTGCTGCAGGAGGCGCTGCCGCGCGAGCCGGGCTCCGCCCGCGCGGAGAGCTACATCGGGATAGTCGAAGCTTACGCGGCGGCCGGCGCCAGAAAGCCGATCGCCTTCGTAACGCCTGTGTCCCATGGGCAGACCGAGCACAGCCGCGCCTTGCGGGGGCGCGCCCCGCATGTGTCGTTCCTGCAGGAGGCCAACAAGGCGCTGCGCGCCATCGCGGCGGTGGCGCGGGCGCGGGAATGCGAAGCGCTCGCCGGCACCGCCGCGAGCGAGCGGCGGCCCACGCCCGCGCAAGCCGAGGCAATCGAGCGCCTGGCGGGGCGCGCAACCGCCAAGGCGACGGCGCTCGACGAGGTCGAATCCAAGGAACTGTTGCGCGCCTATGGAATCATGGCGCCAGCGGAGGAACTGGCGACTTCGCTGGCGCAGGCGCAGAGCGCCGCCGATCGCATCGGGTATCCGGTGGTGCTCAAGGCGGTGTCGGAAGCCCTCACCCACAAATCCGATGCCGGCGCGGTCGCGCTCAATCTCGCGACCCGGGCGGAGGTGGCGGCGGAATACGAGGCCATGTCGGCTCGCCTGCGCCAGCACGCGATCAGCGGCATGCTGGTCTGCGCCCAGATCCGCGGCGGCCTCGAGCTGGTGCTCGGGCTGCACCGCGATCCGGAGATGGGCCTGGTGGTGATGGCCGGCAGCGGCGGCGTTCTGCTGGAGCTGGTGCGGGACGTGGCGTTCTGCGTTCCGCCGGTCAGTCCCCAAAAGGCGCGCGACCTGTTGGCCCGCACCCGGGCCGGCAAGCTGATGGACGGCTATCGGGGCAACGGCCCGCTCGACAGCGAGGCGGTCGTGGCCGCCCTGGTGGGGCTCGGCCATCTGGCCGCGGACATGAAGGACATGATCGAATCGATCGATATCAATCCGTTCGTCGCGCTGCCGCGGGGCCAGGGGGGCCTGGCGCTCGATGCTTTGGTGGTGCCGCGGCACCGGTAGGACAGAATATCGCGGCCGGCCAGCTGGACATTTTTACCACCCTGTGGCTTTTGTGCCGAAATATTGAAATGCATCCCACAGGGCGTCGTCCGGATTGGACGCCAAAGTGAACCCGCATGCTCAATCGGCACCCGGCCTCAGACCATCGAGCCCACGGCAGCGGCGACCGGCTGCTCGGCGTGCTGGCGCTGTTCACCGCCGCGCAGACCCAATGGACCGTCGATGCCGCAGCCGAACAGCTCGGCGTCTCCACCACCACGACCTACCGGTATTTCAAGAAGCTGACCAAGGCCGGGCTGATCACCCCGGTGTCGGGAGCCGGCTATACGCTCGGACCCGCCATCATCCAGATGGACCGCCTGATCCAGGCCGGCGATCCAATGCTCAATGGCGCGCGCGGGGTGATGATCGAGCTTGCCGGCCATGCGGCCGAAGGCTCAACGGTCCTGCTCTGCCGGCTGTTCCACGACCGGGTCATGTGCGTGCACCAGATCATGGGCCGCGGGCCGCAGGAGCCGGTGAGCTACGAGCGCGGCCGGCTGCTGCCGCTCTACCGCGGCGCCACCTCGAAGATCATCCTGGCGCATCTGCGCCCCCGCACCTTGAAGGCCCTGTTCGCGCATGACGGCGCGCAGATTGCGGAAGCCGGCCTCGGCGAGAGCTTCGAGGAGTTCCGCCGCGGGCTCGCCGCCATCCGGCGCGCCGGCGTGAGCGTGAGCCGCGGCGAGATCGATCCCGGCCGCGTCGGCATCGCGGCGCCTATTTTCGACAAGGATCGGGCGGTGCTGGGCAGCCTCAGCGTCGCGCTGCCGGCCGCGCATGCCGACGACATGCTGGTGCGGCGGCTGGCGCCCGTGACGGTCGCGGGCGCGCGGGAGATCGAGCGCACCATGAACAACGGTTCGGCGCTGGGCCAGCCAAGCCCGGCTCGCGTCAAGATCGTAAAATCAAGATAGAAGCCTTCCGGAGGACGACATGACCTTCTCCACCATCAAGCTTTCGCTCATCCTGTTCGGCTTGGCGCAGCTGCTCAAGTTGCAGGCGTTCCGCCATCCCGCCTTCCGGGCCCGGCTCAAGCAGCGCAATCTGGTGGCGCAGATCATGGCGCGCGACGAGGAAACCGGACGCTGGTTCGCCATCCGGGACGGCCGGATCAGCTCAGGGGCCGGGCTGCATGCAAGCCCCGACATCAAGCTGATGTTCAAGAACGCGGCCTGGGGCGCCAAGCTGCTGACGCCGCCGGTCAACTGGCTCAATCAGATCAACGCCCAGAAGGATTTCATTCTCTCGGTCGACGGCCCGGAAGACCTGACCAATTGGTTCGCCCAGACCCTGATGATGAGCCAGACCGCCGGCTCGAAGTTCGGCACCCGGCTCGAAGACGGCAGCATGCGGTATTGCAACATGACCAATGGCGGGCCGGTGTTCGTCTACGTCAAGGACGGCAAGATCGTGCGCATGACGCCGATCGATTTCGACGACGACGATCCGAAGGCCTGGACCATCGCGGCACGCGGCATGCACTTCACGCCGCCGTCCCGGACCACGCTCGCCCCGCATGGGCAGAACGCCAAATCGATCGTCTATTCGCCCGACCGGCTGCTCTATCCGATGAAGCGGGTCGACTTCGATCCGAACGGCGAGCGCAATCCGCAGAACCGCGGCAAGTCCGGCTATGTGCGCATCTCCTGGGAAGAGGCGATCGCGCTGGTCACCACCGAGATCAAGCGGCAGAAGCGCGAGCATGGCCCGGGCGCCATCACGTTCTCGCACGGCTCGCACCATACCTGGGGCAATATCGGCTACTACCTCTCGGCGCTGTTCCGCTTCGCCAATGCGGTCGGCATGACGCGCGTGCACCACAACCCGGATTCCTGGGAAGGCTGGTACTGGGGCGCGGTGCATCACTGGGGCTACACCTTGCGGGTCGGCCAGTCGGAGACCTACGGCACGGTCGAGGACTGCCTGCAGAACTGCGACATGATCGTGTTCTGGGCCGCGGACCCGGAATCGACCTCGGGCTCCTACGGCGCCCAGGAAGGCACCGTGCGGAGGCAGTGGTTAAAAAATGCCAAGCTCGGCATCAACATCGTGCACGTCGATCCCTACTACAACGCGTCGGCACAATTCCTGCCGGGCAAGTGGCTGGCGCCGCGTCCGACCACCTCGGTCGCGATGGCGATGGCGATCGCCTATGTGTGGATCAAGGAAGGCCTCTATCACAAAGACTACGTGAAGACCCACACGGTCGGCTTCGACAAGTGGCAGGCCTATCTCGAGGGCGACGAGGACGGCATTCCCAAGACGCCCGAATGGCAGGAGAAGGAAACCGGCGTGCCGGCCAAGGACGTGCGGGCGCTGGCGCGCGAATGGGGGCGTAAGCGCGTTTATCTGGCGCCCGGCGGCTGGGGCAACGGCCATGGCGGCGCCTGCCGCAACCAGACCGGCATCCAATGGGCGCGCGTGATGGTGTGCCTCTCCGCCATGCAGGGGCTCGGCAAGCCCGGCTGCAACATGGGCAATCTGCAATGGGGCTGCCCGCTCGATTTCAATTTCTATTTCCCGGGTTACGCCGACGGCGGCATGTCGGGCGATCTGGAAAACACCTCGATGCCGGTCGAGCTCTATCAGCGCATGCCGCAGCTGCCGACCATGAACTCGAGCTTCCAGCGCATCCCGCGCATCTGGATGCCGGAAGCCGTCATGAACGGCAAGGCCGAGGGCTATCCGTGGATCGGCAAGTCGATCGAGCACCAGTTCGCCAAGTTCTCCTATCCGGCGCCCGGCCATTCGCCGGTGCACATGCTCTACAAATACGGCGGCTCGATCCTCTCCACCATGAACAACACCAATCGCTGGGTGAAGATGTACCAGTCGCCGAACCTGGAGTTCGTGGTCAACCAGTCGATCTGGTTCGAGGGCGAGGCCAAGTTCGCCGACGTGCTGCTGCCGGCCTGCACCAATTTCGAGCGCACCGACATCAGCGAATGGGCCGGGCTCGGCGGCTACGGGCATCACGGCCAGCAGCAGCTCAACCACCGGGTCATCTTGTTCCAGGCGCCGGCGATCGAGCCGCAGGGCGAATCGCGGTCCGATTTCTGGATCTTCAACGAGCTGTGCAAGCCGCTCGGCCTCGCCAACTATTTCTCGGAAGGCTGCAACGAGCTCGACTGGGTCAAGCGGGTGTATCTCGCCTCGGATCTGCCCAAGGTGATCTCCTGGCGCAAGTTCCTCAAGCGCGGCTATTACGTGGTGCCGGCCGAGAAGGAGAAGCTGCGCGCGCCGGTCTCCTTCCGCTGGTTCTGGGAGAACCGCAAGAAGGACGTGCCGGAGGCGCAGCCGCTGCCGTCGGACTACACCGAGGAATATCTGCGCGGGTTGCAGACGCAATCGGGCAAGCTCGAGTTCGAGTGCTCAAGCCTCAAGCGGTTCAACGATCCGGAGCGCCCGCCGATCGTCAAATACGAGCCGTCATGGGAAGGGCAGCATTCGGGCGAGCGGTTCGAGCGCTATCCGCTGCAGATGCTCACCCCGCATTCGAAATACTCGTTCCACACCCAGGGCGACGGCAAGGATTCGTTCCTGCTCAACATCGAGGACCACCGGGTCGCGGTCGACGGCTACTATTACTGGATCATGCGCATGAACGCGCAGGATGCGGCCGAGCGCGGCATCAAGAAGCATGCGCTGGTCAAGGTGCACAACGACCGCGGCGCGGTGATCTGCGCGGCGCTGCCG
>DASYFD010000261.1:0-17952 GCA_036498625.1 Xanthobacteraceae bacterium | reverse complement strand
ACGACGATCTCCAAATTCAAGAGCCCGGCAGGCGAGAGCATAGCAGGCAATCGCACAGCCGAATGCGCCCACCCGGCGCGGCGAAGACCAGCGGGCGGGCGGCCCGTCACTGCTATCCAACATTGCGTCTATTTCGCGGCCCGGGGCTGTGCGATCCGCGGCGGGCGAGGAGCCCGGGCGGCGCAGGCGAGCAACAACCCGATGGGCGCCGGCGCTGCTCACAGGGTCAGCACGATCTTGCCGATATGCGCGCTCGCCTCCATCCGTGCATGCGCCAGGGCGGCCTCAGCAAGCTTGAACGTGCTGTCGATGACGGGCTTGACGCGGCCGGCAGCGATCAGCGGCAGCACCTGTTGCTCGACCGCGCGCGCGATCGCACCTTTGTCGGCGACCGAACGGGCGCGCAGGGTCGAGCCGGTATGGGTCAAACGCTTGAGCATGATGCGGCGAAAATCGACCGTGGCCTTCGGGCTGCCCGCAAAGGCGATCTGCACCACGCGCCCCTCGATCGCGGCGGCCTCGTAGTTGCGCTCGATGTAGTCGCCTCCCACCATATCGAGAATAACATCGGCGCCGAGCCCGTGGGTGGCGGCCTTGGTGGCGGCCACGAAGTCTTCCTGCTTGTAGTTAATGGCGACGTCGGCGCCCAGCGTCCGACAGGCTTGGCATTTTTCCGGCGTGCCGGCAGTGACGATCACGCGCGCGCCGTTGGCCTTGGCGAGCTGGATGGCCGCGGTGCCGATGCCGGAGGAGCCGCCATGCACCAGCAGGGTTTCGCCCGCCTTGAGGGCGCCGCGCTGGAAAACGTTGTGCCAGACCGTGAAGACGGTCTCCGGAATGGCCGCCGCCTCGATGAGCGACAGACCAGCCGGGATCGGCAGCGCATGACTTTCGTGCAGCGGGCAGAATTGCGCATAGCCGCCGCCGATCACCAGCCCCATCACCTTGTCGCCGGCCTTCCAGCACTCGACCTTGGGACCGAGCGCAACCACCTCGCCGGCGATCTCGAGGCCGGGAATGTCGGTGGCGCCGGACGGGGGCGGATAGAGGCCCTTGCGCTGCATCACGTCCGGCCGGTTGACGCCGGCGGCCGCGACCTTCACCAGCACCTCATGCTCGCCCGGCACCGCCACTGGCCGCTCCTGCGGCACCAGCATGTCCGGTCCGCCGGGCGAGCGGATCACGATGGCGGTCATGCGGGTGGGAGCTGTGCTCATGGCGATCCATCTGTACACGCTTGGCGGCCGCGGCGCTTTTTTTAGTGGGCGACGCCCCAAGTGACAACCAGGGATCATGTGACAACCAGGGGGCCGGCCGTTATGATTGGGGCCCGGAGCCCGCGATGGCAGCGACCGACGACGATGACCGGCCGAAAAAGAAGATCTCCCATGAGATCGGGCAGGATCTGTATTTGCTTTCGGTCAAGGAGCTCGACGAACGCATCGCCTTGCTCCGCGGCGAGATCGCCCGGCTCGAAGCCGACAAGATCGGCAAGCAGGCTTCCCGCCAAACAGCCGATCAGTTCTTCAAGAAATGAGCGCAATCCGGCCTGCCCGAAAGGGTAAATCAGGGGCTGCCGGGTCCCGGCCGAAATTCTCGGATATCTTAATAGCTTGTTAAGCTTTCTCGCCCATTAGTCATGTTGTCCATACTTCTGGACAGCGAGTGGCTCCTGTCCACTCTGTTTGACGCCTCCCTGTTAACCTTTGAGCCGCCGGAAACGGCGGCTCCTTTTTTTGCTGTCCCGTTTCGGGTCATCGGCGGTCCGCCCGCAAATCGTGTCCTGCCGGCCGCTCGTGGCCAGGCCCACACGGGCGGCAGTCGTGGTGGCGCCGCACCTCCAATATTCCGCGTGCCCCGCACAAAGCATTGATCTTGCTCGCACTAAGCTTGCGCAGCCTCGACGGAGGCGCGGCCGCTTTTCTCAGTCGCCGCGGACCGGACCGTGAGCGTGGCCGCCCGGCAACTATGTCTGCATCTTCGTCGAGGAGGCGCTGGACATCGGGGCACAAGCCGCGCAATGCTGCGGCTCGCCAGTGGGGTGGCTGGCGCAATCAAGAAACCGTCAGTTGCGTTGCAGCGTGAGGCGTTGAAAATGTCCGAGCAGTTGGTCAACGAGGCGGGGCCCGTTTCCTTCGGCGAGAGGCTGGCGAATTCGCAGGGCTTTGCTGATCTGTTCCGTGACGGAATGGCATTGGTCGAGGAGACGGCGAGCTATCTCGACGGACCCGGCCGCAAGGAATCCAAGAAGCTCGAGCGTATGGCGGCGCTCGCCTACGCGACCGAAAGCATGCGGCTGACCACACGCCTCATGCAGCTTGCCTCGTGGCTGCTGCTGCACCGCGCCGTCAAGGAGGGCGAGATGTCGCTCGCCCAGGCCAACAAGGAAAAGACCAAGGTCAAGCTCGCGGCCGGCGAGGCCGGCAACGAGGACAGCATCAAGCTGCTGCCCGAGCTTCTGCGCGGATTGATCGCACGCTCAAAGGCGTTGCAGGCCGACATCCGGCGCCTTGACGCGACCATGCATGCGCGGCCGGATCTCACCCTCTCCAACCGCAGCAACCCGGTGGAGCGTCAGCTCGGCCTGCTCAAGGCCGCGTTCGAGACCGACGAGATCTGATCGCCGGCGATCACCGCTGCCGGCGGCCGGAAAACACCTATTCCTTCTTGAGGAAGCCGGAGAATTTCTTCTGAAAGCGCGACAGCCGGCCGCCGCGATCGAGCAATTGCTGGGTTCCGCCGGTCCAGGCCGGATGCGACTTCGGATCGATATCGAGGCGCAGCGTGTCGCCCGGCTTGCCCCAGGTGGTCCGGGTCGTGAACTCGGTGCCGTCGGTCATCACGA
This sequence comes from Xanthobacteraceae bacterium, assembly GCA_036498625.1. Classification (GTDB taxonomy): domain Bacteria; phylum Pseudomonadota; class Alphaproteobacteria; order Rhizobiales; family Xanthobacteraceae; genus VAZQ01. The sequence goes on along the minus strand of DASYFD010000261.1, from coordinate 15,107 downwards.
CCTTCACGCTGTGATAGTCCGGATGGGTATCAGGTTTCATGGTTCTATCGTCCCGCGCGGCATGGCCGGCAATGAAGTTCTGGTTGATTGCTGAGAAGTGGCGGCTCTATACCGCAGGCCGGTGCCGGAAACAAGGCACGCCTGCGATTGCCAGCGGTGGCCCAAGCGGGCATTGTCCCGGCGATCCGGCATCGGGGTTCGCGCATGGATCCGGGCCCGTGATCGGGGTCAACCGGCGATAAGACCGGGGTTGGGGGAAGAGCGTCCGGAGGTCATGCATCACATGAATTGCATCCCATGAATGTGGTCGAGAGAGCCGCGGCGCGTCCGCCGGAAGCCGCTGCGCCAACGCCGGAAGGCTCGCCCGCTGCGGCGGTGCCGGTTGCCTCGGCGCCAGCCGCCCCGGCGCCAGCCGCCCCGGCGCCAGCCGCCCGCAAGGCCAAGCTGCGGCCGCTCATGTTGCTCGGGCCCTACCTCTGGCGTTATCGCTGGCGGGCGACTGCTGCCGTATGCGCGCTGGTACTGGCGGCGCTGGCTACGCTGGCGGTGCCGGTCGCGGTTCGGCGCATGATCGATTTCGGCTTTACCCGCGAAGGCGCCAACCTGATCGACAGCTATTTCTCGGTCATGATCGGCGTGGTGGCGGTGCTCGCGCTCGCCAGCGCCACGCGGTTCTATCTGGTGACCACGCTCGGCGAGCGGATCGTGGCCGACCTGCGCGGCGAGGTGTTCGGCCATCTCACGTCGCTCTCGTCCGCCTTCTTCGACGAGGCCAAGACCGGCGAGATGGTGTCGCGGCTGACCGCCGATACCACCCAGATCAAGGCGGCGGTCGGCTCTTCGGTTTCGGTGGCGTTGCGCAATCTGGTCCTGTTCCTGGGGGCCTCGGTCATGATGGTGGTGTCGAGCCCGCGGCTGTCCGGCTTCGTGCTCATCGCCATTCCGCTCATCGTGCTGCCGCTTTACGGGTTCGGGCGGGCCGTGCGCCAGCGCTCGCGCCTGGCGCAGGACGCGCTCGCCGAAGCCTCCGCCTACGTGTCCGAATTGATCAGCGCGGTGCGCATCCTGCAGGCCTTCACCAACGAGGCGGTGGCGATCGGCCGGTTTGGGCAGGCGGTCGAGCGCGCCTACCAGGCCGCCGTCTCCTCCACCAAGGCGCGCGCCATCCTCACCGCCATCGCGATCTTTCTGGTATTCGCCAGCGTGGTCGTGGTGCTGTGGGTCGGTGCCCAGGATGTGCTGGCCGGCACCATCACGCCGGGCCGGCTGTCGCAGTTCCTGCTGTTCGCGGTGCTGGCGGCAAGCAGCCTGGGCGAGCTTTCCCAGGTCGGCGGTGAGGTCGCGGCGGCCTCCGGGGCGGCCGAGCGCTTGTTCGAGATCCTGGCGGTCAAGCCGGCGGTCGAGCGGCCGGCGCATCCGGTCGCGCTGCCGATGCCGGCGCGCGGCGAGGTCGCGTTCGAATCCGTCGGCTTCTCCTATCCGGGGCGGCCGGACGTCCGCGTGCTCGACGGCATCTCGTTTCGGGTGCAGCGGGGCGAGAAGGTCGCGCTGGTCGGTCCTTCGGGCGCCGGCAAGAGCACGATCTTCCATTTGCTGCTGCGATTCTACGATCCCGTATCCGGCGCCATTACGCTCGATGGCGTGCGGCTCACCGATGCCGATCCGTTCGCGCTGCGCCAGCGGATCGCCCTGGTGCCGCAGGACGCGGTCGTGTTCGGCGGCTCGATCGGCGAGAACATCCGGTTCGGGCGCCCGCAAGCGAGCGATGCCGAGGTGGCGCATGCGGCTGATCTCGCGCTCGCTACCGAGTTCATCGCCCGGCTGCCGCAGGGTTTCGAGACGCAGGTCGGCGAGCGCGGCGTGACCCTCTCGGGCGGCCAGCGCCAGCGCATCGCGATCGCGCGCGCGATCCTGCGCGATGCCCCGCTGCTTTTGCTCGACGAGGCGACCTCCTCGCTCGACGCCGAGAGCGAAACCCTGGTCAAGGCCGCGCTCGAGCACCTGATGCAGGAGCGCACCACCCTGGTGATCGCGCACCGGCTGGCGACCGTGCAGTCCTGCGATCGCATCCTGGTGATGGAGGCCGGCCGCATCGTCGAGGAGGGCACCCATGAGCGGCTCGCCGGCGGCGGCGGCCTCTACGCGCGGCTGGCCAAGCTGCAATTCCAGAGCGGCTGAGTTTCCGCGCGGCGGTGCGCCATCAAGGTCGCCAGGCCATCTTGCGAACGGGCGCGCCGGAGCGCGGGTTGACGTCGGTTCCGGTGACCACGAATCCCTGCTTCTCGTAGAACCGGATGGCGCGGCCGTTGTCCGCGTTGACCGCGAGATCGAGGCCCGCGGGCGAGAGCCGCTTGGCCTCGGCCAGGAGCGCGTCGGCGATCCGCGAGCCCCACGCCTCCGGGGCGACCACGATCTGATCGAGATAGAGCGTTGCCGGATCGACCGTCACGAAGCCGAGCAATTGTCTCCCCGATTCCGCGACGGTGATGGTGGCGCTCGGCACCAGCTCGTCGCGCCAGCGCGCGCGCCACCACGCGAGCCGCGCCGTGAAGTCCAATCGCGGATAGGCGAGCTGCCAGGTCCGGCGCCACAGCTCGATCGCGGCTTCCTCGTCGGCTGCCTGATAGGGCCGCAGCGTGAAAGCGGCCGCGCTCACCGCTCCGTCAGCTTCAGCTCGATGCGTCGGTTGCGGCTGTAGGCTTCCTCGGTCCGGTCGGTATCGATCGGCTGGAACTCGCCGAACCCGGCCGCCACCAGCCGCTGCGGCGAAACGCCCTTGCTGATCAGGTATTGCACCACCGAGATCGCGCGGGCGGCCGAGAGGTCCCAGTTCGATTTGAATTGAACACCGTTGATCGGGCGCACGTCGGTGTGGCCATCGACCCGCAGCACCCAGCCGATCTCCCCCGGAATTTTCTTGTCCAGATCGAGGAGGGCGGAAGCGAGTCCGTCGAGCTCCAGGCGACCCTCGGGCTTGAGCACCGCCTGCCCGGTGTCGAAGAACACCTCGGACTGGAACACGAAGCGGTCGCCGACCACGCGGATATCGGGGCGATCGCCCAGGATGGTGCGCAAGCGACCGAAAAAGTCCGAGCGATAGCGCGACAGCTCCTGGACCCGCTGAGCCAGCGCGACGTTGAGGCGCTGGCCGAGATCGGAGATCTGGACCTGCGCCTCCTTGTCCTTCTGGGCGGAGGCGTCGAGCGCGTCCTGCAAGGCCGCGAGCTGGCGGCGCAGCGCTGCGATCTGCTGGTTGAGCACCTCGACCTGCGCCAGCGCGCGTCCCGAGATGCGCTTTTCGGCGTCGAGCGCCCCCGACAGCTCGGTCACCTTGCCTTGAACGTCGAGCGAGCCGTTGCCGGCGCTCTCGTACAGGCCCTTGTAGCGATCGCGCTCGCCTTCGGTCGCGCGCAGATTGGCGTTGAGCTGCGCCAGCTCATCCTCGGCGCCGAGCTTGCCGGTTTTTTCCAGCGACAGGAGCTCGGTGAGCTGCGCGATCTGCGCATTGAGGCGGCTGAGCGCGGTGTCCTTGCCGGACATTTCCTGCGTCAGGTAGAACTGCACGACCACGAACACGGTGAGCAGGAAGATGACGCCGAGCAGCAGGGTCGACAGCGCGTCGACAAAGCCCGGCCAGTAGTTCATGCCGGTGTCGCGGCTGCGGCGGGCAAGGGCCATGATCGTCACCTGTCAGAGGAATTTCAGGGGTGGCATCCGGTTTCCGTCCGAGGTCTCTGTGAACCCACTCTGGGCGGCTATTTGCTGTTGACGTTCTCGCGCACAAGGATCTCCAGCAGACGGCGGATCTCGCGATGCTGCTCGGCCTGGGAATCGACCCAGTCGCGGATCATCTGCTGCTCGGTGCGCATGTGGTGGACCAGCCCCTGGATTGCCTCCGCCAGATTGGCCATGGCGGTCGTGGCCGCCCGGCTCGATCCGCCTTCGGCGATCACCTCCTTCAGCCGGTCGACCGCGACCCGCATGTCGCCGGGCGCAGCGCCGGTGGGCGCCGCCTCGCCGCCGGCGCCGAGGTCGCGGACCGTGGTGGACAGCCAGTCCTCCAGGTCGGTGTAGAAGCGGTTCTGGGCTTGGCTCGACTGCAGGTCGAGGAAGCCGAGCACCAGCGAGCCGGCCAGGCCGAACAGCGAGGACGAGAACGAGATGCCCATGCCGCTGAGCGGCGCCGCCAGGCCCTCGCGCAGCGAATCGAACGTGGACTGGGCGTCGCCGCCGACCTTGAGCGTGCCGATGACGTTGCCGACCGAGCCGACCGTGACGATCAGGCCCCAGAACGTGCCGAGCAGGCCGAGGAACACCAGCAGGCCGGTCATGTAACGGGAGATGTCGCGGGCCTCGTCGAGCCGGGTGCCGATCGAATCGAGAATGCCGCGCATCATGGTCGAGGAAATCGCCATCCGGCCCATGCGGTCGCCGAGGATGGACGCCATCGGGGCGAGCAGAACCGGCGGCCGGTCCATGGCCAGGCCCGGATCGGCGAGCCGGAAGCCGTTCACCCAGTCGACCTCCGGAAACAGCCGAATGACCTGCCGGAAGGTCAGCATGATGCCGATGACCAGCACCAGGATGATCACCGTATTGAGGCCCACATTGGATACGAAAGCGATGGCGATCTGCTTGTAGAGGATCACCACCACGAGCGCGCACAGGACCAGGAACACCATCATCCGGACCAGAAAAATCCGGGGAGAGGACAGCTTCAGCGGATCAAGGTCGCGCGCCATGGGGGAACCGGCCAGAGCTCGTTCGAGGGCGACACAATACTATGACATCGGCGATCTATGACATAGGCGATGCGAGCGGAAAAAGCAGGCCTTGCGCAAAAATGATTGTCGTCCCCGGGAACTTCGGCCCGGCGATCGCGGCATTCCGGTTCCAGCCGCTCGATGCGAGGGCGCACGAGGGTCTTCGGCGGCAACCGGAAACCATCGCGCCTTCAAGGTTTCGCCGCCGCATTGAGCATTGTGAGCAGCGCGCGGTGCATGGTCTCGTTGCCGGCCACCACATCTCCGCCGATCCAGGGCGTATCGCCCCCATCGAAGTCGGTGACGAAACCGCCCGCCTCGCGCACCAGGATCAATCCCGCCGCGATATCCCACGGCGAGAGCTGGCGCTCCCAATAGGCGTCGAATCGCCCGGCCGCCACCCAGGCCAGATCGAGCGATGCTGCCCCGAACCGTCGCAACCCGGCCACCTTGGGCTGCACCGCGGCGAGCTCCCGGTTTCCAAGCGCCAGGTCGCCGCGCCCCAGATGGGGAAGCCCACAGGCCACCACCGCGTCGGCGAGCCGCTTGCGTGCGGCCACCCGCAGCCTTTGGCTGTTGAGAAAGGCGCCCTTGCCGCGCTCGGCGGTGAAAAGCTCGTCGTTGATCGGATTGTAGACCAGGCCGGCCACGATCGTGCCCTCGCGCTCGAGCCCGATCGAGATCGCGAAATGCGGAATGCCGTGCAGGAAGTTCGAGGTGCCGTCGAGCGGATCGACGATCCAGGTATGGGTCGTGTCGGTGCCTTCGCGGCGGCCGCCTTCCTCCCCCACGAAGCCGTAGCCGGGGCGCGCCGCCTTGAGCTCCGCGCACAAAATCTCCTCGGCCCGGCGATCGGCGGCGGTGACGAAGTTCCCCGGCCCTTTCAACGAGACCTGCAGGTGCTCGACCTCGCCGAAGTCGCGCTTGAGGGTGCGGCCGGCCTTCTGGGCGGCCTTGATCATGACATTGAGGAGCGCGGAGCGGAGCATGAAAGGGTTCGCAGGTTGAGCGGGTTCGCGGGTTGACGGCGACCCTCATCCGCGCCGGCGGATGATGATAAGGGCTACACCAGGAGCGACACCATCGGGAAATGTACGTGGCGAGCGAGGTGACGAAAGCTCAGCCGCGGTGCCTCGCATGATGGCCAGTCATGATGGGCGGATGTGGGTCTGCCTGTCGGACGCCGGCCCGTCAAGAGCGCGACTGTTTGATCGCCTCGAGCCATGGTTGCGCCGCCTTCTCGCCGGCGGCCTGGATGTCGGGCTTCTGACCGTGCATGAACTCGTCGAGCGCGATATCGCCGTCCCCGCCGGCCTTGGCGATCAGATGCCACTTAATGGCTTGCACCGGATCGGCCGGTACCCCTTTGCCGTTCGCCAGGATATTAGCCAGGCGGTTCTGCGCCACCGGGTTGCCCTTGCTCGCCGCCTTGCGCAGCAGGATGGCGGCGGCGGCTTGGTCCTTGGCGACGCCGGTGCCGTTGAACAGCGCGATGCCGAACTCGAGCTCGGCATCGGTATTGTCGGCCAGCGCCGCCGCAGCCAGCAGGCGCGCAGCCATGACGATGTCCTTGGCCACGCCGCGGCCATCCTTGTAGAGCGTGGCGAGGGCGTATTGGGCTTCCGGACTGCCGGCCTGCGCGGCGCCGCGAAAGAGCTCGGCCGCGCGGGCGAAATCCTGCGGGAATAGCTGGCCTTCGAGATAGAGCAGGCCGAGATCATAGGCCGCCGCCACGTGTCCGAGCTTGGCGGCGTTGGCGAGGAGCTTGGTGGCCTCCTCGCGAATGAGCGGGCCGCCGCGGCCGGAAAGACGGAACATGGCGAGCGCGAACATCGCTTCGCGATCGCCGCGATCGGCCGCCCGCTTGTACCAGTCGGCGGCCTTGTTGTCGTCGCGCGACACCCCGAAGCCGTTGCCGTAAATCTCGCCCAGGAGCGTCATCGCCTTGACGTCGTTCTTCTCCTCGGCCCGCTTGATCGCAAGCGACAAGGCGGTGAGGTAATAGCCGCGCTGGAAGGCACCGAAAGCGAGGTCGGGCTCGGGCCCGCCGGCTGCTGCCGGCCCGCCGGCTGGCGCCGGGGCGGCAGACGGAGCCGCGTCCGCCGGCCCGGATTTGGCGGCACTGGGCTTTGGAGGCGCCGGCTTGACGGCCGGCTTCGCGGCCGGCTTCGCGGGTGTTGGGGCTGGCGCGGCCGGTGGCGCCGGCGGGGTCGGCGCCTGCGCGGCCGCGGGGGCCGCCAGCCCGGCGGCGAGCCAAGCGGTAAGCAGGGCCATGGCTGGCCGGTGCGCGCTCATTCGACCGCCTCCGGCAGCGCGAGGCGTTGTGCGGCATCGGCAAGCGCCGCCGCAGGCCCGCGGCCGTCCGCGAAAATGCAATCGCCGACTGCCACGAAATCCGCCCCGGCGGTTGCCAGCGCATTCACCTCGGCAAGCGCAGCCGCAAACCCGACACAGGGCGGCTCGAAGATTTCCGCCCACCAGGTCACGCGGTCCGCCACCGCCTCGAACGAAGGACGGTGGCCGGCCGCATCGGGCTCGCCGAACAGCACGTAATCGGCACCGGCTTCCGCTGCCAGCATGGCGTCGTGACGGGTGGCGAGCCCGCCGCAGCCGGCGATCCGGTCCGGCTGCAAGGCGGCTTGTGCGGCGGTGAACGCCTCGATGCCGGTGAGATGCGCGCCATCGGCGCCCACCCGGGCCACGATCTCCGGATAGCCTGCGATCAGGCAAGCCGCGCCCGCATCCTGAACCAGCGGGGCGAGCTTTTTGGCGATGTTGATCAAGCTGCGCTCGTCGCTGCCCGTAAGGCGCAGCAGCACCGCCGCCACATCGGCACCGGCGAGCGCGGCGGCAAGGGTATCCGCAAAGGCGGCGGCGTCAGCGACTTGCGGGCTGACCAGATACAGGCGCGGATCGGGGCGCCGCGGTTTGGTCCTATCGTCTCGGGACGCCATAGCGCAGTCGCTTGCCCTGGCAATCGGGCGGATTTGGGGGCGTTGGTGGTTCCCTTTTACCTGTGGCGGGTTAAGGATTTCATGCCGCCTTCTTCTCCAGCTCCGATTTCCATTGGCCGCGCGCCGCCAGGCTGTTCATCATGGCGCGATGCGCAAAGGCGCGTTGCGCGGTTGCGACGTTCTCGCTCTTTCCGGCCCAAGCTTTTTGCGGTGCCGCCTGCAGGGCGCGGCCATACGAGAAGGTGAGTCCCCAGGGCAGGCCGCCCGACTTGTTCATGGCGTCGAGATGCGCGGTTGCATCCTCGTCCGACTGGCCGCCCGACAGGAAGGCGATACCCGGAACGGCGGCCGGAACGCAGGCCTTGAGCACCCGCAGGGTCTTGTCCGCCACCTCCTCGATGCCCGCGCGCTTGCCGCACTTCTTGCCTGCCACCACCATGTTGGGCTTGAGCACCATGCCTTCGAGCGCGACCCGCTGGTCGTAGAGCTGCTCGAACACCCGCTTCAACGTCCATTCGGTGGCGGCGTAGCAGCGATCGATGTCGTGATCGCCGTCCATCAGCACTTCGGGCTCGACGATCGGCACGATGCCTTCGTCCTGGCAGAGCGCCGCATAGCGGGCGAGCGCATGGGCGTTGGTCAGGATGCAGGTGTGGGTCGGGATGCCCGCCGCGATGTCGATGACGGCCCGCCACTTGGCGAACTTGGCGCCGAGGCCACGATACTCGATCAGGCGCTCGCGCAGCCCGTCGAGACCCTCGGTGATGACCTCGTTCGGACAGAACGGCAGCGGCTTGATGCCTTTGTCGACCTTGATGCCAGGCAGCGCGCCGGCCTTCTCGATGATCTTGACCAGCGGGGTGCCGTCCTTGGCGCTCTGGCGGATGGTCTCGTCATAGAGAATGACGCCCGAGATGTATTTCGACATCGCCTCGGTCGAGCGGAACAGCATCTCCCGATAGTCGCGCCGGGTGTCGTTCGTCGACTCGGCCCCGATGGCGTCGAAACGCTTCTTGATGGTGCCCGATGATTCGTCGGCCGCGAGGATGCCGCGGCCCGGCGCCACCATCGCCTTGGCGACCTGATTGAGCTCAGCGAGGTTCACTGGAAGCCTCCTTCATGGATGTGAATCATGCGACTTGCTTTACAGCCTTGGCGCTATTTTACCCTCAAAACCTCGACCCCGGGCAATGGCTTGCCTTCCAGCCATTCGAGGAAGGCGCCGCCGGCAGCCGACACGTAGGTCATGCGCTCGGTGGTGCCGGCCGCATTGAGAGCCGCGACCGTATCGCCGCCGCCGGCGACCGAGACGATCTTGCCCGCGGCGGTGAGCTCGGCGGCCGCCTCGGCGATCGCGATGGTGCCCACGTCGAAGGGCTCCATCTCGAAGGCGCCGAACGGACCGTTCCACACCAGTGTCTTCACCCGGCCGAGGATCGAGACCACATGCTCGATGGTGCGCGGGCCGATATCCAGGATCATCTCGTCGGGGCCCACCTGGTCCACCGCGACCGTCCGCGAGGGCGTATGGGCTGCGAACTTGCGCGCCACCACGGCATCGACCGGCAGCACGATCTCGCAATTGCGGGCGGCGCCCTGCAGCAGAATGTCGCGCGCGGTGCCGGCGAGCTCATGCTCGCACAGCGACTTGCCCACGTCCTTGCCTTGCGCGGCCAGGAAGGTGTTGGCCATGCCGCCACCGATGATCAGCACATCGACCCTGGGGATCAGGTTGCCGAGCAGCGCGAGCTTGGTCGAGACCTTGGCGCCGCCCACGATGGCGGCGAGCGGGCGCTGGGGCGCGTCCAGCACCCGGCTGAAGGCCGCCAGCTCCGCCTCCATGGCGGGCCCCGCATAGGCCGGCAGGATGTGGCCGAGGCCTTCGGTCGAGGCGTGGGCCCGGTGCGAGACCGAGAACGCGTCGTTGACCCAGATGTCGCCGAGGCGGGCAAGCGCCGCCGCGAAGGCGGGGTCGTTCTTCTCCTCGCCGGCATGGAAGCGGGTATTCTCCAGGCAAAGAATGTCGCCGGGCTGCATTGCCCTGGCGGCGGCTTCGGCCTTGGGGCCGATGCAGTCGTCCACGAAGGCGACCGGACGCCGCAGGACGCGCGCGGTCTCGGCGGCGATCGGCTTGAGCGAGTCTTTCGGATCGGGCCCCTTGGGTCGGCCCAGATGCGACAGCAGGATCACCATGCCGCCCCGGTTGGCGATCTCGAGGATGGTCGGTGCCATGCGCTCGATGCGGGTCGCGTCGGTCACCACCCCGTTTTGCATCGGCACATTGAGGTCGACGCGCAGGAGCACGCGCTTGCGGTCCACGTCAGCCTGCCCGAGCGTGCGGAAACCGGTCATGCCCCTACCAACTCCTCCCCCCATGACCGAGGCCGCCGCCCGCAACGGGCCGCCACCGAACCGATCTGATCTCGAGCGCGCGAAAGGGCATGAGGCTTGGATGGGCCGATAAAATTCCCGCGATCCGCTTGGCCGGAATCTAGAGCAGCTTTCCCATCGCCACCGCGGTGTCGATCATCCGGTTCGAGAAGCCCCATTCGTTGTCGTACCATGACATGACGCGCACCAGCGTGCCGTCCATCACCTTGGTCTGGTCGAGATGGACGATCGAGGAGCGCGCATCATGGTTGAAGTCGATCGAGACGTTGGGCCGATCGGTGTAGCCCAGAATGCCCTTGAGCTGCTGCTCGGCGGCGCGCTTGACGGCGCCGTTGACCTCCTCGGGCGAGGTTGCGCGCTTGGCCACGATCTTGAGGTCGACCACCGATACATTGGGCACCGGCACCCGGATGGCGACGCCGTCGAGGCGGCCGGCGAGCTCCGGCAGAACCAGGCCGACCGCCTTGGCGGCGCCGGTCGAGGTCGGGATCATGGAGATGGCGGCGGCGCGCGCCCGGTAGAGATCCTTGTGGAACTGGTCGTGCGAGGGCTGATCGTTGGTGTAGGCGTGCACCGTCGTCATGAAGCCCTTGTCGATCCCGACCGCGTCGTTGAGCACCTTGGCGAGCGGCGCCAGGCAATTAGTGGTGCAGGACGCGTTCGATACGACCTTGTGGTCGCGGGTCAGCTTGTCGTGGTTGACCCCGTAGACCACGGTGAGATCCACGTTGTCGGCGGGCGCCGACACCAGCACCCGCTTGGCCCCGGCCGTGAGATGCGCGGAAGCCTTCTCCTTGCTGGTGAACAGGCCGGTGCATTCGAGCGCGATATCGACCGCGAGCTCCCGCCATGGCAGCTGCGCCGGGTCCCGGATGGCGGTGACCTTGATCGGCCCGATGCCGCAATCGAGCATGTCGCCGGTGACAGTCACCTCGCCCGGAAAGCGGCCATGCACGGAATCGAACCGCAGCAGATGCGCGTTGGTCTCGGGCGGGGCGAGATCGTTGATGGCGACCACGGTGATGTCGCTGCGCTTGGCTTCGACGATGGCGCGCAACACATTGCGGCCGATACGTCCGAACCCGTTGATGGCAACCCGAACTGACATTTACGGCTCCTTGGCGGGCCCGCTTTCAAACCCGCGCCTTCGAGGATCGATTGGCGACTGTCACTAGAGCATTTTCAGGAAAAGTGGAATCCGGAAACCACTTTGGCCGGCACCGTCGTGCCGCCGAAATGTGGGTACAGTTACTTGTTCTTCAGGTTGCTTAATGCGGCTTCGGCGACCTTCTCGGCGGTGATGCCGAAATGGCTGTACAGCTCCTTGGCGGGGGCGCTGGCCCCGAACGTCGTCATGCCCACGAAGGCCCCGTGCGAGCCGATGATCTCGTCCCAGCCTTGCCGGATGGCGGCTTCCACCGCGACCCGCACCCGCGCGCCGCCGATGATGCTCTGCCGCTCGGCGGCCGGTCGTGCGCGCAACAGCTCGAAGCAGGGCACCGACACCACGCGCGCCTGCACGCCCTGCTGGCGCAGCAGCTTCTGGGCCTCGACCGCGATGGCGACTTCCGACCCGGTGGCGAACAGGGAAACGTCGGCAGCGCCTTGCGCCGCGGCGATCTCATAGGCGCCGGCCGCGCAGCGGTTGCGGTCGTCGGCCTCGGTGCGCAACTGCGGCAGGTTCTGCCGCGTCAGCGCCAGCACGCTCGGGCGGTCATGCGCGGCGAGCGCGAGTTGCCAGCACTCGATGGTCTCGACTGCGTCGCAAGGGCGGAACACCAAAAGGTTCGGGATCGCGCGCAGCGCCGCCAGCTGCTCGACCGGTTGGTGCGTGGGCCCATCCTCGCCGAGCCCGATGGAATCATGGGTCATCACATGGATGACGCGCCGGCCCATGAGGGCGGCGAGCCGGATGGCCGGGCGGCAATAGTCGGAGAATACAAGAAAGGTGCCCGAGAACGGAATGATCCCGCCGTGCAGCGCCATGCCGTTCATGGCCGCCGCCATGGCGTGCTCGCGCACGCCGTAGTGGATAAAGCGTCCCCCATAATCGGCGGCCGACAGGGTCTTGGCGCCTTTGGGTCTGGTGTTGTTGGAGCCGGTGAGATCGGCGGAGCCGCCGATCATTTCCGGCGCCACCGCCGTCAAGGCCTCGATCGCGTTCTCCGACGCGATGCGGCTCGCGATGTTTTTCGGCGCTGCCGCCAGCGTCTCTTTCACGCCGCGCACGGCGGCTGCGATCTTGTCGCTGGCTAGGTCGCCGCGGTTGCGGCGCTCGAATTCGGCGCGCTGCGCGGGGGCTGCGGCGGCGAGGCGATCGCGCCACGCCTGCCGCGCGCCCTTGCCGCGCTCGCCGGCCCGCCGCCAGGTCGCGCGCACGTCGGGAGGTATCTCGAAGGCTGGCAAATCCCAGCCCAGCCGCTCGCGCGCACCCTTGATCTCGTCGGCGCCGAGCGGCGAGCCGTGGCTTTTCTCGGTACCGGCCTTGGTGGGCGCCCCGAACCCGATGACGGTGCGGCAGGCGATCAGCGAGGGCCGGTCGCAACCCCTGGCAGTCTCGATTGCGGCCGCGATCGCGTCCGGATCATGCCCGTCGATGCGGCTGGCGGCCCAGCCGGCCGCTTCGAAGCGCTTCACCTGATCGACCGAATCGGCGAGCCCGAGCGGCCCGTCGATCGAGATGCCGTTGTCGTCGAACAGCACGATGAGCTTGTTGAGCCGTAAATGCCCGGCGAGCGCGATCGCCTCCTGGCTGATGCCTTCCATCAGGTCGCCGTCGGAGGCGAGCACGAAGGTCGTGTGGTCGACCAGGTCGGCGCCGAACACCGCCGCCATATGGCGCTCCGCGATCGCCATGCCGACCGCGTTGGCGAGCCCCTGGCCGAGCGGACCGGTTGTGGTCTCGACGCCGGGCGTGTGGCCGAACTCGGGATGGCCGGGGGTCAGCGAGCCGAGCTGACGGAAGCGCTTGATCTCCTCGATGGTCATCGTCTCATAGCCGAGCAGATGCAGCACCGCGTAGATCAGCATCGAGCCGTGCCCGGCCGAGAGCACGAAGCGGTCGCGGTCGGGCCAGGCCGGATCCGCCGGATCGAATCGCAAGAATTTCCCGAACAGTACCGTGGCGATGTCGGCGGCTCCCATGGGCAGGCCGGGATGCCCGGCCTTCGCCTGCTCGACCGCATCCATGGCGAGCGCCCGGATGGCATTGGCCATGCGCTGATGCTCGCGCTGGTGCTCCGGATACCCATGCTCCGCCCGCGATTTTGCCTCCGCGCGTGCGTCGCGCCCGGCGGCGGGCGCGGCGGTTGCCGCTGCGGCGGCGAGAGGTGGCGTCGGAATCGGCATGATGAGCCAGGGAGGGTTGTGGTTTCGAGCCTCTAGCACGGGGCTTGGTGGAGTCAAAGAACACCGCCGCTTGGTTCGGCCCTCATCCACCTCGTCGTGCACACAGCAGGGGAGAAAACCACCTCCAGCGTTGACGGGCGGCCGTCATCCCACGTAAGCTTCCAATCCTAACTGCTTGCCGCGCATATGATTTTGGTGGCTCAACGTGGGCCGATCAGTGGGGTCGGGCGGCGATGACCGATGCTGGCGCAATTGAAGCCGCTACCAGGCGCTTGATGCAGGCGCTCGAAGGCCTCGAAGCCGCGGCCGAGCGCCGGCGCGAGACCGATCGTGCCGAGCTCGGCGTGGCCGATCAGCTGCACGCGCTGGGTGCCGACCGCTCGCGCCTGGCGGCCGATCTCGATGCCGCGACCGCGCGCGCGCGCGCGCTCGAAACCACCAACCAAGAGGTTGCCCGCCGGCTCGATGCCGCCATCGAGACCATCCGTTCCGTGATCGAGGCCAACGACAGTTGACGTATCCATGCGTACAGTCGAGCGCAGCATGTCCCAGGTAACCGTGACCATCAACGGCCGCCAGTTCCGCATGGCGTGCGAGGACGGGCAGGAAAGCCATCTGTTGCGGCTCGCGCACGATCTCGATCAGCGCATCGAGCGGCTGCGCGGCACGTTCGGCGAGATCGGCGATACCAGGCTCACCGTCATGGCCGCACTGACGGTCGCGGACGAGCTTGCCGACACCACCGGTAAGTTGCGCCGCATGGAGGAGGATATGGCCGGACTGCAGGACGCGCGTGCGGTCTCCGCCGAGCGGGCCGAGGCCACCCAGGCGGCGGTCGCAGCCGCGCTCAATGCCGCGGCCGAGCGCATCGAGCAGGTCACCAAGGTGCTCAATCCCGGTCGCGCTGCTGGCGCTGTCCTGGGTTAAAGCGCCGGCACGAATCGCATGCGCGAGATTGGGTTTGCCAAGAATCGCTTTCAACGAGCCGATCTCCGCCTCAATCGCTTTGCCGGGTGGCGCTGAGCGCGCGACCGCACTACATTGACGAGGCGGGGCTGCGGGGTGCGTTAGGAGCATATCCCCGGGGCCTTATCGATCTCACGGGAGCTGTCCCTGTCCGGGCTCGTGGGTCCGGGCATATGGCGCCCACCTACATGTGTAGGGACCCCGGGATCGAACACTCCGACGGCCATCGTGGCTCCGCATTCTCGACTTGGCCGTTCTCCACCGGGCCCGATCCTCAGGTCCCACCCGGTTCCCGCGTTTCCGGCCGGCCAACCCGCCGCCCAACTAGCTTTCGCCCGGAGGCGCGATTTCGTGACCAGCGTCGTGCATGATTCCTCTGCGGCCGCCGCCAAGGCCGAATTGCGGCGCGCGGCGCTCGAACGCCGCGACGGCCTGCCCGCAGCCGAGCGCGCTGCCGCCGCCGTGACGCTCGCCGAGCGCGCCTTCCCGGTTGCGGTTGCGCCCGGCACCATCGTGGCGGGCTTCATGCCGATGAAGAGCGAGATCAATCCGCTGCCGCTCTTGCGCAAGCTCGCCGATGCGGGCGCCCGGCTGGCGCTGCCGGTCGTGGCCGGGCGGGGCCGGCCGCTGATCATGCGGGAATGGGCATTCGGGGCGCCGCTCGCGTCGGGGGTATGGGGCATCC
>DASYFD010000260.1:0-2169 GCA_036498625.1 Xanthobacteraceae bacterium | reverse complement strand
CATCAAGCGCTCGGAGCTGGCGCGCGATCGCGGCGAGCAGCGGCCGGAGCGGTTCGCGGTCGGCGAGAAGGTCGACGCGCGGGTCACCCAGTTCGACCGCCGCAGCCACAAGATCACGGTCTCCATCAAGGCGCTCGAGGTGGCCGAGGAGAAGGAGGCGATCGCCCAATACGGCTCGTCCGATTCGGGCGCGACGCTGGGCGACATTCTCGGCACCGCGCTCAAGCGCGCGGGCGAGAAGTCGGAAGAAAAATCCGACGAGAAGTCGGACGAATAGCGAATTGGGAAATGGTGAGTAGTGAGTGGTCAGTAGTGAGTAGCTACTCACTACTCGCTGCTCACTATTCTCCACTCACTGCTCACACTTGAGGAAAAGCCAACATGTCGCTCGATGCCGATCAAATCGTCGATCGCCGCCGGCTGCGGCGCAAGCTGACCTTCTGGCGGGTCTTTGCCGTGGTCCTGGCCATCGCGGCGGTGGTCGGGCTCGGCGCCGCCTCGCGCGGGCCCGGCTTCGAGATGCTGACCGGGCAGACCGGCGCCTCGATCGCCCGGGTATCCATCACCGGCCTCATTCGCAGCGATCAGGAGCGGGTGGAGGCGTTCGACCGGCTGAGCCGCTCGCGCGCCAAGGCGGTGATCGTGCACATCAACAGTCCCGGCGGCACCACCGCGGGCTCCGAGGAGTTGCATCGCTCCCTGCTCGGGCTCAAGAGCAAGAAGCCGATGGTGGTGGTGGTCGACGGGCTCGCGGCCTCGGGCGGCTACATCGCGGCCATCGCGGCCGACCACATCGTGGCGCAGGAAACCTCGCTGGTGGGCTCGATCGGCGTGCTGTTCCAGTTTCCCAATGTGGGCGACCTCTTGAGCAAGCTCGGGGTCTCCATGGAGGAGATCAAGTCGTCGCCGCTGAAGGCCGCGCCCAACGGGTTCGAGCCGACCAGCCCGGAAGCGCGCGCCGCGATCGCGGATCTGGTCAAGGATTCCTACGCCTGGTTTCGCGATCTGGTGAAGAACCGCCGGCAGCTCGACGATGCGGCGCTCGACAAGGTCGCCGACGGGCGCGTCTTCACCGGCCGCCAGGGCGTTCCGCTGCGGCTGGTCGACGAGCTCGGCGACGAGCAGACCGCCATCGCCTGGCTGGCGAAGGACAGCAATATCGATCCCAAGACCCCGGTGCGGGATTATCCGCTGCATGATCGCCTGAGCGACCTGTCGTTCCTGCACACCGCCGTGAGCGCCGCCCTGGGGGCGGCCGGCTTCGGCGCGCTGGCGCAGCGCTTCGACGAATGGGGTGGCACGCGGGCAATCGAACAGCTCAACCTTGACGGTCTTCTGGCGCTTTGGCACCCTTCGGCCGGCAACTAGAATCTTCCCCGGCAGGCGGCGGCCCCCATGATCAAATCCGAGCTCGTTCAGCGCATCTCCACGCAGAACCCGCACCTCTATCAGCGCGACGTCGAGAATATCGTCAACGCCATCCTGGGCGAGATCATCGCCGCCATGGCGCGCGGCGACCGCGTCGAGCTGCGCGGCTTCGGCGCCTTTTCGGTGAAGCATCGACCGGCCCGTTCCGGCCGCAATCCGCGCACCGGCGCCCATGTCTCGGTCGACCGCAAGTCGGTTCCGTTCTTCAAGACCGGCAAGGAAATGCGCGAGCGGCTCAATCGCCCCAGTGCGTGAGCGGCTCGCCGGTTCGCGGTAGCGCCATGATCCGCAGACTCCTCACCGCGCTGGTGCTGATCCTGGTGGCGCTGGTGCTGCTCGCATTTGCGGTCGCCAACCGCCAGGTCGTCACCGTATCGCTCGATCCGTTCGATCAGGCGAACCCGGCCGTGGTGTTTTCGCAACCCCTGTACCTCCTGGTTTTCGCCCTGCTGATCGTCGGGGTGGTGCTGGGCGGCTGCGCGGCCTGGCTGCGGCAATCCAAGTGGCGGGGCCGGGCGCGCCGCGCGGAGGCGCAGCTCGGCCCCCTGCGGGCCCAATCGGGCCGCGAGCCGGCCCGGTCGGATACGCGGCCGCGCCTCGTCATTCCGCCGCCAGCGGCTTGAGACTCCACTTTTCCGCAAAATGCTCTAAATCCGGGGTAGACCATAGGATGGGTTGAGCCCTTTGCGAAACCCATGCGCGTTTAATGGGTTTCGCATAGCCCGCGAAGGGCATCAGGGC
>DASYFD010000259.1:0-3771 GCA_036498625.1 Xanthobacteraceae bacterium | reverse complement strand
AACCCATCAGCGGCGGTTGATGGGTTTCGCAAGCGCTCAACCCATCCTACGATCCCGGCTACGAACTCGTCTCCTCGAACGTGGTGCGGAACGGGTGGGCCGGATAGACGCCGAGGATCTTCATCTCCTTGGAGAAGAAGGCGAGCTCCTCCAGCGCCAGCACCAGGTTGCGGTCCTCGGGATGGCCCTCGACGTCGGCATAGAACTGGGTGGCGAAGAAATTGCCTTCCACCATGTAGCTTTCGAGCTTGGTCATGTTGACGCCGTTGGTGGCGAAGCCGCCCATCGCTTTGTAGAGGGCGGCCGGCACGTTGCGCACCCGGAACACGAACGTGGTGATGACCGGCCCGCTGCCGCTACTGGCCCATTTGGCTTCGCGCGCCAGCACGATGAAGCGGGTGGTGTTGTGGGCCTCGTCCTCGACGTCCTGCGCGAGGATATCGAGCGCGTAGATCTCGGCGGCGAGCCGCGACGCGATGGCGGCGCGGGTCTTGTCGCCGGCCTGCGCGATCTCGCGCGCCGAGCCCGCCGTATCGGCCGCCACCACCGGCTTGACGCCGAGCTGGCGGATGATCTTGCGGCACTGGCCGAGCGCATGGACATGGCTCTCCACGGTTCTGATGTCGGTGAGCCGCGCGCCCTTGATCCCCAGCAGCTGATGGCGCACCGGCATGAAATGCTCGGCCACGATATGGAGCCCTGAGTCCGGCATCAGATGATGGATATCGGCCACCCGGCCGGCCACCGAGTTCTCGACCGGGATCATGCCGAGGTCGGCTTCGCCAGCGGTGATCAGCGCAAAGGCATCCTCGAAGGTGGCGCAGGGCACCGCCTCGCTGTCCGGATAGGCCTCCGCAATGGCGAGGTGCGAGTTCGCCCCCGGCTCTCCCTGAAACGCGATCCGCTTGACTGTCATGAGCTTTCCCTCAGCGGCTCCGGTACGCACACCGGGCGATGCAAGTCAACGCCGTGCGCCCAGGAGCGCGCGGGCGCGGGCGAGGTCGGCTTGCGTATCGACCCCGAGCGGCACCGAGTCGACCACGGTGACGTCGATGCGCATGCCGGCCTCGAGCGCCCGCAGCTGCTCGAGCTTCTCGCGCTGCTCGAGCGGGGAGGCCGGCAGGCCGACAAAGCGGGCAAGCGCGGCGCGGCGGTAGGCGTAGATGCCGATGTGATGATAGAGCGGGCCCTCGCCGGAGGGCGCCTGCGCGCGGGTGAAATAAAGCGCCCGCAGCCGGCCGGGCGCGACCGGCGAGCCCACCACCTTGACCACGTTGGGATCGGCGCGCTCGCGCGAATCGGTGATCTCGCCCGCAAGCGTGGCGATATCGACGGCGGGATCGGCGAGCGGGCCCAGCGCCGCGGCGATGTCGGGGGGCGCCAGGGTGGGAAGATCGCCTTGCAGGTTCACGATGATTTCCGCCCGGCAGGACGGATCCACGCTGCGCAAGGCCTCGAAAATGCGGTCCGAGCCCGAGCCGTGATCGGCGCGGGTCATCACCGCGCGGCCGCCGGCCTTTGCCACGCAGGCCATGATCGCCTCCGAATCGGTCGCGACCGCCACCGGCCCGATGCCGGCCGCCTGCGCCAGGCGCATGACGTGCAGGATCATGGGCTCGCCCGCAATGTCGGCGAGCGGCTTGCCGGGCAGCCGGCTCGAGGCCATCCGGGCCGGAATGAGGATCAGGATTTCACGGTGAGCCATGAAACATGGGTCCAGGGAGGCTTGGTACCGGGATTCGGATCAAGAATTCGGGGTCCGGGAAGCGGACGCCGGGGCCCGAGCAACAGGGACTCCGCCAGCGGGGGGCGACAAAGCGGTCCGCCGGAGCGCTCCGCTGGAAAAGTCCCGCCGCAAAAGTATCGTGAGCTTCCGCTTATACGTGTTGCCAGAGGCGAGGCAAACCGGTTATTTGTGCGCCGCCATGCGGTTGCCGGCGTCATCCGAACAGCCGGTTGCGCTTGCGTTCCTCCTCGGGCGCCTTTGCTCGAGCGTCCCTCCTGCTGGTGTCCGGAGCCCGAATTCGATGGACTCATTTGAAATGAACAAGATCCTCGGCGCGATCCTGGGCACCGCCCTGATCGTGGTCGCGCTGAACATCGCCTCCGGTGCGATCTTTGCGCCGGAGAAGCCCGCCAAGCCCGGCTACAACATCGTGGTTCCGAAGGCTGCCACGGGTACCCAGGAGCAGGCACCGGCCGAGAAGGAGCCGCCGATCGCGCAATTGCTGGCGAGCGCCGACCCCAAGCGCGGCGAGGACGCCGCCAAGGTCTGCCAGGCCTGCCACACATTCGAGAAGGGCGGCGCTGCCAAGATCGGGCCCAATCTCTGGGGCGTGGTCGGACGCATGCGCGCCACCATGGCGGGCTTCGACTATTCGAGCGGCATGAAGAGCATGGGCGGCACCTGGACGCTCGAGGATCTCAACCAGTTTCTGGCCAAGCCGCAAGCCTTCGTGACCGGCACCAAGATGACTTTCGGGGGCCTGACCCGGCCGCAGGTCCGGGCCGACGTGATCGCCTATCTGAATTCGCTGTCCGACAATCCGGCTCCGCTGCCGAAGGCGGCCGATGCCGGCGGTGGCGCCAAGGCGCAGTAGCGGGCCGCAGGGCCCTGAAGCTTCGATATGCCTCGACGGCCGGGCCGGACTGCCCGGCCGTTTTGCGTGTTTGGCCCGGCTCGGCGCGTCCACACGAATGTGAAGCCGCAGAGGCGCTGGCGGCCAACCGGAGGTGTCGTGATCGTGCGAAATCGGACATAATCAATCCCACAAGCGGGCACAGAATGCTTGGCTGATCGTCGCTGCCCACCGGAGGCCTGCCGTGCGCCCTACTCGTCGAACCATCATCCGCAATGGAATTCTCGCCGCCGCCGCGCCGGCGCTGGCCCGGCTCGGCCTGCCCGCCGGCATGCCGGCGGCGGCTCAAGACGCCCCCAAGGCGGGGCCGCAATGGCAGCATGGCCTGTCGTTGTTCGATGAACTGCGCTACCCGGCCGCCTTCCAGCATTTCGACTACGTCAATCCGGGCGCGCCCAAGGGCGGCGTGGTGCGGCTGCTGGCGATCTCGACCGGCTTCGACAACTTCAACCAGGCGGTCGGGGCGGTCAAAGGAACCCTCGCGGCCGGCTCGGGTCTCACCACCGAAGCCCTCATGACCGAAGCCTTCGACGAGGTCTCGACCATGTACGGTCTCCTCGCCGAGGCGGTGGCGCACCCGCCGGACTTTTCCTCCGTGATCTACCGGTTGCGTGCCCAGGCCAAATGGCACGACGGCAAGCCGGTGACGCCCGAGGACGTGATGTTCTCGTTCGAAGCCGAGAAGAAATACAATCCGCAGTTCGGCGCCTATTACCGCCACGTCGTCAAGGCGGAGAAGACCGGAGAGCGCGAGGTCACCTTCACGTTCGACGGTCCCGGCAATCGCGAGTTGCCGCAGATCGTCGGCCAGCTTCCGGTGTTCCCCAAGCACTGGTGGGAGGGAACCGACGCCGCCGGCAAGAAGCGCGACATCGGCGCGACTACGCTCGAGCCGCCGCTCGGCAGCGGCCCCTACCGGATCAAGGAGTTCGTGGCCGGCCGCAGCATCGTGTACGAGCGCGTGAAGGACTACTGGGGCAAGGACCTCAACGTCGCGATCGGGCAGAATAATTTCGACGAGATCCGCTACGAGTATTTCCGCGATTCGACGGTTGCGCTCGAAGCCTTCAAGGGCGATCAGGCCGACTGGCGGATCGAGAACATCGCCAAGAACTGAGCCACCGCCTACGAT
>DASYFD010000258.1:0-43108 GCA_036498625.1 Xanthobacteraceae bacterium | reverse complement strand
CTTCTCGACCTCGCCCACGACCGCCCGATGATCGACCGCGCCGGCCGCCACCACCAGCATGTCGGGCGCGCAATAATTGCGCTTGAGATAGACCGCAAGCCGCTTGCGGTCGAACGCGCGCACCGTCTCGCGGGTGCCGAGGATGGAGCGCCCGATCGGCTGGCCCGGAAACGCGGTCGTCTGCAGCTTCTCGAACACCAGATCGTCGGGCGTATCCTCGGAGGCGCCGATCTCCTGCACGATGACGTTCTGCTCGCGCTGCAGCTCCTCGGGATCGAACGAGGGATCGGAAAGAATATCGGACAGAACGTCGAGCGCGAGCGGCACGTCGGCCTTGAGCATGCGGGCGTAATAGGCGGTGGCTTCCACCCCGGTCGCCGCATTGAGATCGCCGCCCACGGCCTCGATCTCCTCGGCGATCTGGCGGGCGGTGCGCCGCGTGGTGCCCTTGAACGCCATGTGCTCGAGCAGATGCGAGATGCCGTGCTCGTCGGGGTTCTCGTCGCGGCTGCCGGAACCGACCCACACGCCGAGCGAGGCGGTCTCGAGATGCGGCATGGTGTCGGTGACGACACGCAGGCCGGAGGATAGACGGGTCACTTCGACGCTCATGCGGCAGCTCCTTCACGGGTGGCCCGGCTGGTGGAGAGGATGTGGCGCTCGACTTGCGCCTGGTCGGCGGGCAATAGGGTGACGCGTTCCGGCCGCTCGGCGAGGTCGGAAAGCCAATCGGGAAGCGGCGGCCGGATGCCGCAAGCCGCCTGCATGGCATCCGGAAATTTGGCCGAATGGGCGGTGCCCAGCACCACCATGGGGATCGCCGGGTCACGGGTTTCCTTCTCGGCCACCGCGACGCCGACGGCGGTGTGGGGATCGATGAAATGTCCGCTCTCCCGCAGCACGGTGCGGATGCTGGCCGCCGTCTCCTCGGCGTCGGCGCGGCCGGCGGAGAAGATTGCCCGCAGGCCCGCCAAGGCGTCTGCCGAGAGCGCGAAGCGCTGCGACTGCGCGAGCGAGGCCATCAGGGCGCGCACCGGGCGGCCGTCGCGGTCATAGACGTCGAACAGGATGCGCTCGAAATTGGACGCCACCTGGATATCCATGGAGGGCGAGGTGGTGGGCGTCACCTCGCGCAGCTCGTAAGTGCCGGTCGCGAGCGTGCGCGCCAGGATGTCGTTGACATTGGTGGCGATCACCAGCCGATCGATCGGAAGGCCCATGCGCAGCGCCGCATAGCCCGCATAGATGTCGCCGAAATTCCCGGTCGGCACCGTGAAGGCGATCTTGCGATGGGGCGCCCCGAGCGCGACCGCCGCGGTGAAGTAGTAGACCACCTGCGCCGCGATGCGCGCCCAGTTGATGGAGTTGACGCCCGAGAGCTTCACCTGATCACGGAAGGCGTGATGGTTGAACATCGCCTTGGCGATCCCCTGGCAATCATCGAAGGTGCCCTCGATGGCGAGCGCGTGCACGTTGTCGTCGGTGGCGGTCGTCATCATGCGGCGTTGCACGTCCGAGACCCGGCCCTGCGGGAACAGCACGAACAGGTCGGTGCGAGCGCGGCCGCGGAACGCCTCGATGGCGGCGCCGCCGGTGTCGCCCGAGGTCGCCACGATGATGGTGGTGCGCTCGCCGCGCGCCGCCAGCCCGTGATCCATGAGCCGGGCGAGCAGCTGCATGGCGAGATCCTTGAACGCGAGCGTGGGCCCATGAAACAGCTCGAGCACGAAATCGCTCACGCCTAGTTGCGCCAGCGGAGCAACGGCGGGATGGCGAAAATTTCCATAGGCCTCGCGCGCCATGCGGGCGAGATCGTGCTCCGCGATGGCGTCGCCCACGAACGGGCGCATCACCGCGACCGCCACCTCGGCATAAGGCCGTCCCGCAAACCCCGCGATCGCGGCAGGCTCGAGTTGCGGCCACGCCTCCGGCACATAGAGGCCGCCGTCGTGGGCCAAGCCTGCCAGCATGGCCTCGCCGAAGCCGAGCGGCGGGGCTTCGCCCCGGGTTGAGACATAGCGCACGGTTTAAGTTTCCAGGCTCTCGTCAGGCTTGAATCGCACGACCATTGCGGCCTGTCCGGGGCGAGCGAGCTGCAAGGCAACACTTTGATTTTGCTGGCGTTCCCAGCCAGAGCGGGCGACAGGACGCAGCCGCAGGGGCACACTAGTCGGAACCATCTTCCGGCACAAGGAAGGGGCGCGCTGGAGGGTCGCCCGTCCGCTCGGTGCGCGGTGGTTTTTCAGGCCTATTGTTTTCATTGAGAAATTCGAATTCGTTTTGTAAAAAATGCGGTTTAGGCGCGCCGGCCTCCGCTCAAGCGTGCTGGTCCGTCTCCCCAGCAGCCCCGAGCGGTTCATTGGCGCGCCTTGGCGGGGCAACTCCGCTCTCGCGCCGAATTCAGCCGCAAAATCAATGGGGCTCCCTGTAAACAACAGAAGATCTACAGGGGCCGGAGATTTTCGCGTGCAATGCCAAGGACGTGCGCGGCGATCAGCCTTGAGCAACAGCAAATATCAGGCGGCGAACAGGGCCAGCTTGCCGACCGTGGAGGCGGCCCTCGTGGCCGCCCTCGGCGCCTTGGGCACCCACCACCAAGGCGTTTACGCTCGTCTTCGACGGGCTATGGGGGGCCCCTACACAAACAAAAACCCGGCGTGGTTTCCCGGCCGGGCGAAACGCGCAATTCATGAGTTTCAATTTCCCGAATAAGCTGATTTGTGCGACCGGGTCAAGCGCACGAATGGATGGGCAGGATAGCGGCTTCAATGCCAGGCAAGTCGGAATGTTGTTGGGGCGATCGAACAACTCACGCGCTACGACGAGCGGACAAATGACGCACCACCGACAGCCGCCGCTACAGCTTGCCGGAGCCGGGAAGTTGGCGCAAATTGCCAATCGACTTGACCGCTGCTATCGGACATGCAGGGTCAAATCTCGTTTCTTCAAAGAAGAATGCGGATTCGTACGGAGGTTATCCAATGGCTGTCGGCTTTCGAGTGTTCGCTGCCAGCGCTAAGGTCGACAGCGATGTCGTCAACCGCTTTCGGAACCTTCCGGTCGCCAACGTAAGCGACGCCATGAATCGCATGAACGCCGGCGGGACGATGCTGAGGCCGATGCATGCGGGCGGCGCCGTTGCCGGTGCGGCCGTGACCGTCAAGACGCGCCCTGGCGACAACCTCATGATGCATAAGGCCTTCGACATTGCCGAGCCGGGCGACGTCATCGTCGTCGATGCAGGCGGCGACGTGACCAACGCCATCATCGGAGAAAATGCGGCGGCTTATGCGGAGAGCCTGGGACTGGCAGGAGTCGTCATCAACGGCGCGATACGCGACAGCGCGGCGATCGCGGCTCGCAGCTTCCCCATTTTCGCAATCGGGATCACCCATCGCGGTCCGTACAAGGATGGGCCTGGCGAGGTCAACGTGCCGATCTCCATCGATGGAATGGTGATCATGCCCGGCGACCTGATGCTGGGCGACGCCGATGGGGTGGTTTGCGTGCCCCGCGAGCGGGTGGGAGAGGTCTACGCGGCCGCCCTCGCCAAACATAAAAAGGATGAAGAGGACGCCCGCGCCGTGACCGAACGCAAGGTCAAACGCGAGTGGGTCGACGCCAAGCTGCGAGAGCTCGGCTGTGAATTTCCGGCGCATCGAGGTTGAGCGTTCGCGGCAATCGCCGTGCTCGGGGACAGGAGCCCATCGCGTGAACACCGGTCAAGCCATTGTCGAATGCTTGCGCGCCGAAGGCGTGCGTCATGTCTTCGGATTGGTCGGCTCGTCGCATCTCGAGATCGTGGATTCGATCGCCCGGAGCAACGACATCCAGCTCGTCGCGGTGCGACATGAGCAAGCGGCCGCCTTCATGGCGGACGCGTATGCGCGGGTGACCGGGGGGATAGGGGTCGTCCTCACCTCCAGCGGTCCCGGCGTCTCGAATACCATAACCGGGATCGCGCTGGCGAAGGGTGCCTATTCGCCCGTGATCTCGCTCGGCGGCGCCACCAAAACCAGCTTCGAGCAGATGGGCGCCAAGCAGGAGATCGATCAGCTCAGCCTCATGCGTCCCGTCACCAAGGAGGTGCTGCGCATCAACCGGCCGGAGCGGGCAGCCGACATCATGCGTCAGGCGTTTCGCATCGCGCTCAGCGGCCAGCGGGGGCCCGTGCATGTCGATATTCCGAGGGACTTGCTGCCGGCGAAGGTGGAGCTCGAGTTTCCCGCTCCGGCGAGCTATCGCGCATCGAGCCGTCAGGCGCCCGCGAGCAATGACATCTTGCGCGCGCTCGAGCTGATCGAGCAGGCGGAGCGGCCGATCATTCTGGCGGGAGGCGGCGTGAAGTGGAGCGGAGCGACGCACGAGCTGATCGCGCTCGCCGAGCGCTTCAATCTGCCGGTGGTGACCTCGGACGGGCACCGCGACGTCATGCCGAACGACCATCCGTTGTTCTTCGGACAGCTGGGCCCCAGAGGCTCCGCCCCGGCCAAGGAGCTTGGGCTGAAGGCCGATCTCATCTTTGCGCTCGGTACCCGGCTCGGCTTCACCACGACCTTGTTCAACAACTCCTTCATCAGCAAGGGCGCGAGGATCATCCAATCAGACATCGAGCCAAGCGAGATCGGCCGGATATTTCCCATCGCTCTCGGCATCATCGGAGATGCGGGAGCGGTCGCCGCGGCTTGCGTGACCGAAAGCCGCAAACGCGAAGGTCTCAAGCAGCTGAAGGAATGGCGGGGCTTTGCCGACGCCCACCGTGCCGCGTGGCTTTCTGCGAGAGACCAGTCGGCCGACGAGTCCATTCCGATCCGGACCGGAAGAGCGTTCACCGAATTGCGCCGGGCCGCCCCCCGCAACATGATGGTGACGGTCGATGCCGGTCATTGGGGCGCTATCGCGACCGATGCTTTCGACTACCATGAATGCCCGACCTTGTTCACGCCGCTCGACTACGCCTCGCTCGGCTTCAGCTTCCCGGCCGCGCTCGGGCTGAAATGCGCAAGGCCGGAAGCGCCGGTCCTGTCCATAAATGGCGACGGCGGCTTCGCGATGAACATGCAGGAGCTCGAGACCGCCGTCAGGATGCGGCTCAATCCGGTCGTCATGGTCTTCAATAATTTCGCCTGGGGTACCGAAAAAGCCCACCAGCGCGATTCGTTCGGCGGCAACTATCTCGGCGTCGAGATCGGCAATCCGCGTTTTGATCAGCTGGCCCAGCTGTTTGGCGCGCGGGGGCTCAGGGTGGAGAAACCGGGCGACTTGGCCGAGGCGGTCGCGTCGTCCTTCAAGCAAGATTTGCCGACGATCATCGATGTCATCGTGGACCCGGATGATCTCAAGGTTCTGACCTAGATCATGCCCATCGGCAGTCGCCGCGGATCCGGCCGCCTCTATATGTACGGGATGAAGCATGACCATGCAGATAAATAGAAGAGGCTTCATGGCGGCCGCGTTCGGCGGTGGGATTCTCTCGCTCGACGGCGGGACGGCGGCAGCCGCCGACGCAAAAGGGCTCGACGGCAGGACGATCGAATGGATGGTCCCGTTCGATGCCGGAGGCGGCACCGATGTACGCTCTCGCTTTCATGTTCCCTGGCTCAAGAAGTATCTCAAGAGCCGCGTGAACATCGTCATCCAGAACAAGCCGGGCGCCGGCAGCGTCTCCGGCACCAACCTGTTTTATCTCAATCGCACGCGGGGCGACGAGGTGAACATGCTGTCGACCGGCGGCAGCACGAACATCGCCATGCTGATGCAGCAGCCGGCGGTGAGATTCAATTTTCTCGATATGATTCCGGTCGCTGGATTTCCCGTGGGGTCGGTCTGGTACGTGTCGCGCGACACCGGCATCAAGTCGGTGGAGGATCTCAGGCATCCGGCGCAGGCCCTGCACTATGCCGGCGTTGCCGCGTCGGGCCGGGACTTGAGCGGTCTCCTGGCGTTCGACCTCCTCGGCGTCGAGGTGCATGTCACGTTCGGCTACACCAGCGGCGGCGCGTCGACGCTTCTTGCTTTCGAGAGGCGCGAGAGCAATTTCGACATGCAGACCACGAGCGTTTATCGGGCGAGGCTGGCGGACCGCCCGGACGTGCTCCCGCTCTACACGGACGGCATCCTCGATGAGCATGGCGACGTCGTCAGGGACCCGAGCTGGCCCGATCTTCCAAGCGTGAAGGAGGTGTACGTCAGGCTGCACGGCCAGGCGCCGGCGGGCCCGCAATGGGAGGCTTACAAGATCGCTCTCGGCACGCGCGGGGCGCTTGATATGATCATCTGGCTCCACGCCGACGCACCAAAGGAACTCGTGGATGAGCTCGCGCGGGCGTTCCGCGAGATGGGCCAGGATCCGGAATACCAGATGGCACTTGCGAAGCAGACCGGCGGCTATCCCATCATTGTCGGGCAGGAGGTCCTCAAGCCATTGGTGAGACAGACTTTCGATGTCGATCCGGGCGTCAGGAAATGGCTCTATGGCTGGCTCGAGCAGAAATATACCATTCCGCCGTCACGCAAATGAGACGGGGGATGGACGGTAAGCTGCAGACGGATTCTTGATCTCTCGAAGGGGGGCTCGTGGTCGACCCGGAACCCAAAACAACCCTGGAGCGCCTTTTTGCAGGCGCCGGATCCCGCCCCTTGATCGGCTCGAATCTCATCAGCGGAGGTCCGGAATGGATGGAACTCTGCGGCAATGCGGGGTTCGATTTCGTCTGCGTCGATCAGATGATCAGCGCCATGAGTTGGCAGGAAACGAGCGAGATGCTCAGGGCCGCGGCGGCCGGAAAAACATCGGGCTGGGTCCGCCTTTCCGCCTACCCTTGGGGCGGTAACGATCAGCGGGCCTTTCTCCAGAGAGACGTCCTGAAGGCCATTGCCATCGGGGCTGAAGCCATATTGGCATCCGTCGACAACGCTCAGGACGCGGCCGCTCTCATCGCGATGCCGGAGGCACATGTCCGCCATCGCAAATATGCGGTTCGGGGACGGGACGCCGGCGGTATCGTCCCGGCGGGCCTTCCCAGCATCATCCCGCTCGTTGAAAGCGATAACGCTCTCGCGAACCTGACACAGTTCACCTCGATTGCCGCTCTCGAAGCGGTATTCATGGGTGTGGGCGATCTGGCGCGCCTGCAAGGCGTGGCGGCCGATGTCAGGGATCCGAAGATGGCGAGCGTGCTACGCGACGCGGTGAATGTCTGCTCGCAAAAGGGCGTGACAGTAATGTGCAGCACCGGCAGAAGCGACACGCTGGACGAGATCATGACCAGCGTCGACCTGCTTTGGAAGATCGGCGTCAAGGTGATATGGGTGCCCAACCCTTCACATATTGCATTCAAGCTATACAGAACGATCATGGACCGCATTCGTTAGCGCATTTTCGCGCTCGTTGGTTTTCCCGGCGGAGTGGCACGTTGACGCTGTCTGCGCGGCACCATCGATCTTGATCGAGCGCGCTCGATACCCGGCATCCCCCCGATCGGGGGATGTCGGTTGCGCGGCGCGGCAAACGCCCATTCAGCCGATCAAGGGCGTCGAAAATCCACCCGCGAGCTTGACGAGATCGGCCTGACGTCGGGCACCGGTTTTCTCGAACAGTCGGCTCAGGTGGGATTTGACCGTCTCGTCCGCGATCCCGAGCGCCTCACCGACCTCGGGGCCGCCGCCGACCTCGACGATAGCGAGCAGAACGCGCAACTCGGTCGGTGTCAGCTTGTAGGCTTTGGCGATCGCCTCTGGAGCCGAGGGCACGTCCAACGCGGCCTTGTGAACGAACAGGGCAGCCACCGCCGCGGTGGCGATGCCGGCGCGGCGCCGCGCGCCCGACGTGAGCGGCAACACGTGGGCAACATGGCGCTCGCCGCCACGCGCGATCAACGGCACTGCGATCCCCTTGATGCCGACCGCCACATCACCATCACCGGCTGCAGCGAAAATATCGCGGAAGACCGCATGGATTTGCGGATCGCTCGCCACCAGCCGGCCGCCGACAGCGAGAAGGAAATTAGCCTCGCGAAGAATCGCATGGCCGGCGGTGTTGGCGTGAATGATACGGCCGGTGGCATCCACCAGGAGCATGCCGGCGGCGAGGCCATCGAGAGTGTCGGCGAAGGAAGCGGTCTCGGCGGTCTTGAGATCGATCGCCTTGCCGATGAGAACTGCGCGGCGCACATGCGGTACGATAAGCCGCATGCGCCGGCGCGCCTCGTCATCGACGAGACCGTGCCGCTCGTGGCGAAAGACGCCGAACCAGGCAGCGCTGGTGCTCGACCTCTCAATCACCGCAGCGACGTGGTCCACCAAACCCTGTGGGCGCGCCCATTCCCGGTAGAAGCGAGTTTCAAGAAATTCCTGGTAGGGAATGATGTCATAGGTGGCGACCGGAACCTCCAGATCGGCGAAAAAATAGCCGGTCGTGGTTGGGTCCAGCTTGACGTATTTTTCGAAGTAAAGATCCCGGTAGTGGGGATCAAGGCTGGTGCGGCTCTCATAAAATATGTTGCCATGCTTGTTGACGGCATCCTTGGAATACAGCGTAGCCGCGTAGCCGCCGACATACTCTTCGGATTGTCCAAGAACCGAAGGCCATAGCGACGGGCAGAGCGCCGCATCATAGATGTCGCCGATCAGAGCCGAGAGTTGCGCAGGCTCGTCCATCGCCGTTTGCCTTCCTGAGGCACGCCCGGACTGTAGCAGCCAGCGGGCGCAATTGGCGAGTGCATCATGCAGCCGATGGAGAGGCGGTCCGCGGCGGCCGCATTCGGATATCCCCTGATCGGGGGGCGCGATGGGAGGTCTCCTTCGCCTAGCTTAACGAGAGCGAAGCGAAAAGGCCGCCTGCGACAGAAACACTGGCGTCAGCTTTTTCGATTCCATCCGGTCGGTATTCGAGGAGATCGGAGCGTGCTCCGGCGACCCTACAACGCCAGCGGGGCTTGCACCGGCAATAAGTCCCCACCGACGAGCTTTCCGGCGCTTTATTGCTGTAATCATCGGAGGTTACCCATGACGAAGGCCCTCGCTTTCGCTTCGGTGCTGAGCATCGTCGCGGTGATCCTGCACTTCAAATCGAGCGTGTCGGAAACCGCGGCCGGCACACCCCAAATCGGACCAACGATTTCCGTGAGCGACTTGCACCGCAAGATCGACCTCGACGCAATGCCGGTGATGAAGCTGGAGGACGAAACCTTCGTGTTCACCGACAACGGCTGCCGCATGTCGTTGAACGGATCGAACACAAGTTTGTGTACAATCGGAAGTTCAGGCGACCGCTGGTAGCGTGCTACCGGAATCTTGGTTGCCCGCGAAAATCACGGCGGCACGGTGCAAAGCAGCGGCACCGTTCATCCTAATGGAAACGCAACAGCCGTTCGAAACCGACCTGGTTTTTCAGACCAACCGCGACCCGAGAAATAGCTTGGAAAGAAATTTGATCATTGCCGAGAAGAGGTTTGGTCCAGACCGGATTATGGCGCTGCTTCGTCAAATTGAAGTGCCGATGCCGCAGAGCAAACCACTACTGGACTGACGGTCTCCGTCCTCTGTTTTGTACTTCACCTAATAGGTGAGCACTTGCTTGGCGTCGGGTGGTTTCGGGTATCCCCCGATCGGGGGGCGTCGATCGGGCACTCATGTGATTGGTATTTGAAAGTATCACGTTGCCGGCGGCGTACTCCGCGCTGCTTTGTTGCAATGCGAAGTGATCTTCAAACAGTCCTTGGTTCTCTACGCATATTGTAGCTCTCTGGGGAGAAACGCTGCCATGAGCAAGGGACCGTACATCGAGAAAACGCAACATCAGGTTATCAAGCCACTGAAGGCATCCGCCGCCGCTGCCGCTTTGGTCTGCCTTTTGGGGATTGGGTCGCAGGTTGCGATCGCGGAACAGCCCGCCGATCAGCAGGGAGCCGGCATGCCGGCCTTTGCGCCAGGCATGATCAACCACATGCAAGAGATGCGCCGCTTCAAGGACCCGGATCGAGGTGCCCAGCCGACCCCGAATGTCATTCCGAAATTCGAGACGGATTTCGATCCCAGCGGCGCGATCGCAACGTTCCAGCCCGGAGGGGCGACTTTCACCGCGAACAATGCGTTCTTCCAAGACCTCGGAACCAATGGGAGAACCTGTTTCAGCTGCCATCAGCCGCAAAATGGCTGGAGCGTCAGCGCGGCCGGCGTTGCGGCCCGCTTTGCGGCGAGCCTGGGCACGGATCCGATCTTCCGGCTGGTGGATGGCGCCACCTGCCCGAGCGCCAACGTCTCGACCCTGCAGGCGAAACGACTGGCCTACAAGCTGCTGACCGAGAAGGGCTTGATCCGGATCGGCCTGCCGATGCCGGCTGCAGCGATCCTGCAATTTGCCGTAACTTCCGTGAGCGACCCGTATCAATGCACGACCAACCCGGCCACCGGCCTCACGAGCCCGACGGCTGGGATCGTATCCATTTATCGCAGGCCCCTGCCGTCCGTTAATCTCGGGTTCCTAAGCACGATCATGTGGGACGGACGCGAGCCCAGCTTCACCAGCCAGGCCGTCGACGCCACGCTTGGCCATGCGCAAGCCAATGCCGCCCCAACTCCCGCCCAGCAGGCCGATATCGTCGCATTCGAGAGCGGCATTTTCACCGCCCAGGTCCTCGACAAGAGGGCCGGGATACTGCACGAGGACGGCGCGCTTGGCGGCCCCATCGCGCTGTCGCTGCAGCTCGGGAGCTTCTTCATCGGCGTGAATGATCCATTGGGGCAAAATCCCACCGGCGCGCCGTTCAACCCGAGCATCTTCGATCTATACCGGCCGTGGTTGGGTCTGCTCGGTCGCGGCGACGACAGGGCATATCGCCAGTCGATTGCGCGCGGCGAGGAGGTTTTCAACACGACCAATATCAACATTACCGGAGTCGCAGGCCTCAACGACGTTCTCAAGATCGCCAGCATTCCCGGATTTTGCGGCACCTGTCATGACACGCCCAATGTCGGCAATCATTCGGTCAAGGCGCCGTTGAATATCGGCATCGCCGATGCCGGAGCCAACAGCCCGCCGGCGCTCGACATTTCCGGGCTGCCGGTATTCACCTTGCAATGCACGCAAGGCCCCCTCACGGGGCAGACCTTTGTCGTCACCGACCCGGGGCGCGCCCTGATCAGCGGGAACTGTGCCGACATCGGCAAGCTCAAGGGACCAATCCTGCGCGGATTGGCCGCGCGGGCGCCGTATTTCCACAATGGATCGGCCGCCACCCTGCTGGACGTCGTGAATTTTTATGATCAGCGGTTCGGAATCGGCTTTACCAACCAGCAGAAGAGCGACCTGATCAATTTCTTGAATGCGCTTTGAGGCTCCTGGATCGCCGCCTTCGAACTGGATCGACGCGCCATCGCGTGAGCGATGGCGCCGACTGCTCGGGGCGATGCCCGCTGCAGGGCCGTTATTCTGTTTGCGCTTATTGCCCAACTAGCCGAGCCATAGTACAAATCATGAACGGCCCGCCCTGACGGTCCGAAAACCGCGAGGTCCGAGACGGATGCCACAAAGGGCCGGAAGCGCCGATTTACCGCTGCATGGTGGCCGCGTCCCGCCCTGGCTGGCGGAGCGGATGACGCGCCTCGGCGCCGTCATGTCGGAGGCCATCGTTCATCATTACGGGCGCGACGAGCTGCTGCGTCGGCTCGCCAATCCGTTCTGGTTCCAGTCGTTTGGCGCCGTCATGGGCATGGACTGGCACTCGTCCGGCATCACGACCAGCGTCCTCGGGGCGCTCAAGCGGGGACTAACGCCGCTGGCGCACGAACTCGGCGTCCACGTCTGCGGCGGACGCGGCAAGCATTCGCGGCAGACGCCGCATGAGCTGGTTTCGATCGGTGAGCGTGTCGGCATCGATGGCGCGGCGCTGGCAACGGCAAGCCGCCTGGTCGCCAAGGTGGACAGCGCCGCCGTGCAAGACGGTTTCGACCTCTACCTACACGGCTTCATCGTCACCGATGACGGCAATTGGACCGTCGTGCAGCAAGGCATGAATGGCGGTCGCAAGCAGGCACGGCGGTATCATTGGCTTTCGGAAGGGCTCACGAGCTTTGTCGATGATCCCCATTCCGCAATCGAAGGTGCCGGCCAGGGGCAGATCATCAATCTCGCCGACCGCAGGGCCGGCCCTTCCCGCCGGGCGCAGCTCGATCTGCTCGCCGAGCTCGGACCGGACCGGATCGCGCGTGAATTTTCGGCACTGGCAACAAGCGACAAGCCGGAGGCTGCCACCCTTCAGCCGCTGCTGCCGCATCTGGTGATGCCCGCCCATCATGACGTCCGCGGCAGCGACGTGATCGCGCGGCGGCTGCACGGCAACCTCGCCGCCGCCGCCGAGCGCGGACCGAAGGATTTTCCCGACCTGTTGCTGACACCCGGCGTCGGGGCACGCACCGTGCGGGCGCTCGCCATGGTGGCCGAGGTTCTCCACGGCGCGCCGTACCGGTTCACCGATCCGGCCCGGTTCTCGATCGCTCATGGCGGAAAGGACCGCCATCCGTTTCCGGTTCCGATCAAGGTTTATGACGAGACCGTCACGGTGCTGAAGTCAGCCGTGCAGAAGGCGACGCTCGGCCGGGAGCAGGAGCTTGGCGCCTTGCGCCGGCTCGACGAGCAGTCCCGCCGGCTCGAGCGCCATGCCAGCGGTCCTCCGCTCGAAAAGGTCATCGCCGACGAGCTCGATCATTCGCATGCCTATGGCGGGCGTTCCGTGTTCGGATGGGAGCCGCCGCCGCAAGTGCCGCCGGTAGCGCGGCAGGGCGAGTAGCGTTTCGATCGGTGGGCAGGGGTGGAAGAATCTGACGCGCGAGACCCAGCGCCTTCAACAATTCCCGGCCATCAGCGCATTTCAGACAGTTCGATATTGTCACCGACGCGCGTCAGCACGATCGTCAGGGGCGCGCCAGCGGTCTTGCTCACCTTGAGATATCCGGTCGGCACCACGACGTGAGGAAACTGGTATGTGGCGTGATCCTGTCCGTTCTTCTCAATAATCTTCACCTCGCCGTTGCCGGCAGTCCCCTGAAGAATCACCGTGTAATCCCCAATCACGCCCGTTCCGTCACCCATTGTGCTCCGCGGTTGATAGGTGAAGCTCACGCGATTCTCGCCCGTTCGTCGCAGCTCATCGACCTGGGCGTTCATGGCCTTGGTAATGGCTGTCGATTGGTCGCGATCGGTGCACCCGGCGACAAAGAGAAGAAGGACGGTGATGAAACCAGCCATACGCGGGTTCATGTGCGGCCTCCTTCCGGCCTCATTGTGGCTCGCTGAGATCAGAGCGCGATGCGCTTGAGCTTTGCCTCAAGTCCAACGAGATAGACGAAAGAGGCAGACAGCAGTCCACCTGCGACCAAGGACGAGATTCACCTCCCGCGCATGGTTCCCGTGCATTGGTCGAACGACCGGGCGAGCCGGTTCAAGCCGGCATCCCCGGATGACTGGGGAGCGGATGTGAACGATGACGGGCGAGCTGCGTGCTCAAGCAGGAACGTAGGTCAATCTGATCGCGTCCTCGCCAATCAGATCGCTCGCCACAAGGCGGAGCGGCGGCCGGGGCCGGCGAAGAATGGCTTGCCGCGACCAAGGACGACGGGGCGGAAGTAGAGTCGATACTCATCAATAAGACCAAGGTCGGTCAGGCTTCGTGCCAGGTCTGGTCCGGCAACTTGAATCTCCCCAACGAGCCGAGCCCTCAGCCCGCGCATCACCGCCTCGACGTCGCCCTCGACAAGGGTGGCGTTGGGACCGACCGACCTCAACGAGCGCGACACGACCCACTTCGGTTGGCGCCGCCACGCCGCCGCGAAGCTGCGCTCCTCCGCGTCCCACTCAGGACGGTCTTCGTCCCAATAACACATCACCTCGTACATGCGGCGACCGTACACGCTGCCGGCCAGGTCACGCACTTGCTCGGTGAAGTGACGAAAGAGCGCGGGACCAGGCGGCGCAAATTCCTGGTGGTCGACATAGCCGTCCAAGGACTGGTTCAATCCGAAAACGAGCTTCGCCATGCCGCAAAATCTCCACCCCGAGGCTCTCTCAGAATAGCTTGGGCCGCCGCTATGCGGAAGCGAGATTGGATAGCGAGCACAGGCCCCCTCTACGCGCCACAAAGGCGGACAAATGACGCCCTACGGACAGGGCGACGTTCATCCTCTTCCGCGCCGTCGCGACAATGCGCTAAACTGGCGGTGGAGCTGCGCGCGCACTCCTGCCGAAGCAATCGGCGGACGCACGATACGAAGATCGGCATGCACCGGCGGCATGATTTTGCTTCATTGGCCTTGGGGGCGGCGGCGGTTGCCCTGGCGCAGACGGCAAGCTTTGCCCAAGCGCCGGCCGGTACCGGTGCGCCGGGCGCGCGGTCCGTCCCTGATCTCTCCGGCATCTGGACCAAACCCTATCTCGGCTGGGAGCTGCCCTTATCCGGTCCCGCCCCGGTGACCAACAAGAACCGCCGGAAGCAGGCTCTTGATATCGACGGCCGGCCCTGGCCGGCTGCCACCGCCCCGCTGGTCAACTCCGCCTCCCGGCTCATCGGAGATTACAACAATCCCATCCTCAAGCCCGCGGCGGCGCAAGAGGTGAAGCGGCTCGGCGAGCAAGAGCTGCACGGCATGCCCAATGCGAGCGCGCGCAATCAGTGCTGGCCCGAAGGCGTGCCGGCTATTTTTCGCGACATGACGATCGCGATGCTGCAGCAGCCGCACCAGATCACGATCCTCTACGATTACGACCACGAGCTGCGCCGCGTGCGCATGAACCAGCAGCATCCCGCAGCGGTGATGCCGACATGGTACGGGGATTCCGTCGGCCATTACGAGGGCGACACCCTGGTGATCGATACCGTCGGGATCAGGGTCATCCCCCTGACCATGGTGGACAACCTCGGCACGCCGCAGAGTCCGGCCATGCATGTCGTCGAGCGCTATCGGCTGCTCGATTACGCAGCCGCGAGAGAAGGGCAGACCAGGGGCCTGCAGGAGAACTTCTTTATCGGCGGCGGCGGCGATTCCGGCTCGCCGCTCGACCCCGACTATCGCGGCAAGGGGCTCCAGCTTGCGTTCA
The DNA here is from genome assembly GCA_036498625.1 of Xanthobacteraceae bacterium. GTDB lineage: Bacteria > Pseudomonadota > Alphaproteobacteria > Rhizobiales > Xanthobacteraceae > VAZQ01. The sequence goes on along the minus strand of DASYFD010000258.1, from coordinate 28,017 downwards.
CCATCGAGGATGACGGTGTCTTCACGACGCCCTGGTCCGCCACCATCACCTACCGGCGTGCCTTGGGCGCCATGGTGGAAAGTGCCTGCGCCGAGAATCTGCGCGGAACGTATGTCGGGAAGGACAGCGCGATCCCGCAGGCGAGCAAGCCGGATTTCTAAAGCGGGCGCGAAATCAGGACAGCACCGCCCGATTTATGAGCCATAAAACGCCGTGAATTTGAGGGCCGCCGGCTCTGGCGCGTTCCATGCGCGGCGCCCGGGGTATATACTGTTTGCTGCTGCGCGATTTCAGCGCCCCTGTGATTGAGCATTCGGGCGTCCCGCGAGAGCGAGGTAGAAAGTATCGCCTTCACGTTCTGCAGGTGCTGAATTTGCGACGTCCGTGACCCGCAAGACGATCAGCCGGAGGGTGCACCATGCTTTACCGAAAATCGATCGGACCCGTTACAGTGATCGCCGCATTGACGCTGGCGGTGGGCGCGCACGCGGCCGAGGGTGCGAGGTATCCCAGCTGGACGGGCGCATGGGAACGCTATGTCCCCCCGATCTCCGTGGTCTCGCCGTCCGGACTGCGCACGCCCGGGGGCCAGCCGTCGTTCGATCAGACCAAGCCATGGGGACCCGGACAGGAAGCCCCGCTCACGCCGGAATATCAGAAGGTGCTGGAGGAGAGCATGGCCGACCAGGCGGGCGGCGGCCAGGGCAATAATTTCGACCGCGCCCGCTGCATGCCGACCGGCATGCCGCACAACATGACATTCGGGCCGCTGGAGTTCGTCATCACGCCGGCCACCACCTATATCCTGATCGGCACCCAGGCGCGCCGCATCTTCACCGACGGCCGCGACTGGCCCAAGCAGATCGACCCGAGCTATGTGGGCTATTCGATCGGAAGATGGATCGACCGGGACGGCCGCGGCGACCTCGATCTGCTCGAGGTCGAAACCCGCGGCTTCAAGGGCCCGCGCGTCTACGACGCCACCGGCCTTCCCCTCCACTTCGACAATCAATCGATTTTCAAGGAACGGATCTACCTCGACAAGGCCGATCCGAACGTCCTGCATGACGATGTCACCGTGATCGACCATGCCTTGACGCGGCCCTGGACGGTGGAAAAACGATACGTGCACGGTTCAAATCCGCATCCCGACTGGCGGGAGAGCAGCTGTGTCGAAGGATCCGGGCTGGTCGCCATCGGCAAGGAAATGTATGTCCTGCGCGGCGACGGCGCCTTGATGCCGGCCAAGAAGGACCAGCGGCCGCCCGATCTGAGCTATTTCAAGCAGTAGGCCCGCTGATCGAGATTTGTCGAGGCGGATTGCGAAGTGAATGGAGATCGGTGAAGTGAATGGCGGCCAATCTATCGATTGCCCGCTATTTTCCATTCGCTACTCTCCGGTCGTCGGTGTTTTCCACCGCCGGACCGTTTGGCAAAAGCTTATCCAAAAGCCTATCAGCAAGACTCATTGCCATGACAAAACATATCCCGAAGACGGCACAAAGGACACCCCGCTTAACAAATCCGCTGTACGGCGTAAGATCGTAGGAAAATGGCTTGAAGCCGACATCCCAACTTTCTTCGACGGTCCCAAAGATCGTAAAAAAAACAGCGGGCAGCGAGAAAGCGACACCGCAGCGGACGCACGTCCGCACTGCCGACCGAAACGATTGCGCGGGCAACCTGACGCCACGCGCGTCAGCCGCCAATACGTCGAATCCCAATCGGGTCAGAGCCACAACTGCAGCGACCGCCCAGGCAAGGAGAAACAAGAAGAGCAAACGCGATGTCACCGGGCACGCTCCCGCGAGGGCGAATATCCATATTTTGTCGCCGGATGCCTTGGAAAGGTTCACGCCGGGTGAGGCTCACGCGCCGTCTCGATGACTGCGCTGGAGATCAGCAACAGCGCCGCCCGGCACGCAATTCATTGGCCGACGATGAAGCGTTCATTGTCGACCGCTCGGGCCGCGTAGCGGTCATTAATTTTGCTGCAGCGGCACCGCAATCCTGATTCCATGTGCACCTGATTCGTTTTTGCGGGATCGGGGCCATGTGGAAAGGCTTGTCTTGGGTGAGCGATGACTAATGGGAGAGCAGATTGAGCCGCGCGGGCGCCGACTCGACCTGCCAAAGACATCGCGATTCAGCCGGCAATTGCCCACCATGACGTCAAGCCCGACCCGCATCGGCCGCTCCGCAACCGGCCTTGGCCTTTTCGCCACCAGGCCGATCAAGCGCGGCCGCCACATTGCGACCTATCGCGGCCGGCGCATCCCGACCGAGGAAGCGGTGCGGCGCGAGGCGCGTGGCGCGCGCTACATGTTCACGATAAACAGCCGCTGGAGCATCGACGGCTCGCCGCGATGGAACCTGGCGCGCTACATCAATCATTCCTGCCAACCGAACGCGCAGCCGGTCGGCCGCAAAGGCCGAATCGTCATCGTCGCAGCCCGCCGCATCGAGCCGGGGGAGGAGATCACCTACGACTACGGACAGGAATATCTCGACTGCTTTTTCAAGAACCAATGCCGCGGCCCGGCATGCAGGGCGAAGAGATCGCGTTCTGCCCGACGCCGACGACGCGCCGGCAGCCCGACCGCCTAGCGCTATGCTTCGGCGGCCGGCACCTCGCCGGCGCTGGCGGCGCGCGCGACGACCGGCAGATCGGCCTTAGTCAACCAGCCGAGGTGCCGGTCCTGCCGCGCGGCGACGGGCCGACAGAAGCCTGGGGAGCCGGGAGGACGGGCCGGCAGATCAGTGGGTGACCAGGATCGGGTTTCCGTCCTTGAATTTTGCCTTGGAAGGATTCCAGGCACCGCCGGGCGCGCCGCTGCGCAGGGGGTCGACCTTCAGCACGAGCTCGTCGCCGGGCTTCAGAGTCTTGCCGGTCCATCCGTCGCGGATCAACCCGCTCGGGGCCCCGCCCTCGAGATTCCAGACTACGACGCCATCGGGCCCCTTGACCTGCAGGAGAATGAAGGTGTGCGGGCTGGTGAACTTGAACTCTTGCACCGTGCCGACCAGATCAATCGGGTTGTCCTGATCGAACATCGCGAAGGAATGGTGCGCCACCGCAGGCACCCCTGCTGCGAAGAATGCGCCGGCAAACAGTACCGCGGCCAGTTGCCTTCTCATCTCAGTCGCTCCCTTTGTTGCGTTAACCGCCCAGATCACGCGCGAGTATCCCATTTGACCGGCGCCGGATCAAGCCGGGGGAAAGCATGCAGCCCGCATGGGGCCGCAGCGGCCCGACGTCGGGTTTTCTCCTGCCCAGCCGGCGCACCGCTGCGCCGCAGCCAACGGACAGCGCCCTTCGGGCAGCCAAGCTATCCGGCGCTGCCAAGCGGCGCCTGGGTCAGCGTGCCGCCGGCTCCACGTAGGTCTTGCGCACGAGCGGCGCGGCCTCGGGCGAGGTCATGAACCTGATCATGGCGCGCGCGGCCTCCGGCTCCCGGGAGACCGTCGGCATGGCGACACTCGACGGGCACGGCTTGTTGAGGAAACCCGGAACCGGCCCGACGTAATCGGTCCCCGGCACCCCTACCATGATGTTGCTCTGCTGGATGCCGAGCTCGAAGTCGCCGCGCGCCAGATAGTCGGTGACCGGGCCGCCGCCGCCCTGGCTGCCGGTGCGGGTGGTCTTGGGCTTCAGCTGCTCGCTCAGGCCGAGCTTCTCGATGCCTTCCGCCACATTGGTGCCGCTGCAGCCGTAGGAATAGCCGATCGACTTGGCGGCGATGAGCACCGCCTTGTAGGCTTCGACCGTGCCGATGTCGGGCTTGGGCGCGCCGGCGCGCACCGAGACGCCGAGGCCGGCGAGCACCCACGGCGTTACCGTATCGGGGACGAGCCTGCCCTTCTTGACCAGATCCTCGAGCGGCTCGGGGCTGCCGACCAGGAGGTCGGCCGGCCCGTTGTCGAGTCGCTGCGCAAGCTCTGCATTGGCGGGCTGCAGCACGGTCACCTTGTGGCCGCTGGTGCGGGCAAATGCGGCGGCGACCTCGCGCACGCCCGGCGTCGCGCCCTGGCCGCTGAGCACGATCAGCTCGGCGCTGCCTGCCGACGATGCCATCAGCATCACGCCCAAGAATGCGATAGCCGTTGCGCGCAAATCACCCTCCCCGCAAGTGTCGCGCCGCCGGCGGCGGCGCCTGTTCGCTCAAACCATCAGGGGGCCTTGGACACCAGATAGGAAGCGATCGCAATCATATCGTCGTCGGTCAATTTCTCGACCACGCCCTTCATCAGCGGCACCATGGCGCCGTTGCGCGTGCCGATCTTGATGTCGTTGAGCTGGCGGTAAATATACATCGGTGAGCGACCGATGATGGGCGGAACGTCGCCGAGGCCCTTGAGATCGGGACCATGGCAGATCGCGCACGGCAGGGTCTTGCCGCCGGCGCCGGTGGTGACGATGGCCTCGCCCTTCTTGATGCTGCCGGGCGGCACGTGCGCGACGAAGCCGACGCGCGGGTCGCGGCTTTCGGCACTCTCGTCATCCTGCGGCAGCTCGATGATCCGGTTGCCGATCGGCTCGGTACCGCCGTGCTCCACCGGGAACCGCATGGCGCCGTTGCCGAGATAGGACTTCGGCACCATGGCGGTCTCCTCGACCTTGTACCAAACCGGTGCCTTGAGGGCGGCGAAATACTCGGCCGCCGCCTTGAAGTCCTCCTCGTTGAGGCCCTGGGCGATCGGCAGCATCGCCACCGCGCGCGCGCCCTTGCGGGCGCCACTTTTGAACTCGGCCATCTGGCGCACGATATATCCGGCCGGAAGCCCGGCGATGAGCGCGGATTCCGGATGCCCCCCGCCGCTGGTGAGATGACACAAGGCGCAGGCCCGTGCATTGGCGGCCTGGCGGCCGTGCGCCACCACTTCCGGCATCGCCGGATGGTCCTGCGGGTACCAGTCGGGCGGGTTGAACCCATCGTCAATCTGGGCCTGGGTGTAGGTCTTGGTGCTGCCGGCCAAATGTTTTTGCACCTTGTCATCGACCGGCTTCGGCGTCGGGTTCACCGGATAGGCCCATTCCGGCAAAGTCTGCGCCTGTACCGGCAATGTCAGCAAGCCGAGAACCGCAATAGATGCCAGAACCCTCATGGCAAATTTCCCCCTGAGCACCGTCCCGTCATGGGATTCGAAATTGATTGGCCGAGCGGCAAGGCTACGTGAACTTACGGGGCCATTCAAGAAGGCCGACTAAATGCGCGCACCTTGTGCGCTCCCACCGAGCGCCCCAAGGCCGCCCTTCTGACGCATAACCGTTGCCCATGGCCGGCCCAGCTAACCGCATCTTGGCTTCAATTACCGACCCAGGCGTGGCATGCTGCAGCTCCGCCCCGGAGCCGGCTCTCACAATCGGACGAGGCCCGGTCCGCGCGGCGACCCATCATCATGGAGGACGCCGATGACCCCGATCAATGATCGGATCAACCGTCGGATCGCCCTGGCGCAGCTGACCGCGGCAACGATGCTCGCGGCCGGCGCCGCCCGGGCGCAGCGGCCCGATCCGTCGCTGGCGCAGATCAAGAGCACCGACCTCGGCCGCAAGACCTACATGCTCGAAGGCCAGGGCGGCAATGTCCTGGTCGTGATCGGCGACGACGGCGTCATCATGGTGGACGCCGAGCTCGCGCCACTGCATGACAAGCTCAAAGCTGCCATCGCCCAGAGCTCGAATCTACCGATCAAGTATCTGATCGATACCCATTTCCATGGCGAGCAGACCGGCGGCAATGCGCCGTTCCATCGCGACGGCGCCATCGTGGTGGCGCAGGACAATGTGCGGCTCCGCCTGCTGGCCGGCACCACCAACGGCCTCAACTACAATAAGAGCCCACCCGCGGCCGCGGATGCGATCCCGACCGAGACTTATGTGGGCGGCACCAAGACCGTGGCCATCCGCGGCCGCGAAACGCTCCTCACCCATGCCACCAATGCGCATACCGACGGGGACAGCTGGATTTACCTTGCCGACGCCAACATCATTTTCACCGGCGATCTCTTCTACAATAACGGCGTGTATCCGATGATCGACTACGCCAATGGCGGCGACATCCGTGGCATGGTTCGTGCCAATGAAGCCTTCCTCAAGCTAGCCAACTCCGAGACCAAAATCGCGTCAAGCCGTGGTGGCGCGGTGGCCGGCAGAGCGGAAGTATCCGCGTTCCGGGACATGCTGGCGACGGCGCGCGACCGCATGGCGGCCATGGTCGGCAAAGGCATGACCGAGGAGGAGGCGGTGGCCGCCAAGCCGTTTGCTGACCTCGATGCCAAGTGGGCCGGCAACGAGCAAGGCTCGGTCAATTTCGTCCGGAATGCCTACAACTCGTTCAAGCGAGCTTGACGGCGGCGCGCTGAGAGTCCGCACCGGCGCACCCCGGGGGGTGCTCCGGTGCGCGATGAATTTGCTCCGTTGATTGCGCCACCTTGCCGCTCTGCTATTTCAATCTTTCCAAGATCATCACTTCTTCGGGCCAAAATATTTCTGGAACAATTTCGGGTCCGGCGGCGGCTCGTCCTTCTGGAGCGGCATCAGATAGCCCTCCGAGTCCGTGAGATACATGCGGCCGCCGATCGCGATCATGCGGTTTTCCTCGGCGCAATTGTCTTCCTGCGGCCTGCCATTACGCACCCGCTTGTAGAACCGCGACACCGTCCAGGGGTGCGTAAAGGCATGATCGATGGTGGTGATCTCGGTGTGCATGATGTCAGGATCGGCTTTGTCGATGGAAAGCCTTTCCTTCACGACAGTCTCACCGTCCGCCGCAAGCGGTATGCCGCTGTTGTCCATCAGGCGCAGACCCCTCATGGCGCGGGTTTCGATCTCGAGCGCGCCGTTTGCGTCGTCGGTGTCGAGCCACTTGCCGATGGAATAGCCGACATAGCTTGGGTCGATATCTTTGGGCCAGGCGCGCCCGTCGGTGTAAATACGCCGGAGCGGGCTCGTCGACTCCAGCAGCATATAGACGACGGTAGGCTTGACGATGAATTCCATCGTGCCCAAAGCCATTACCCGCGGCATGCCGACCGGCCCGCAGGTGTACTTCGGATCGAACGCGACACCGGTTTTCGCCTTGACCTGGTTGGCCTCGTAAACGGCCTGGTATTCGGAGGTGAGCGGGGCTTGCTGCCCGGGACCCGGCGGCTTGGTCGGATCCCAGGATCCGGGAGGACTGCCGCGACCCCACATACCCTCCCAGGCCGAATATTTCTTCGCGTCCTGCGCGCCAGCCGACACGGACAAGGAGAGCAGCATCGCGACCGCGACGGCCGAGCTTCGATAATGCATGGCGTTCCCCCAATTGTGCGCCGCGCAGCGCCGGCACTCGCCAACCGTGATCGTCTTTGCCCGGAGACTATTCCGATTTCGGCGCGCGCGGGAGGGGGCGGCTCCGACGGGACAGGTGGGCCAAGCAGCGTCTTGGCTGCGGCATCGAACGAAGTAGACTGCCAGCCGAACCAATCATCGTGCGCCATGGAAGGGAGGACGATCATGCTCACAGGGACGTCCAGGCGGGCCATCATGCTGAAGCCGGTGCTGCTGATCGCGGTACTCGCTCTATCCATGGGCGTGGCGATGGCCGATGAAGACGGCAAATACCCAGACTTGCGGGGTCAGTGGACCGGCATCCTTCGCAAACCAGGGATTTCCGGACAGGCTTCGTTCGATCCCGGCAAGCCCGGCGGGAAGGGCCAGGAGGCACCGCTCACGCCCGAGTATCAGGCCATCTGGGAGGCCGATCTCAAGCGGCTGCAACAGGGCGGCCTGGTCGATTGGCGGGGGCCCGCCTGCCTCGGCTTCGGCATGCCGCAGATCGCCTATGGATTCCAGCCCATGGAATTCATCATTACTCCGGAGACGACCTACATTCTGGTCAACTGGGTCGAGCATACCCGGCGCATCTTTACCGACCGGCGCGCCTGGCCGGCCGAGATCGAGCCGACGCTCACCGGCTATTCGATCGGCCAATGGATCGACGAGGACCATGACGGCCGCTACGACGTGCTGGAGGTGGAGAGCCGCGGCTTCAAGGGGCCGCGCTACTACGATGCCGACGGGCTGCCGCTGCATCACGACGACCAGTCGGTGTTCAAGGAGCGGTTCTATCTCGACAAGTCCGACAAGAACATCCTGCATGATGAGATCACGGTCATCGACCATGCGCTGACGCGGCCATGGACCGTGGTCCGGGACTTGCGCCGCAACCCGAACCCGCAGCCGGCCTGGCGGGAATTCGTCTGCGCCGAGGGCAATGCCTGGGTGAGGATCGGCGAGGAAACCTATTTCGTCGGCGCCGCCGGCCGGCTGATGCCGATGCTGAAAGGCCAGGAGCCGCCGGACTTGCGGTATTTCAAATAGGGCACGCGACCGGGTTCGAACCGCGATGGGTGCGTGAGCTTGCTTCGGCGGCGGCCTTCGGTCCCGACGTTACTCCGGGACAGTTGCCGGCTTGGTCGGATCGGAGACCTGAATCACGAGATACTTGAGGGGCTGCGTCGTGCTGGCGTTGCGCGAGATCGCATGCAGCGCATTGGGCGGCTCGTAAAAGACCTCGCCCGGCTTCAATATCCGAGCCGGCCCGTCATTGATCTTTACCTCGTAGCTGCCTTCGATGATGTAGCCAACGGTGTGGCTCCCCGGGTGTCTATGGGCAGCGCTGCCATTACCGGGATCGCGCTCGGTCAGACGAACCGTCAACCGGCGGCCCAGAACATCATCCATGACCTGATTGAACAGTTCCGTGGTCTTTTGGCCCGGCGCCTGCGCGAATGACGGCATGACGCCCATGCTGCCGGTACTGACGAGATAGGTTGCAAACGCTCCAGCACAGCCGGCGACAGCGTGAGACATGATAGAGCGGAGCCGCATGGTCTTGCCTCCCGGGTGGTTGTTCGCGGCCACTTTATTGGCGCCCGGGAGTGGGCGCAATCGAGAAGCCGGACGTGTCGGCTGCCAATCCGTGGCGAGGCGCGCCCTTGCCGGCAGCGCGGAAAATCTGCAGCGCAGCGCGCACACCCCAAACGATCGAGCTGCCAGCGCGGGCGGGAGCCTTGGTCAGAATCCCGGCTCAGGGCAGCGGCGGTGTGCTGGCCGGCGGACGCCGGTGCCGCGTCGCCTGCTCATACCCGTATGCGATCCTGATCAGTGTCGCTTCGCTCCAGGGACGTCCCAGCATCTCGATGCCGGCAGGCAGCGTGCCATGGGTGAAACCCATGGGCATCGTCAGCGCCGGGAAACCGGCATGCGGCGCGATGCGGTTGCTGTTGTTGCCATGCGGGGAGTTGAGATCGCCGATCAGCCGCGGCGGATTGTTCCAGGTGGGATACACCAGCGCATCGAGCCGCGCGTCATCCATGGCCTTGAGCACGCCTTGAGCGAGGCGGCGCGCGTTCTGGTCGCCCGCCAGGCATCGCGGGTTCTGATCGGGCGGCGCCTGGGCCTGGGAGTCGAGCAAGGTTTTTTCCAGGGGCGGATAGAATTTCTGCGAGGCGATTATGTCGGCCAGGGTCTTCACCGGCGCCTGCGGCCCGAGATGCGCCAGATACGCGTTGATGTCGTGCTTGAAGCGATCGCAGCCGAGCTGAGAGGTCGGAATCTCGGGCACGCCGATGCGCTCGACGATCTCCGCGCCCTGTCGTTTCATGTCCACCAGCGCCTGCTCAAACAGCCGCAGAACCTCGGGATCCGGGTCCGCTCCCGCAAGGAACTGCCGCAGCACGCCGATGCGGGCGCCCTTGAGCCCGTCCTTGTCGAGCGCGCCCAGATAGCTGTCGGACCTCCTGCCCTGCGCTAACGTCATCGCGTCGGCCGGATCGGCGCCGGCGACGACGTCGAGCACGGCGGCAGCGTCGGCGACCGTCCGCGCCATGGGACCGCCGGTGTCCCGGCTCAGGAACAAGGGCACGATGCCGTCACGGCTGGTCAATCCTAGGGTCGGACGGATGCCGACGAGGCTGGTGTAGGACGCCGGCCCACGGATCGAATTTCCGGTGTCGGTTCCAAGCCCGGCCGCCCCGAAGCTTGCCGCCACCGCCGCCGCGGTGCCGCCGCTCGATCCGGCGGGGACGCGGTCGAGCGCATAAGGATTGCGCGTATGACCCGGCAGCAACGAGTTCACCGTCTCATACGGGCTCCTGGCGAATTCCGCCAGATTGGACTTGGCAAGGACGATCGCGCCCGCTGCGCGCAGCTTGCCGACCATGAAAGCGTCGTGCGGCGGGATCGAGCCCTTGAGACTGAGCGAGCCGGCGGTCGTGGGCATGTCCGCGGTGTCGTAATTGTCCTTGACGATCATCGGCACGCAGTGGAGCGGACCGACGACACCCGATTGCGCAAAGCGAGCGTCGAGGTCGTCGGCGGCGGCCAGCACCCTGGGATTGACCAGGATGATCGCGTTGAGGCCCGGGCCTTTCTTGTCGTAGGCCTCGATCCGGTCGAGATACATCTGAACCAGCTGGCGGCAGCTGAGCTCATTGGATTTGATGGCGGCCTGGATCTCGGCAATCGTGGCTTCCTGCGTCCAAAGCGGCCGGAACGCTCGCGTCTTGGTCGAGAGCGTCAAGAGCATCGGCAGCAAGGCAAGCAGGATTGCCGTGCTCCCGCGTAAAGGACGCGCATTCATGTTGGAATCCTGCTCGAGCTGCGAACCCCACGGTGCCGGCGGCAGAGGCCGCACGCGGCTCGAAACATAGCACATCGGGGCCTGGCGGTCCGGGGTACGGGACCGAGTCGAAGCGTCCGCAGCACCAGCCGGAAATCCGCGGCGGCTCCGGCGATCACTGGCGCGCCCCCACAGCCGCGTCGCATTCGGCGGCGGGCCTCGCATCGGCCGCGAGCCAGCGGAGCGTCTTCGTTGCCGCTGTTGCGTGGCGAACCCAAAAAATTGACAATCGCCCCCGCACGCCCGGCTGCAGCCGCAATGCCAGCGCACGAGGAGCCCCCATGTTGTCACGACGCGACGTTCTCACCGTCACCGCCGGAGCCGGTATCGCTACCGCCGCAGCATCATCTGCAGTCGTCAAAGCCCAGGGCGCCGGCCGCATCATCGTCGACTCGCAGGTCCATCTCTGGCTGGCGAGTACGCCCGAGCGCCCCTGGCCGGCCGACGGCATCGGACAGGCGCACATCCCGCGGCCGTTCTCGTATTACGAGCTCTCGGCGCGCATGGACGAGGCCGGCGTCGATCGGGTCGTCATCGTGCCACCGTCCTGGGAAGGCTATCACAACGAATACGCGATGGAGGCGGCGAAGAAATGGCCGCATCGCTTTGCGGTGATGGGCCGTTTGCGGCTTGACGATCCGAAGTCGAAGGACCTGCTGGTCAACTGGAAGGATCAGCCCGGCATGCTGGGGGTCCGCCACACGTTCAACCGTGCGCAGACCGGTTGGCTCACCGACGGCACCGCCGACTGGTTCTGGCCGGCCGCCGCCAAGGCCGGCATCCCGGTGATGACCCCGACCGCAGGCCGCGCCGGCGACTTCCTGCGCATCGTCGAGCGCAATCCGGACCTCATTTTCATCATCGACCATATGAACCTGTCCGACGACACCGCCAAGCAAGGCAAGATTCCGGAAGCCATCGCCGAGGTGGTCGCGTTCGCGAAGCATCCGAACGTGCAGGTGAAAATGTCTTCGGTGCCGCACAAGTCTTCACAAGGCTACCCATTCCGCGACTTGACCGATCACCTCAAGCGCGTGTTCGATGCCTTTGGGCCGCGCCGCTGCTTCTGGGGCACCGACCTCACGGCCGGCATCGATCGCTTCCCGAACTTCACCTATCAGCAGCGCGTCACCCACTTCACGGAAGAGCTGCCGTTCCTGTCCGAGCAGGACAAGGACTGGATCATGGGTCGCGCGATCATGCGGCGGCTCGGCTGGACGTGAAGCGCGGGCCGGGCCATCGCTGCATTTTGGATGGAGGCGCCGGCGAACAGCCGCCTCAGAGCACGGAGGGAAGACTCACATGACTACCGAACGAAAACATCTCATCATCGCCGCCGCGCTTGCCGCCTTACTGGCGGGCCCGGCTTGCGCCGCGCAATATCTCGAGCCCAGCAACGTGCAGCGCGCCTACTCCGCCGGCGTCGTGACGCAGGGCGGCCGCACCGTGTGGCTCGCCGGGATGGGCGGCACGACCGGACCTGACGGAAAGAAGATCACGGATTTCGCCGGCCAGACCCGACAGGCCTTTCGCAATATAGAGGCCGCCCTGAAGCGTGCGGGTGGTACGCTCGAAAACCTCGTCAGCATGACGGTCATGATCCGAAACCAGGCGGACGGAGACGAGTTCGTGAAGATTCGTGGCGAGTTCTTCAAGAGCAAGTTCCCGGCCAGCATGCTGATAACGGCAAAGGACTTTGCCAATGCCGACCTGCTCGTCGAGATCCAATCGGTCGGGGTGATTGGCGATGAGCTCAAATAGGCAGAGGCGCCCATGCGGCACTTTCCGCCGGCCACGGCGCGCATTAGGATTGCGCGTGACGGCCGGTGACCGGCTCTGTCCACGCGCACATCAGGAAAAACTTCGGTGTCGGACTTTCGCAGCTATCACCTGAAGAAGCGCCTCCCCGCGGTTGCCATGCAGCCGGTCGTCGATCCGGCGGACTGGTGCGCGCAGACGCTCGGTCCGGTCAACGATTGGGCCTACCGGCTGACCGGGCAGGATCAGGATGAACTGCTTGCTGCGGCAGACCATTTCCGCAAGCTGCAATTGCCCCTGCCGGCGATCAAGGCAGAAAGCTTTCCGCTGCCGAAGCTCAAGCATGTGCTCGCCGATATCCGCCGGGAGCTCATCGACGGGCGCGGGATCGTGATGGTGCGGGACTTTCCGATCGATCGGCTGGATCGGCAGGGCGTCGCGCTCGCCTATATGGGTCTCGGCTCCTATCTCGGCGACAAGATGATGCAGAACAGGCACGGCCACGTGCTCGGGCACGTGAAGGATCTGGGCGAGAATTACGGCACCAGCGGCCGCAGCTACAACACCAGCGCCCAGGTCCGCTTCCATTCGGATGCGTGCGACTATGTCGGGCTGCTGTGCCTGCATCCGGCGAAGAAGGGCGGCGACAGCCGCGTCGCCAGCTCGGTCAACCTCTATAACAAGATGCTCGAACGGCGGCCCGATCTGGTCGAGGTGCTGACTAGGGATTTCTATCGATCGCACAACGGCGAGATGACGCCCGGAACCTCCCCCTGGTACAAGCAGCCGATCTTCTGCTTTACCGACGGATATTTCAGCGCCATCGGCGCCGGCTCCACGATCGAGAAGGTGCTGCGGCTTCCAGGCGTGCCGCCGCTCACGCCGGCGCAACAGGAAGCGATCGCCCTCTATCGAAGCATCGTCGAGGAATTCGCCGTCGACATGGAGTTCAAGGCCGGCGACATCCAGTTTCTCGCCAACCAGGTCACGCTGCACAGCCGGCGCGCTTTCGAGGACTGGCCCGAGCCGCATCGCCGGCGGCACCTGCTGCGGCTGTGGCTGCGTGACCCGGCCGGACGGCCACTGCCCAAGGAGCTGCGCGGCACCAGACGCGACCGGGGGGTCCAGATCGAGGGGCTCCAGATGGTGGCGCCGCTCGATGTGGAGGTCGCGGCGGCGTGAAGTGGCCTGAGCTTGCAGTGTCGCAGGCGATCGCTGCACGAATTGACGGCGCAATGTGGCGGGGCGGCCGAATGCTGCGGAATTTTCATCGACCGCTGATCGCCTTCGCGCTGCTCTGTGCATCGGGCATTCCGGGGCGCGCGCAATCTGATGCGTCGCTCGAAGCCTTCTACAGGGGAAGCCAGATCAGGTTGATCTCAGAGGCGGGGCCGGGCAGCGGGTACACGGCCTGGGCGCGGCTCATCGGCCAATATCTCGGCCGCCACCTGCCGGGCGAGCCCGGCGTCGTGGTCCAAAGCATGATCGGCGCCGGCGGCCTGGTCGCCTCGAACTACATGTATTCGGTTGCGGGGCGGGACGGCCGGGAGATTGCCGCGCTGTCGCGCGAGGCCCCGATACTGTCGCTGATGGGCGCGCCGGGCGTGCGTTATGACTCGCTTCGGTTCAACTGGCTGGGCAGCCCGACGAGCGAAACGAATGTCTGCGTGGTCAACAAGGATGCGCCGGTGCGGACGCTGCAGGATCTGCGCAGCAAGGAGCTCGTGCTCGGCACCGACGGGGCGGGCAGCGGCATGCACATCTACCCGACCGCCCTCAATGCCCTGCTGGGCACCAGGCTGAAGATCATCGACGGCTATTCGGATACCGGCGTCGTTCTGCTGGCGATCGATCGCGGCGAAATTCACGGTGCGTGCATCAGCGCCGCGACGATTTTCCAGACCCGCGGCGACGCGCTGCGCGCGGGACGCCTGCGCCTGATTCTGCAGGGCGGCATCGCACCCGATCCGCGCTTTTCCGACGTGCCGTTCGTGCTCGATCTCGCGACCAACGACGAGCAGAAACAGGCGTTGCGCTTCCTGTACTCGGCGGAGGCGTTCGGACGTCCCTATGTGGCGCCACCCGACGTCCGTCCGGAACGGGTGGCGGCGCTGCGCAAGGCGTTCCTCGAAGTTTTTGCGGATGCGCAGTTCCTCGCCGATGCCGCCCGGCAAGGCTTCGAGGTGCGGCCGCTGGCGGGCGTCGACATGACGGCCTTGATCGCGGAGATGGCGCGGACTCCGAAGCCGATCATCGATCGGGTCGCAGCCCTGATGCAGCCGCCGGGCGCCAAGTGAGCAGGCGCGCGGGGTCGAGGAAGATCGTACCCCGCCGCGGCCGAAGGCGCATTAGAGCCCGAGCACCGCTTCAGCCCAGTGCAGCATCAGGTCGCCATTGAGGAATTTGAGCACGGCCTCTTCCTGCGCGATCGGCTTGTCGCCGGCAACCACGGTGGCGACGACGACATCGCAACGGTTGTTGAAGGCCAGCGACAGCACCGGTTTCGCCGATGCGGCGCCGACCGCATAGCCGCGGCTGCGGCCTTTCATCCCGTGCACCATGATCGGCCGGCCGGGGCCGAGTGCCGATCCTTCGACGCCGATGAGGTCGACATCGCTGACGCGATCGAGCTCCTGGTCGTCGGCCACGCCGGTCTGACAATTGCAGAAGCCGAGCTTCGGCCGCAGATAGAGATTGACGTCAATCCCGCAATCGGCCGCCCTGCATCGATAGGCCCAGCCCTGGCCCCACTGATCGATGGGGAACGGCCACGTGGCTTCGGCCCAGACCGGCTCGCGCACGCGATGGGTATCCGCCGGCGGCTTGGCGGCGAGGAAGGCCGCGGTGCCGCCGATCCCGACGATCAGCACAAGGGCGGCGGCGGTGATGATCCGCTTGCTCAAGCCCAATGCCCGCGGCCGCTCGCCCTCACCACCAACTGGGGTTCTTGGGATCCGGGGGATACACCGGCACTTCCGGAACGAAGCCATGCCGGTTCGGCATCTCGACCTTCGGGAGGCTCTTGGCGTCCATGACGTCGCCCTCCTTGATGATGCCGTTCTCATAGAACAGAAATGCGACCAGCGCGTAGACTTCGTCCGGGGTGAGCGATCCCGGCTTGCTGGCGGGCATGGCGCGGTTGATATAGTCCCAGGCGATCGTCGGGAACGGGTAGTAGCTGATACCGTCCTTGTCGGCTTCGCTGAATGGGCCCTGATGCGGATGGCCGGGAGTGCCGATCACCAGACGCCGGAGTATACCTCCCCTGCCATTCTGCCCGTGGCAAACCGCGCACCGGTTGGCAAAGACCACCGCGCCTTCCTTGGCGGTTCCGTGCCCGGGAGGAAGCTCCTTCCCCTCCGGGCCGAGCATGAAGTCAAAGCTCTTGATCTCTTCCTGGCTCAGGGGCGTGCCCACATTAAAGCGAGACTGCGCCAGCCCCGCCGCAGGGGCTGCCAGGATGATCACTGACGCGAGCAGGCTAAGAGAACATCGCATCGTGCAAACTCCCGTCGCGGGCCACCCTCCAGGGCTGCATGGCATTGAAATGAATCGCTCGGGCAGGTTTGTCCGTCTCGGCGATGCCCCAGTTCTTGTACAGCTCCGCTCGCGACGGCTGGACTACACCTTTTTCATCCGTGCAACGAGACTGGATCACCGCCTCTTGCCCGTCCCAGGCCCAGTCGAAATTAAACCGTGTATGCGCCTTGGGAAGGATCGGCGCCTGAAGCTTTGCTTCCTTCCAGCTCTTGCCGCCGTCGGTGGATACATCGACCTTGCTGATGACGCCCCCACCCGACCAGGCCAAGCCGGTAATTTCGACATATCCAGGGCGGGGTATTTTCATTCCGGCTGAAGGCCGCGTAATCACCGATTTCGGCGTCCACTCAAAATGGTACCAGCGCGATTTGCCGCCAATATCTTCTCGCATGACGGAGTGGTTCATGCTTTCGTTCCAAGTGTGGTAGGGCTGGTCCACCACCTTGATGTGTCTCAGGTACTTCACGTTGAAGGGCCCTTCCCAGCCGGGGACGACCATCCGTATCGGGAAACCCTGCTCGGGCCGCACCGGCTCGCCATTCTGCCCGTAGGCCACGATCACGTCGTCCATGGCCTTTGCCAGCGGAAGGGTGTGCGTGAACTTGCCGGCATCCGCCCCTTCGTAAACCAGCCAGCTCGCCTCTTTTTTCACGCCGGCCTCGTTCAGCAACACGGAAAGCGGCACCCCGGTCCATTCGCTGCAGCTGGACATCCCCCAAATGAACTGGACCGGCAGCCCCATATTCTGGTTGCCCTGATTGTGGATCATGGGAGAGCCGTTGGCATGGCACTCCACGAAATGAATCCGGGAAACGGAAGGCAGGCTCTTCAGGTCATCCATAGTGAAAGTCAAAGGACGATCCACCATGCCGTGGATGGTGAGGCGATGCTGCTCCGGGTCGATGTCGGGCAGGTGGGAGGAGTGCTGCTGCACGAAGTGCAGCCCGGCCGGCGTGATGATTCCCGCATAATCCTGCAGCGGCGTGTAGTAGGTGATGTGATCAACGCTCATCCTGGCGCCGCGGCCGGACTTCACGAAGCGCGAGGGCTCGCCGTGCCCGAAGACATGGGAATCCTTGGCGTCAGGCGCGGCGGCCTCAGGCTTGGCCGACTGGCCGCGCGCGGCCCATTCTGCGCCTGCACCCGCGCCCGCGGCCACACCGGCCAGCGCCGCGGCTTGCTTCAGGAACCGCCTCCGGCCAGATGGATTGGATTCCATGATCGCCTCCCGTGATTCCGAATTTCTGATGTGAGCTTTGCCTTGGCGCAAATGCCTCCGCCAACGCAACTATGTAGTGTCCAGTAAAACCCTCAGCGTGTCAATCGGGCGGTGCTCCTCGCACTTAACTCGCGGCGTGTCCTCGATCAGGATCGCCGCTGCCGCATCGGAACAATCACATCGGAGCCGATCAGAGGCCGGATATGTAACGCGCCATCGCCTGCCGGTCGGCCGGCGAGATCGCCGCCATGATTTTCGTCATGTCGCCATTGTTGGTCCGCTCACCGTCGGCAAACCGGCGCATCGCCTCCACCAGGTATTCGTAGGTTTGGCCGGCCAGCCGCGGCGCCGGCAGGCCCCCGACGAAGTTCTGCTGATGACAAACCTCGCATACCGCCACCATGGCGGGCGGCGACGTCGCGGCGGCGGCGGTGGTCCGTGCCGGCCAGCTTCTTTTCGCGAAATAAGCCGCCGCCGACCCCAGTTCCGTCGGCGACAGGCTCGTCGCCATCCACGACATGACCTCGACATTGCGAGCCCCGCTCGCGAAGTCATGCAGTTGCTTCAAGAGATAGCTTTCCTGCTGGCCCGAGAGGATCGGAATGCTGGCATTTTTGGCAATGCCGCCTTCACCGTGGCATGTGTTGCAAACCAGCAATTTGGCGTTGAATTCTGCGGGCGAGCCCGAATTCGGGATGGCCTCGGCGGCATTTGCCGGCGCCGCCAGCGCGGCCAGAATGACCAGAACGCCGAAAACAGTCGGAACGTGATTGTTGATCATGTTGCGCCCCATTGTTCGAGTGCCCGCGATCCAAGGGCGCGACCAAGGCGCCAGGATGACCTAAAACATGCCGCAGTCAGGCCGGTGGCGCAAGATGGTGCTGGCCACCGAGCCCGGGACGATCGCTGCGAGATCGCGCCCGTCAGATCCTCCCACCCGCCTGCGCCGCCTTGAGAACCGCGCGGACGATCCGGTTATGAACCCCGCAGCGGCACAGATTGGCGGTAAGGCCGAGCCGCACCTCTGCTTCGCTCGGCTGCGGGATGCGGTCGAGCAGCGCCTTGGCAAACATGATGATGCCCGCGATGCAGTAGCCGCACTGCGCCGCCTGCTCGGCGATGAAAGCGGCCTGCAGCGGGTGCGGCCGCTCGAGCGTGCCGAGACCTTCGAGCGTGATGATCTCCGATTGCCCGAGCGAGCCGATCGGCGTGACGCAGGAGCGCACCGGGGTGCCGTCGACCAGCACCGTGCAGGCGCCGCATTGGCCAAGCCCGCAGCCGAACTTGGCGGCATTGAGGCCAAGATCATTGCGCAGCACGTAGAGCAGCGGCGTGTCCGGCTCGGCCGGCACGCTGTGCAGCGCGCCATTCACCTTGATGCTGACGGCCATGATGCAAAGCTCCGCCCGAGGCAGCGATGCATCATGCTCCGGCTTTGGCACGCCGTCGAGGCCCGAAGCGGACGCCTGGGCGGCGCCCTCCGGACCGCAGCTTCAACCTCCTGCGCAATAGGTGCAGCCTGCTTCCTGCGCGCGATTGACTCCCCATGTCCCCGACGGGATGACGGTGACGCCCGGGATCAGGTTGGCGGTCCATTCCTTCAACGCTTCCTCAGGAGTCACGCCGGCATTTGCGGCCAGCCGGCGGCTCTGGCCCCGCAGCGCGACCCCGCATGCGCCCATCACCGAGCCTTTGGCATGCAGCTGATCGAGCGCCATGTCGTTGTTGTTCAGCACGCCCGGCTTCGGTTGAAAGTATGGGTTCTTCACGGCCGGCGCTTTGGTCTCCGGGTCCATGATGTTGAACGATTCGCCGATCTTGTATTTCGCCCACATGGCGCTGCCGACCGCGTAGGGCAGACCCTTGTGGCGGAAGATCATCACCGCCGTCGCCGACTCGTTCGGCGTGAGGAAGTTGTTGGTGAAGCCGAGCGGAAACCCGTCGTTGATGTCGTAGATGTCGAAAACCTGCCGATGGCGGCCTTTGAGGGCTCCGGGCCAATCCGGGCCGTCCGATTGCGCCTTTTGGGCGCGCGCCGTGACTGCCGCAAAGCCGAACAGGCCGAATGCCGACATGGCGGCGATGCGGCCAAAAAAGCTGCGGCGGGGTGTAACATCGGTCGTATGCTGAACGAGATCGCGCATCTACTCCTCCATCGGGTGCGGCAGGCCGTTGCGTGGTGGTGCCCCGACGCGCGCTTATTCGCGGCCGGAGGGCCCAGATTAATTTTCCATGACGGCATGAACAATAGGCTCTTCCCGGCAATTCCTGGCCGCTGACTTGGGAGGTTGTCACCTGAATTGGTTTGCTTTGGCGCGGGGTTGGCCGAGCTTGGCCCGGCGGTTATTGCTGCGGCGCGCCAATTCGGCGGCGATCAGGGGCAAACCGGATGATCCTTTCGTTCGCGGGATTGCTTTGGAGCAGAGACATTCGCAACGCTGATACCGCAGTGCGAAAGAATCGTCGGCACAAGGCAATCTCTCGTCTTCCTTCGCTGCAAAACTTGACGGGTCCTTCGGCGCGAGCATAGTATCTGTGCTTTCAAGCACATATTTTGTGGGAGGTATCGATGCACCGAGTCCAGGGGTCCTCCTCTTCTCTTGTGATCGTCGCGGCATGCTTGGCTCTGTCGGCGGCCTTCACGCTTGGCCCCGCGCAAAGCCAGACGCCGGCCTCCCAGGGGGCGGCCGCGAAGCTCGACTACGAATTCTTCAAGAACAAAGTGCAGCCGGTGTTTGTGACCAAGCGACCCGGTCACGCCCGCTGCGTGCTGTGCCATTCGGTCAACAACGCGCCGTTCCATCTGGTGCCGCTCTCGCCCGGCGCCAGCACATGGAACGAAGAGCAGTCGCGCCAGAATTTCGAGCTGGTGCAGCGGGTGGCTGCGCCCGGCGTCATGGACAGCCCGCTCGTCAAGCATCCGCTCGCGCTTGAAGCCGGCGGCGACCCTCATCACGGCGGGGGGCAGCAATTCGCCTCGCAGTCCGATCCGGACTGGATGACACTGAAAGCGTTCGTGTCGGGAGCAACCGGCAAGTAGCCCCGGCCGCAATCTCCTGACGAAAGACTTGCCGCCCGCACATGCGGGTAAATTGTCGTTGAACATGGAGATGACGAAGATGACGAGCAATCAGGCATTTCGTGGCGGTCTCGCCGCTCTGGCCGGGATCGTCCTGTGCACGGTGTCCATTTCCGCGATGGCGGCGCAGCTGCGGATCCTGCAGACGAACTCCGCCGGCGACAACATCAACATCATCGATCCGGCCACCAACAAGGTGGTGGGAGAGATCAAGGGGATCGAAGCCAACCACGGGATCGCCGTGTCCCCCGACGGCAGCCGAATCTACGTCAGCGTCGAAAGCGTGGAGAAGGTGCTCAACGTCGTCGACGGCAAGACCCTCGAGGTGATCAAGCGCATCCCGTTGAGCGGGGTCGCCAATCTCATCGACCTGACCCCGGATGGACGATGGCTGTATGTGGCGATCGCCCAGGAGTGGGACGACCTCTCGGCCTTCCCGCAGATCAAGGCGCAGCCGAACGGCGGCGTCGACGTCATCGACACCGTCTCGTTGGAGAAGGTCAAGTCCATCGCGCTCAAGGGCGGCATCCACGACCTCAACGTCACTCCGGACGGCAAGTACGTGATCGCCGGCTCGAGCCGGGGCGCCAAGCCGCCGTCGAACATGATGGATGTGATCGACACGAAGACCAACGAGATCGCCTGGAGCCTGCTGATGACTCCGGCGCCGTCGCCGATGGCGATATCGAAAAATCCCGACGGCTCCACCAAGTGGGTCTTCGGCCAGCTGGGCGATCTCAACGGATTTGCGGTGGTGGACTTCGCCACGCAGAAGAAGATCAACGAGATCAAGCTGCCCGAGATTCCCGTCGAGAAGCGAGTCCCCAAGGGCCCGCCCGCTCCGTCGCACGGCATCGCCATTACGGCGGATCAGACGACGCTCCTGGTCAACAGCCGGCTGAACAGCGCCCTCTACGCGTATTCGGTGCCGGACCTGAAGCTCCTGGGCACCGTCGAGCTCGGCGGCAAGGGAGCCGGCTGGCTGACGATCTCGCCCGACGACAAGACCGCCTACGTGGCCAATGAGCACACCAACAACGTCTCGGTTGTCGACATCAAGTCGCTGAAAGAGGTCGCGCTCATCCCGGTCGGCTTCGCGCCGGCGCGGAACACCCCGTGGATGGCTCCGTAGTCGGAGTCATGAATGCCTTGGGTCGCCGGGCAACCCTGTTCGGCGACCTTTCGCGACTTGAAATGACACGTTTGCACGAGGACGCCGCCGGCCCGTAAGCGATCGAGCCTTGTCATGCCCCAACGGGGCGCGTGAGGCAGTCATGAATGTGCAGCGGAATTTGCTCGTATTGATGACATTGGCGGCCGCTGCGGGCCCCGCCTCGGGGCAACAGGCGGCGCCCGCGGCCGGGCAGGTCAAAATCGGGCAGCACAGCGCGGCTTCCATCCCGGATTTCTCCGGCACATGGCGCCACGGCAATCTTCCCTGGTTCATACCACCGGCGTCGGGTCCCGGTCCGGTGACGAATCTGTCGCGGGAAAAGGGCACCGGCGTCAGCGACTACGGCTCGCTGGTCGGCGATTACAAGAACCCGATCTTGCAGCCCTGGGCCGCCGACGTGGTGAAGAAGAAGGGCGAGCTGTCGTTGGCCGGCGTGACCTTTCCAAGCCCCTCCAACACATGCTGGCCCGAGCCCGTGCCGTACCTTTTCAAGCATGCGGCCATGCAGATGCTGCAGCTGCCGGACCAGATCGTGATGGTTTTCAACGAGAACCATGAAGTCCGACGCGTGCGCATGAACCTTCCCCATCCGGCGAAGCTGGCGCCGTCCTGGCACGGGGATGCGGTCAGCCACTACGAGGACGATGCCCTGGTGATCGACACCATGGGCATCAGGACCGATCGTCCGCATGCGATGATCGACTTGTTCGGCACGCCTTACACCGAGAAGCTGCACGTGGTGGAACGCTATCGGATGGTCGACTATGACGACGCCAAGGACGCGATGCGGCGCGGTGTCAAGGAGAACCGCCGGGCCACCGGCCCCTATGATCCAAACTATCGTGACAAGTACCTGCAGGTCCTGTTCAAGATCGAAGATGAAGGCGCGTTCACGACACCCTGGACCGCCGTCATGATTTATCTGCGCGACCACGATGAATTCCCAGAAGGGGTGTGCGCCGAGAACAGGTTTTCATTCCATAACCTGGATGCAGACTTCCCGCATGCGGACAAGCCGGATTTCTGAACGGGCAATCGTCGGCCGACACAAAATCGCTCGATAGCGGCGAGGTCAAGTTAGGGACGACCGTCACCACGCCCGGCAGCGGGTCGTTCACCGCGAGCTTCAAGGATGTGAAGGCCGGACGGACCGCCAACGCCGGCGTCGGGGCGGCATTCGGCGATTGGAGCGGCAAGCTCGAGTATCTCTACATCGATCTCGGCGCGACGGCGCATAGCTTTCCAGGCGCTCGATGAAGAGTTGCATCGCCGGGCTCAGCGCATCACACTCGTGCGATGACAAGCTTCGGCGTCTTGACTCTCAACTTGTGGAACATCAATGAGCCGATCGAGGCTCGACATCGGGCACTTGAATCGGGACTGAAGCGATTACGCCCCGACATTGTTTGCCTGCAGGAGGCCGACCGCGATCCGAAATCCGGGCAGAGGCAGTCTGAGCTCGTTGCCATAATGTGCGGCCATATGCATATCGTGGACGATAATGGCTTGGCGATTGTCAGCTCCAGCCCCATCATGAGATCGAGCAACGTGCTCTTACCCAATTTCCCGGGAGATTTTCCGCGCCACGCCTTATCGGCGGAGTTATCGATCGGCGGCCAGCCGTTATTGGTGACGAACACTCATCTTACACATCTTCCGGAAATGATCGAGGAGAGGCGAAGGCAGGCAGCAATGCTGCTGACAGCGATCGAGCGCTGCTGCCCGCCAGGAAAGCAAACGGCCAAGATACTCTGCGGAGATTTTAACGATACCGCGGACTCGCCGGCGGTGCGCGCCGTAATGGACGACAAAGAAGACTTTCAAGATGTCTTTGCAGAGTGCTTTCCCAACTGCCGGGGGATCACCTATTCTTGTCGTAACCGATACGTTGATCCATCTTGGACATTGGACCAAAGGATCGATTACATTTTTGCCAGCCGCGATCTGGCGATAAAGGACTGTTCCGTTGTCTTTGATGGCAACAACGGATTTGATCTTTCATCCGATCATTTCGGCGTATTTAGCAATCTTGCCTTTCGCTAGGTCGAGGCGGTTTCAGCCGGGCGTTCCTGTCGCCCGCGAACTCCGCGATCTCGCGCTCAGCCGCGGCGCTCAAATCGACCGAAGTCCAGAGCGCAGATGGTTTCGATGCGATCCGCAATAGCGCGCCCGGCGTGACCTCCTATATCGATGATATGGAGGTCGGCGCGACCCGAAAGCAACGCAACATAGCCGGCTTCAAGCAACGATTCACAATCGAGATCCGTATTTCGATGGAGGATTCCAATTGCGCAAGGAATTCACTTGCGCCAGCCATCAAGTGATCGCTTCCAACGCATTTCGCTAATTCTCGTTGGCGGCACCCGTCAGCGCCATCGCCTCGTTGGCGGCCTTCACCACGTCGGGCGGCAGCACGAACGAGTCGCGCAGCAGCTTGGCGATCTTGTCGCCGTCGACCTCGGCGATCTCGAGATGCTGCCGGTCGGCTTCGGCAATGAAGGCGGGATCGTTCATGGTCTCATGAAAGGCCTTGCGCAGCGCCGCCACGGTCCCGGGCGGCGTGCCGGGCGGCGCCAGGATCGGGCGGTCCATGCCCATGGGGGCGAGGATGAGCTGCAGGATGTCCTTGGTGCGCTGGTCCTTGGCGAACTCGATCAGGGCGGGCGAATCGGGAAATTCCGGGTCGCGCTCGAGCGCGATCTGGATCGGCACCGAGACCTTCTTCTGCGGGAACCAGTTCGGACGGGTCGACTTGATCGAGGAGATCAGCCCGCCGCAGCGGCCATGCACCTCGCCCCGCTCCATCGCCAGATAGACGTCGTTGCCGCCCTTGTAGCCGGAGATCACCTTGATGCGGGTGCCAAACAGCTTGTTGAGCATGGCCGGCATGGTCTCCATCTGCGAGCCCGCGCCGGTGCCGCCGACGATGAACTCCTTGTCGAACAGATCCTGCCAGGTGGTGATGCCGGACGCGGTCCACGACACACAGATGCCGGTCGCCGCGTTGATGCTGCCGATCCAGTTCATCTGCCGGGAATCGAAATTGGCGCCCTTGATGCCGTAGAGCGGCGCAAACGGCACGCTCGAGTGCACCAGCCCGATGGTGGTGCCGTCCTTGGGCGCCACGCTCTGCAGAAAGAGCATCGCCCGGATGCCGCCGGCGCCCGGCATGTTCTGCACGATGATGTGCGGATTGCCGGGAATATGAGCGGTGAAATGCTGCGCAAAGGCGAGTGCATAGGCCGAATAGCCGCCGCCCGCGCCGGCGCTGAGGATCCAGTTGATCTGCTTGCCCTTGTAGAAATCGGCAATGGGGTCGGCCGGCGCAGCGCTCGATCCGAGCGCCAGCATCGCGGCGGCTCCAAATAGCGAAAATCTCCAGCGCATCATTGTGGTCCTCTGCTGCGGTTCTGGCGCGCTCGGCGCTCGCCGCTCCTCAGTCCGCCATCACGTCGATCAGGATGCCGTCCGGATCCGCCAGGCAGTGCTGACCGAGCGAGCAGCTGCGCTCGAACAGCTTCGCCAGCGCCGCGCCTTCCTTGCCGGTGCCGACCGGTGCGGGCGCCAGCCGCGGATTGTCATCCGCAATCCGCTGGACGTCGGCCCGAAAGGCCTCGAGGCTTTCCACCTTGAAGCCGATGTGATCCATGCCCGGCGTGATGATGCCGGTGGCGTCATAGTCGGTGATGTCCCAGGGCATGATCACCAGCGTCACATGCCCGTCGGTCAGGTAATGGTTGGCGTCGCCGGCCTGCTTGTCGACATTGCTGGGCACGAGCTCGAACACGTCGCGATAGAATTCCGCCATCGCGTCGGGCCGCATGGTGCGCATGCCCACGTGATTGATGTGGCGCGGATTGGCCTTGCCGTCGTTCTCCACATAGATCGAGGTGCGGTTGGCCATGTCCTTCTGCGAGATATCGAACACGTTGCCGTCCGGATCATGGGTGGTGATGCCGGCGAACGGACGGTTGGAAGGGCGCTTGAGCCACTTCACGGTCGGGTATTTCTTGCCCATGCGCTCGAACACCGTATCGCAATCGTCGACCTGGATGCCGAAGTGATCGAGGCCGGCGGAGCGCCCGGCCCGGCGCGGATTGATGTTGAGCCCGACATAGCCGTCGCCCACCGTCACCGCGCGGCCGGCCCGGGTCTTGGCCGAGGTCTGCATGCCAAACACCGCCTCGTAGAACTGCGCGAGCTGCGCATAGTTCTCGCTGACGATGGCGACGTGATTGATTTTCGAAAACATGACGACCTCCGTATCGGAACCAAACGGCCTTCGCGGTGCTGGGCTCGGGGCTGATAGCGCAGGAGCTTGCCCGATTTTCCAGGTGATGGCGACAGGAATCCGCCGTAAAATCAATGTAACATGGCTTTTGGCGCTTCACGCTCGGCCCATTGCGGCAATTCATCGCGCAGCTTGCCGCCGGAGAACAACGATGCCACACGCTCCCTCGCCTTGCCGCAAGCGGTTTCCGAGCCTGCGATCGCTGGCCCTGGTGGGGCTATGCTGGGTGCTCTGCGGCCCCGCCGCCGCCCAGACGGTCGAGCAGTTCTACAAGGGGCGCACCATCACGCTCTACGTGGCGAGCGCGCCCGGCGGCATCAACGATCTCACGGCCCGCCTGATCGCCAAGCACATGCCCAATTTCCTGCCCGGCAAGCCCACCATCGTGGTGCAGAACCTCTCCGGCGCCAACGGCCTTGCGCTCGCCAACCGGCTCGCCGTCAATGCGGAGAAGGACGGCTCGGTGATCGCGATCCTGGAGCGCGGCACACCCCAGCTCGCCGTGCAGGGCGACCCCAATGTGCGGTTCGATCCGCTCAAATTGACCTGGCTCGGCAGCGTGTCGTCCTACGCCAACGACGCTTATCTGCTGCAGGTGAATGCGAGCTTCCCGGCCAAGACCGTCGCCGATCTCGCCAAGCCGGGCACGCTGGCGCGGCTCGGCACCACCGGGGCGGGCGCCACCAACCTGATCTTCTCGATCATCTGCCGGGACGTGCTCGGCCTCAACGTGCAGATCGTGCGCGGCTATGCGGGGGCCGCCGCCGTGTTCCTGGCGCAGCAGCGCAGCGAGGTCGATGGCCAGATCAATGGGCTGAGCGCGCTGAAGGCCGGCCAGATGGCGCTGTGGCAGGCCGGCGCATTTCGCCCCTTGGTGGCGTTCAGCCGCACCACCCGCCTGCCCGAGCTGCCGGACGTGCCGATCGCGCGCGAGCTCACCCAAGACCCCAAGGCGCTGTCGCTGATCGCGTTCGCCGAGGCGCCGTTCTTCATCGCGCTGCCGATCGCGGCGCCGCCCGATCTGCCGCCCGAGCGCGCCAAGGCGCTGCAGACGGCGTTCATGGACATGAGCCGGGACGCGGCGTTCGGGGCCGATGCGCAAAAGCTCGGGCTCGATGTGAGCCCGATCGACGGCGACGCCGTGGTCAAGCTCATCAACCAGATGGCCGCCACCCCCAAGGACGTGATCGCGCGATTCAACGAGATGGTGGCACCGAAGTAGTCGTCTTGAGAGCGTTGTGAGAAGCGCGCGAAGAACACTGTTCCTGCGCTCGTCGACACCTCTACCGGCGTCGTCCCGGCCGAAGCGCCGGGACCCATACGCCGTATCCTCTCGATGGGGCACAGCGTATGGGTCCCTGCTTTCGCAGGGACGACTCAGAGAGCGTGCGCACCGATTCTATTTCTCGATCACGGTCTATTAGGACTCGGACGGGGCGCTGTCTTCCCGCCAGCGGCTGCGCGGCCAGAATGCGAACGAGATCGCCAGCACCGCCGCCAGGCCGAACCAAGTCATGGCGTATTGCAGATGATCATTGGGCAGTTCGACCCTAAGGGGTCCGGGGCGCGGCAGGCCGCCGGGCGGCTGCGGGCTTTCCAGCTCGATGAAGAACGGCGCCACCTCGCCCCAATTCTTGGCCTGGGCAATGGCCTTGGGATCGCGCACGAACCACAGGTTATGGCCGGGATCCGCTGTCGGCATGAACCATCCGGCCGTTTCCGGCCAGCGCATGACGCCCACCATGTCGACGCCTTCGGGGCTCTCGCCGGCCGCGCGCGTGGCCTTGTCCTGGCGGCCTTCCGGCACGAAGCCGCGGTCGACCACGACCACACCGCCGCCCGCGAGCCGCGCCGGCGCGAACGCCCAATAACCTGGCCCCGACACATCGGGACGAAAGGCCGAGCCGCTGGTGAACACCAGCGCCTCCTCGCCGGGGACGACCTCGGCGCGAAACTGCACGCGGCGGAATTCGTCGGCGGCTTGATCGAGGCTCGCCCAGCGCTCGCGCGCCGGCAGCGCGGCGGGCGCCGCCGTGAGGCGTTGCCCAAGCGTAGCGATGAGCTCTTCCTTCCACGCCTTGCGATCGAGCTGCCACTTGCCGAGCCAAAGCAGACCCGCGAGCACGATCAGCGCCGCGATGGCCGGCCCCACCACGCCCGGGGGACGGCGCGGTTGCGGAGCGCCGTTCACGGCGGCGAGCCGTCAGGACGGCCCTCGGCCGCCTTGTGGTGATACTGCAGCGCGATCAGGAGACCCTTCATGGCCCGCAGCGGCCCCAGCGTGGT
>DASYFD010000257.1:0-7026 GCA_036498625.1 Xanthobacteraceae bacterium | reverse complement strand
CGCGCAGGAGCGCCCGGCAGCAAGAACGATGGGCGGGCGCTTTCGCGAATTGATGAATGGCCCGGAGCCGCTCGTCTGCGGCAACGCTTACGATCTCCTGACGGCGCGCCTGATCGAGGTTCGCGGATTCAAGAGCGTGTTCGTCGGCAGCAGCGCCACCAACCAGGAATTGCTTGCATTGCCGGACCAGGCGGTCGTCACGGTGTCCGAGATCTCGCCTATGACAGCGTCATCGCCGCGAACGTGGATATTCCGGTGGTCGCGGATGTGGACGATTTCGGCGCCACGCCGCTCAATGTCTACCGCTTCTCAAAGCAGTGCGACAGAGCCGGCATCGGCTGCGCGGCCTTCGATGACCGGATGCCGATCAACCGCGCCACCGCCTATTCGGTTCCGGGGGTCCTTCCCAAGGCCCGGATGATCGACAACATTCACGCGGCGGCCGACGCGCGCACCGACATGGTCCTCATCGCGCGTTGTCTCGCTCCGACGCCGAACAATTCCTACACCGAGATGCTGGATCGGGCGGCCGCCTACGCCGAAGCCGGCGCCGACTGCGTGTGGATCGGGTTGCCGACCCTGCAGGACTTCGCCAAGGCGGCCGACCTCATCAAGAAGCCGCTGTTTGCCGTCATCGGCCGCCCGAATTTCCCGGCCACTCAAGCCGCCCTGAAGACCGCCCGCGTCGCCGTGGGCCAGACTCCACCCATGGTGAACATTGCGTTGGGGGCCATCGACAAAGCCCTGGCCGAATTGCAGGCCACGGGATCCATGGCTGAAGCGCAAAAGGGAGCTCTGGGCCGGGCGAGCGTAGACAAGGTCGAGCAAGTCGAGGAGCTCAACGCGCGCTCGCGGAAGTACAACCTCCCCAGCGGCTCGGCCACGGAACGGTAGAGTTCTGGCACTGACGTTTGCTACGACTGCCGGGTAGCACGACTTCCCTCGCCCCGCGTGCCGGGAGAGGGCAACATGCTCCGAGCGAAAACCGGAATTCGGGCCCGGTGAGGGGGCGTTTCCACAAGCTCAGACTCGCGGAAGCGCCAGGCACCGCAGCAAAGTGCCCTACTCGATCACCGCGTCGGCAGTGGAGAGCAGATTGGGTGGCACCGTGAGGCCGAGCGCCTTGGCGGTGGTGAGGTTGACCGCCAGCTCGAGCTTTGCCGGCGGAACCACCGGGATGTCCGCCGGCCGCGCGCCGCGCAGAATCTTGTCGACCAGGGCGGCGGCGCCTCGATACTGGGCGAGGCCATCCAGCCCGTAGGAGAGTAGGCCTCCGCTCTCAAGCAGCTGCCGAAAGGCGTAGATGGTCGGCAGCCGGGCGGCGAGCGCCAGCGCACTGATCTCGCCTGCATGCGTGTTCGTGAGCGCGTCGGCGACCACGTAGAGTGCGAGCGCGGGCCCGTGCAGACTCGCAAGCGCGGGTGCAATGTCTTCCGCCCGCCGGATTTCGCTGGCGATGACATCAATGCCAAGCGCGCCGGCCGCCTGCGTGGTGTCGTGCACCTCCAAAGCACCGCTGACGTCATCGGCATTGGCGAGGATCGCCAGTCGGCTGAGATCCGGCACGAAGTCCTGCAGGAGCTTGATCCGCCTGCTGGCAATATTCGGGTTCTGGTTTGATATGCCGGTGATGTTCCCGCCCGGGCGCTCGAGGCTTGCCACCAGCCCCGTTCGGACAGGGTCGCGCGACCCCACGAACACAATCGGGATGACCGATGTGGCCTCCTTTGCTCGGAGGGTGGCCGGGGTTCCAACCGTGACAATAACGTCCACGTCGAGGCGGACGAACTCGGCGGCGACCGCGGCGAATTGCTCGAAGCGATCCTCGCCCCAGCGGTACTCGACCGCGATGTTGCGGTCATCGATCCATCCCAGCCGCTGGAGCTCCTGTTGAAACGCGCGCGCACGCGGCTGCCCGAAGGCGCCGTTTGCGCTGTTCATCAGCACGCCAACCCGGCGCGCGCGCTCCGCCTGCTGCGCGCTTGCCGCCACCGGCCAAGCCGCTGCCGAGCCGCCGAGAAGCGCGATGAATTCGCGTCGTTTCATCATTCAATCACCTCGTCGGCGCAATGAGCATGGCCAGCGGCAGGGTGAGCCTTGCCGTCCTGTGGTTGAAGATGAGCTCGAACTCTGTCGGCTGCATCATGGGTTCCAGCTTCCGCTCCGGAATGACCGGGGGAGGCAATGGCTATTGCGGTGGCTTGAAATTATCGTAGCCGAAACGGACCACCAGCACGCCGGAAGCGAGCACGTGTCCCTGCATGGCGGCGATCACGGCGTTGCGCTTGGCCTTCGCGGGATCGAGATCGAGCTTGGTGTCGAGTGCGAAGACCTCGAACGAATAGGGATGCGGCCGGCCCCCATCGGTCGTGAAGTTGGGGCCGCGATAGCCGACCTCGCCGTCGACCTCGCCCCGGAACACGCTCGAATCCTCGCGCCCGTTGATCGCGCCTGCCGGATCCTTGATCGCGACCTCTTTCGGGATGCCGGTCGGCAGGCGGGTGGCGACCGCCGGAATGTTGTAGACGATCCAATGCACGGTCGGGTCGATCCGCGCCCCTCCCTCGCCCTCAATGAACAGCACATAGGATTGCGTACTGGAGGGCCCCGCCGACCAGGACACTCCCGGCGCCATGTTCAGCCCTCCGACCAGGGTCTGGAAGAAGCGCTTATCCTGATAGTTCTGGTTCGCGAAATCGGGTGAGTTCACCATGATGGGCGCCGCGCCCGGCTTGGGAGGCGCGAGAAGGATGGCGCGCGGCGTAAAAGGCGCAGCGCGGGTCACCTCGGGCGCCTGCGCGCCCGCTGCCTGCGTTGCCGCCGCAAACGCCAGCAGCGTGATTGCGGCAGCACGAAGTCTTGGTGCGCGCCTCATCGTGTCTCTCCAGAGCCGATCCGATATGCCCTCACCTTCCCAGGACCAGGATTCGAAAGTTCTGATCCTTGCCGGTCGAGGTCCGGTCGTTGTTGGGAGCAAAAATCTTGAGCGTCTTTGGATCGACCGCCAACCGCGCCGCTCCGGGCTCGGTCGCTACGGTCTCGAGAACGCTGTATTTGTCCGGAGACTCTTGCTTGATGACTGTGACGGTTCCTTCTCCGTTGGCGCTGAAAGCGAGGCCCGCGCCGGGATCGAAGGCTGCCTGATCCGGATTCCCGCCGATCGGCACGGTGGCCACCTTATGACCATCGTTCGTATCGAGGACCACCATGATGCGCTCGGGGCGGGGGCCGGGCGGATTGAGCAGTCGACGAAAATCCGGCCGGCATCCGACGAACAGCCTCCCATTGCTCTTGTCGATGGCCATGGTTTCATTGTGGGGCGCCGTGCATCCCGCCGGCCATCGTTCCGCAAGCGTCAAATTCCGCGCGTCAATCCGCTGAACAAGATTCTTCTCGATCAGGTTGACGAACACATGGCCCTTGTCATCCGACGCCGCGAATGCCGGGCGGGCGCCGAGCGCGATGGTAGCCAACACCTGGCCGGTCTTCGCATCGAAGGCGGTGGCATTTTCGCCGTCCTCGTTGAAGGTGAAAACCCGTTGGGTTGCGGCATCGTAGACGATCGCGTTCGGATCGTTGCCGGTGAGCTTGACCTCGCCGATTCTTTCCAGCGTCTTGAGATCGAAGATCGTCGACGATCCGGCGCGGCCGTTGGCGGTGAAGCCGCGGCCCAGCTCCGTTGCAATCCCGACGTGATGGATCCCCTGGTAGGGGGTTGTCCTGCCGAAGAGTCCGATCCCGTAGGAGGGATCGAATTGCGGAGCCGGGATCTTGCTGACCAGGGCATTGGAATCCGCATCGAGAACGACGACCTCGTCTCCATGCGAGAAATAAACCCGTCGGTTCACGCCATCCGCGGCCGCGTAGTCGAAGTTGCCGCCCCCGGGCGTGATCGGGACTGTCTGCTGGAGATGATATCCGTCGCCCGCCGCCGTCCCGGCGGCCACCGCGCTCGCCGCGGCCGCGAACACAACCAGCAAGAGGTTCATGGGTGGCCTCCCTCGTCGCCTGAGCACCCGCCATCCCGCATCATGCCGGCTCATTGATGCGCAGAGCCGCAATGGTAATCTCAACACTGCAGGCTCACAATCAGCAATTTGGGGGGCTCGGTAATCCTCAGAACGAGCAAATAACCGGACTCTTTTGAAGCCAGCCAGCATTTCCGGGCCGGGCCAATTTGGTTGCAAAAGTCGTTTTGCGCCGGTGATCAAACAATTCCGCGGGCCGCAGGAGCGACTCGCGTGTGGAGATGTGAGGGATCTGGTCGCTTCAGGTCAAACGCACAGGCGATGCGCCGCGCGCTGTAGCGTATGCGCCCGAAGTATCAATTCACCAGCGAGAAAAACCGCGACAGCCGCAGGCCCGCGGGCCAGGTCCAGATCGGATTGTGCGCCACGCCGAGATCCCAGGAGCCGAGCACCACATCGACCCGGCCGACCAGGTTCTCCACCGGCACCAGGCCGACGCCGCCGGCCTGCGGCGCCAGCCGGCTGTCGGCGGAATCGTCGCGATTGTCGCCCATGACGAACACATGGCCGGGGCTCACCTCGAACACCTCGGTATTGTCGAGCCCGCCGACGCCGTCGAACTTGAAGATCGGGTGCTCGCGGCCGCCCGGCAGCGTCTCGATCTCGCGAGCCGCGAGCTCGGAACCGCCGTCCTCCATCTCGACCGGGCCGACGCCTTCGCGGCGCACCGGCAGCACC
Source organism: Xanthobacteraceae bacterium (assembly GCA_036498625.1). GTDB lineage: Bacteria > Pseudomonadota > Alphaproteobacteria > Rhizobiales > Xanthobacteraceae > VAZQ01. Next base: position 2,320 of record DASYFD010000257.1, on the reverse strand, counting down.
GTGTCGTTGATCCACAGGCGGCCGTCGCGCATCTGCAGGCGGTCGCCCGGCAACCCGACCACGCGCTTGACATAGGTCTGGCTCGGGTCGCTCGGCAGGCGGAACACCACGACGTCGCCGCGCTGCGGCATCCGCCCGAACAGCCGCTCCGCCCGCGCCGGCCCGATCCCGAACGGCATCGAGAAACGGCTGTAGCCGTAGGAGAATTTCGACACCATCAGCTCGTCGCCGATCAGCAAGGTCGGCTGCATCGAGCCCGACGGCACATAATACGCCTCCGCCGCCACCGTGCGGGTCAGCACCACGATGGCGATGATGATGACGATCTGCCCGACCCCCGACAAGATTCCGCGGGATTTAGGCTGCTGCTGGCTCATGGGTCGATCTCCGGTTGGTGGTAATATCGGGGCACCGGGATGGCGGCGCAAGCCGCATGGTCGAGCCCGGCCGGCATTTCCGCGGCCCCGTGGAGCGCAGCGCAATGCGGGACGGGCGCGGGCCGAACCACTTGGACGAGGCTTGACCTCACCCCCCAAATCAGTGGATTCCGGAAATTGAAACTCACGCATTGCGCCCCGAGCTCCGGCTGGCGCAAACCGGTACGCGCCGTCCTGCCGATGCGAAGCCGTGCGCGACCCGCCTATAACCGCGGTTATTTGTTGTTGGATTGTATTTTCAATGGAGCAATCAAATCCGGCCGCACCCATCCGCCGGCTGCATGGCTGCGGTACCCTGCGTGACCACGGCTGCTTGTTTCCGTCCTGTATTTTGCAAGCGGGCGGCGCGAGCGCGGGGCTCGATTGGCGACAATGCCATGCGGTTTTGGCATGACGGGCAAGCCAAACTCGCGACAGCAGGAAGCCGCCAACTTCCACTTTTCACAAAACGAATTCGATTTCACGAATGAATTCAACAAACGCTGCCAAACGGGCGGCCACGAGGGCCGCCCCTACGGCGGCCGCGACCGTAGGGGCGCCCCTGGTGGGCGCCCGCGGGCAGCGTGACCCGACCTGGCGGGTAGGTTGGGTTAGCGCGCGCACGAGGGCTTCGAGCCGATCGAGAGCGTCGAGCCGCGCGTAACCCAACAGCTGCGCCCAAGTGTTGGGTTACGCGCGGTGAAAATGTTGTGCCAACAGCAGGCGCCCGGGCCGCGCTAACCCAACCTACGAGGCCCAGATCAGCAATCCGCAGCCGAGCACGATCAGCACGATGCCGATCATCTCGCGCCCGGTCGTCTTCTGTCCGAACACGAAGCGCGAGATCGCCTGCGCGAACAGGACCTCGACCAGCGCAAGCGTGCGCACGCTGGCCGCGGTCGCGAGCGCAAAGGCCAGGAACCAGAACTGCGACGCCAGCGCCCCCATGAAGCCGGCGAACAGCGAGGGCCGCCAGGAGCGCATGATGGCGGTGAGCACCTTGGGATCGCGCAGCCACAGATAGGCGGTGAGCAGCACCGATTGGAGCAGAAGCCCGATCGCGAGCGTGAAGGTGGCGGCCATCAGGTAGCTCGGCAGGGCGAGGCTCAAGATGGCGCCGCGGAAGCCGACCGCGGAAAGGCCGAACATGGCGCCCGCCGCGAGTCCCGACAGCGTCGGCCGCATGCCGCCGGCGGTGGCACCGGGCTTGAGCGACATCACCACCACGCCGGCGGTGGCGACCAGGATGGCGAGCGCGAGGGTGGGCGTGACGGCATCGCCGAGCAGGATCAGCCCGAACAGCGCCACCTGCACTGGCTCGGTCTTGATATACGCGATGGTGACCACGAAGGAGCGCTGGTTCATGGCCGCCAGCATGAGCGCGGTGGCGGCGATCTGGGCGAGCGCGCCGTCCATGACCCAGGCCCAATAGGCAAGCCCCGGTCGCGGCAGGCTGCCGCCGGCGATCAGCACGCCGGCGAGGAATACGAGCGCAAACGGAAACCCGAACAGGAAGCGCACATGGGTCGCCCCGACCGTGCCCAGCGTGGTGGTGAGCTGCCGCTGCGCGGCATTGCGCACGGTCTGGCTGAAGGCCGCAATGACGGTGAACAGCGCCCATGCCCAGGAGGAATCGAGCATCGGCTAAGCGGGCTCCTCAGCCGCCTGCGGCTGCTCTGCCGCCGGCGGCTTCTCGGCCGACAGCATGTAGTTCACGTCCATGTCGCCGGAAAGCTGCCAGCGGTCGGCCAGGAGATCATAGACCACGCCGGTCTGCGCGATCACGCGCAGGCGGTGGCGCTCGAGCGCGGCCTCGAATTCGTTCGGGGTCACGAACTTGTCCCAGCGGTGGGTGCCGCGCGGCAGCCAGCGCAGCACGTATTCGGCCCCCACGATGGCGAGCG